>JAGHTF010000055.1 GCA_018065485.1 Candidatus Cryptobacteroides fimicaballi | reverse complement strand
ACAAAAACCCTGCTACACAATGCTGCAATGGTGGATCGATTTATTGCAATGTCCGGCAAACGCCCGAACATGCGATTAAATAACACTGATTTCAAAGAACTTTTATTCTACGGCGTTCGCGCCGTGGCGTAACTTTTATAAAACTAACGAACTATTGATGTTATGAAAGGTGTAAACATATTTTTGGCCGACGGCTTCGAAGATTGCGAGGCTCTTGCCGTGAATGACGTGCTCCGCCGCGGTGGGGTGGAATGTTCGCTTGTAAGCGTCAATGGTACACAATACGTAACTTCCTCCCACGGCGTTACCGTAAAGGCCGACAGAATCTTTGACCTGCAGTGCGGCTGCTGCCCGTCGGAATGCGAAGTTCCCGATGAAAAGGATTTTATGATTTTCCCCGGTGGAATGCCGGGAAGCCGAAACCTGGCCGGATGCCACCCGCTTATGGAAGAAATGCTCCGGCATTACGGGAAAGGCGGTAGTGTGGCTGCCATCTGCGCGGCTCCGGGACTGGTTCTCAGCCGGTTGCCCGACCTTAAAGGTGTGCATTTCACTTGTTTCGACGGCTTTCAGGAATATCTCCTGGCAAAAGAGGCGGTGTTCGAGGAGCAGCCTTCGGTCGTGTGCGGACGTGTCATTACCGGACGCAGCGCGGGCCATGCCATCAGTTTCGGCCTGGACATCCTGAGCGCAATCAAAGGGGAAGAGACCGTTTCCAAAGTTGAATATTCAATGTTTTTATTCTGATGGACAGCGAACGTATCGACAAATATCTGTGGGCTGTCAGGGTTTTCAAGACCCGCAGTGAGGCTACCGATGCCTGCAACGGCAATAAGGTGCAGATCAACGGTGTCAATGCCAAGGCCTCCAAGGCAGTTAAAATAGGAGATTCAATCAAAGTGCGCAAAGGTACGGTGCTGTATGAATTCAAGGTTATCCAGCTCAGCGGTACCCGTATGGGCGCTTCTCTGGTTCCCGAATTCGCGCAGAATCTTACGCCGGAAAGCGAACTGGCCAAACTCCACGCTCCCGTGGAAACTTTTTTTGTCAAGAGAGACCGCGGCTCCGGGCGGCCTACAAAAAAGGAACGTCGGGAACTTGACGCTCTATGGGACGAATTCGATCAATAAGAAGAATGTAAAATGGTAGAAGACAAGAAACTGTATCCCGTTCATCTGTGCACGATTCTGGACGAATATGCTTGGGGAAGCGAGGAATTCAAGCTTGCCGATCTGGGTTACCGGGATTCCCTGCTGCGCGACGGCTGGCTTGCCGGTAATACAATCAGCGAGGTGATGGATACCTATCTGGACAGAGTCGTGGGTGACAGAGTGTACGAATATTTCGGACGTCAGTTCCCGTTTCAACTGAAATACATCAGTTGCAGGACCGTTTCTCCGCTGCTGGTGCATCCCAACGACGAAATTGCCGCCCAGCGCTATGATTTCCTGGGAAAAGAGAAACTTTGGATAGTGCTCAAGGCCGGGAAGGATGCGATGGCGTACCTTGGATTCCGGCAGAATACTGCCGCCGCCGATTTCCTTGCCGCTTGCGGGGACGGCACCGTTCTGGATATGCTCAACGGAATTGCCCTTTACCCCGGGCAGTGCCTTCCTATTCCGTCAGGTACCGTTAACTGCCTCAAAGGGGAGGTGCTGGTGGCCGAGGTTAGCGAATCCTCGCCGATGGACTTTTGTCTCAGCTGCTGGGGACAGGAGCCGGGACCGGAGGAGTTCGACCCCGAATTCAACCTCGTTGAGGCCCTCGATTTCATCGATTTCGGAGCCTATAGGGCGCCTTCTCAGCCATCCTTCCCGCAATTTACGGTCAATCGTATGGATATAAAGGATCCCATCTGCATAAGTACCGAAAAGTGCGATTCTGCAATGGTTTACAACTGTATCGGCGGTGAGGCCTCGATTCAGATGGAGGTCCTGGGCAGAAAGACCGACACCATTCTCAAGGAGGGGGAGACGGTGCTGGTTCCCGCCGAGGTAACCGAATTCTCCATTGTTCCCCTTAAGGAGGGGACTGAACTTTTGGAGGTGTATTCCGAGGCTCGGGAGAAGGCCGACTCGTATATCGATCCCAAAGCAGCCCCTTCTCTGCCCGAAGATGAAGAATAAATTTTAAAGATATGGCTCAGAATTGTTCTAACAGGCTGGAGCTCAGCCTCCCCAATTGCCTGCACAATTATAATCATTACCGGTCTCTCATACAGGACTCCACCAAACTTCTGATTCTGGTGAAGGCTAACGCCTATGGCGCCGGCGCAGTGGAATTCAGCCGCCTTCTGGAGAGAGCCGGCGCCGATTACTTTGCCGTAGCCACAACCGGCGAGGGCGTGGAACTCCGTCAGGCCGGTATCATGCTGCCGATTCTGGTACTCAATCCGGGAATCGACTCTTTTGACGAAATAATAGAATACAAGCTGGAACCTGCGCTGCCCGATATCGAAGCCCTGAAACTTCTGGCCAAGAAGGTCTCCCGTTCCCGGCTCAGAAGCTATCCCGTTCACATTGCATTGGATACCGGGATGCACCGTCTCGGCTTTATGACCGACGAAATCCCCGTCCTTCTGGATTGTCTGGGAAAGCTGCCTAAAATCAAGGTCAAGTCCATATACACCCATCTGTGCGTCGCAGACAGCCCCTGCAAAGAAGACGATGAATATACGCTTGCGCAGCTGGAACTGTTCAAGAGCAATGCGGCGACAATCGACTGGGCCCTGGGCTATCACCCCATCTGGCATGCGCTCAATACCGCCGGAATAGAAAGATTCCCCCAATATCAGTTCGATATGGTCCGTCTGGGCCTTGGAATATACGGGGTGGATCCGGTGCCGGGAAGTACCAGAGACCTCAAGCCGGTAGCGTCTTTGAAAGTGGAGGTGCTTCAGGTCAAGGAACTTAAATTCGGAGAAGGCGAGATAGGCTACGGCCGTCACGGCAAGATAGCCCCGGAGGGGACAAAGATAGCCACTATAAGAATCGGCTATGCCGATGGTATCAATCGCCATCTGGGCCGGGGAAATGCTTCTTTCCTTGTAAATGGAAAGAGAGCTAAAACGATAGGGAACATCTGTATGGATGCCTGTATGCTGGATGTGACGGGAATAGACGTAAAGGCAGGGGACGAAGTCACGATATTCGGGGAGAATCCTACCATATCCGAACTTGCCGGAATTCTCGACACCATTCCGTACGAAATAATCACTTCTGTTCCGCGACGTATCCCCAGAGTTATTATTGACCGCTGATGATTCCTTTTCTCAAACAGGTTGCAAGGCACTATTATTCCCTTGGAGAGATAGACAAATGCTGTTTTGTCTTTCCCAACCGTCGCGCTATGGTGTTCTTCAACAAATACCTGGGAGAGGAGGCGCAGGATTCCGGTATTCCGGTTCCGGCTCCGGTGTGCCGTCAGATGAACGACTTTGTGTCGGCCCTTGCCGGAGAGAGGCAGAGCTCGCGAGTGAAGCTGCTCCGCATCCTCTACGACTGTTACAAGCCTCTGTATGAAACAAAAGAGGGCCCGGGAAAGGCTGAACCCCTGGACAATTTCATTTTCTGGGGAGGAATAATTCTCAGCGATTTCAACGACATCGACAAGTATCTGGTCGATCCGCGGCAGATATTTGCAAACATAGCCCTGTACAAGGGAATGCAACAGGATTTTTCTTTTCTGACTGAGACTCAGAAGAGTGCGGTGGAGCAGTTTCTCGGCAATTTCAATACCGATGGAGAATATAAAAGGCGTTTCCAGACCGTCTGGGACATCCTTTATGACCTCTACCGCAGCTTTAACAGTGCTCTCGACCGTAAAGAATTGAGTTACGAGGGCCGGATATACCGCAAGCTGGCGTCTGCGCTCGAAGTGCAGAGTGTCTCCGATATCCTTGCAAGGAAGTTTCCAGGATGTGAGAAATTTGTCTTCGTGGGTCTGAATGCCCTCAACGACTGCGAAAAGAAATTGCTGAAATCTATTAGGAATGCCCGGATGGCAGAGTTCTGCTGGGACTTCAGCAGCCGTCTAATAAAGGACCGGGACAACCGGTCATCCTTTTTCATCAGCGAAAATCTCTCTCTCTTTCCCCAGGCATTCGAACCGGATCCCGAAGGCCTGCCCGATCCTGAAATCAATGTGCTCAGCGTCCCTTCTTCGGTGGGCCAGGCCAAGCAGATTCCGCAGATTCTTGAGGCTGTAGGCAAAGCCGATATCTCCACCGCCATTGTGCTTCCCGACGAGAGCCTGCTGCTGCCGGTGCTGAACTCCATCCCGGAAGAGGTCCGGCAACTTAACGTAACAATGGGCTATCCCATTTCCGGGAGTGTGCTCTGGCCGTTGGTGCTCGAACTCTGTGCCCTTCAGCTGCACGTTTATTTCAAGGATGGGATTCCTTTCTTCTATCACCGGCAGGTCTGGTCTATTCTTTCCAACAGTCTGCTCAGGCTTTCCCTCAGCCCGGAGGGGCTGAAGACGGCCGACGACATCCGCGCTAAGGCGCAATGCTACGTCCCCGTTGAACAATTCAACTCCGATCCGGTGCTTGAGTCTGTATTCAAGGTAGTAGTGACCGATCCGTCTTCCTGCGAACCGGACCGGACAGAGGCTTTTGCCCGCTATCTGCAGGATGTGCTCAAGACTCTGGCTGTTGGGATGAACGACACTATGGAATTGGATTTCGCCAAGAAAATTTACCAGACTCTGGAGGAACTGATGCAGGATCCTCTGCCGGTAAAGCCGGCTACTTTCGTGCGGGTGCTGCAACAGATGTGTGCCGGCGATACCGTTCCGTTCCAGGGCGAGCCTATGCAGGGACTTCAGATTATGGGCCCCCTCGAGACCCGCGCGCTGGACTTCGAAAATATAATTGTCCTGAGTTGCAACGAAGGAACTTTCCCCCGACGTTCTACGGCTTCCTCTTTTATTCCGGGAGAACTGCGGAAAGGATTCGGAATGCCCACCTACGAGTACAAGGATGCGATGTGGGCATATTATTTCTATCGGATGGTGCAGCGCGCCTCCAAAGTGTGGCTGCTGTACGATTCCCGTACCGAGGGAGTGAAGGTGGGGGAGGAAAGCCGTTTCATAAAACAGTTGGAACTGCACTTCGAGTTGCCCGTGTGCAGATGGACCGCGAAGAGCGAAATCAAACGGCTGTCGGTTCAGGGAGATATTCCCAAGACGGCCGAGGATATCCGGAAACTCAGGGAAGGTCATCTTTCGGCCTCTGCAATAAAAGACTACCTGAGCTGCCCGGCAAAGTTCTATTATGCCTACGTAGTTGGACTCAGGAAGGATACCGAGGTTGCCGAAAACCTCGACGCATCTATGTTCGGACAGGTTTTTCACGAAGCGATGGAAATCCTGTACGACACTCCGGACCGGAAGGTGAGTGCCGCCTGTCTGGAATCCCTGCTCAAGTCCCCTTCCCATATAAAGGATTTGGTCAGCAGGCTCATACTCGACAAACAGAACGCTTTCGAGATTTCCGGAAAGAACATTATCTACAGGGATATGATATGCAGTTATGTGCGGCAGGTCATAAAACGTGATATCGAGTTTCTCAAAGCCGGTCCCGATTCCTGTTTCACTATTCTGGGCCTCGAACGCAGGATGGAGGCAACCATAGGAGGATACCGTTTCGTAGGCGTCATCGACCGTCTGGACAGTGTAACTCCGGGACAGATCAGGGTAATAGACTATAAGACGGGAAGAGTCACCGATCAGGATATAAACATAACCGATGAGAATGCTGCCGAGGTGGTGGAAAATCTGTTTGGGTCAGATGACAGCAAGAGGCCTCCCATCGCAGTCCAACTTTATATTTACGACTTGTTTGTAAAGGAAGACCGGAGCCTTGAGGGCAATATGGTCTTCAACAGCATATACCAGCCCGCCAATCTGTTTGTGGAGGGCGTGCAGAACGTGGCCCTGAGTCCCGGATTCTGTGCTCTTATGAAACCCAGGCTTCAGGAACTTCTGGACAGGCTTTCCGATCTCTCGGTGCCCTGGACACGATGCGACGATGCCTCTTCCTGCTCTTTCTGTAACTTTAAACAAATCTGCGGACGATGATGAAAATTCTCAAGGCAAGTGCCGGAAGCGGAAAAACCTACGCTTTGTCCCAAGCGTATCTGGACATACTGCTCTCGTCTTCAGACCCTCAGGCGTACAGGCATATTCTTGCGGTGACCTTTACCAACAAGGCTACCGCCGAGATGAAGAACCGCATTCTGCAGAATCTTTTCGAAAGGGCAAAAAAGGATCCCAGGGCACGAGGGATTCTCACGGATATCCTGCACGATTACAGTTCCTTTGCTGTCAGCACAATCGATTCGTTTTTCCAGCAGACGATAAAGGCTTTTTCGAGGGAAATCGGTCAGTTTGCCGACTATCAGATAGAACTGGACCGCAATTCCGTTATCCAGGAGGCAATGGACCGTATCCTTGAGTCTCTCAGCGAAGATAATTCTGAGGTGGTGGATTGGATACGGACAAATGTACAGGAAAGTCTTGAAAAAGGCGAGAAGATAAAAATCGAGAAGGACCTCTACGATATGGGAGCCAGGCTTAAGTCCCTGGATTTCAACTCTATGGCGGCTTCCTGCGGATTGGATGTCTCCAAGGCATATTCCAAGGAATCGCTGAAGGCCATAAAGAAGGCTTGCCGCACGATCATCCGGAAATTTGCTTCCGTTGCAAAGGAGAACGGCCTGGACGTCAAACCCGGAACCTGCTGTCAGGCACTTGGGGTACGCTTTCGCAAGGAGCATCCTGAGTTTGCCGATTATTTCGACTCCAACATCAAAGGATACAATACCGCCTGCGAAATCAGCAAATTGGTTTCCGGTTTGGGCCTTTCTTATGAATTCTTCCTTTCGTTCGATTCGCTTCTTTCTGAGAAGAACCTGATGTGTCTGGATGAGTCAAATGAACTGCTCCGCGCCGTGATAGACGGAAGCGACGCTCCGTTCATATATGAGAAGACAGGCATACGTTTCAAGGATTTCCTGCTAGACGAATTTCAGGATACCTCTCTTGTCCAATGGGAAAATTTCTATCCGCTTCTGCTTGAAAGCGAATCCCGTGGCGGTCGGAATCTGGTTGTCGGCGACATAAAACAAAGCATTTACCGCTGGCGTAATTCCGACTGGACTTTACTCGGGCATAAAGTTGCTGAATGTTTCCCGAAGGCCGTGAGCGAAGAGATGGAATTCAACTGGAGGAGCACTCGGGCTGTGGTGAGTTTCAATAATGAGTTCTTTTCTTATGCATCCGAAAGCCTCGGGCTTCGGGAGATGTACGGAGACGTGAATCAGAAACCCCGGAGCAAGGATCCACAGGAAGGTTGCGTGAAAATAAGTTTCTGCGACAAATCTTCACAGAAGGAACGGGTTCTGGAATCGGTCCACAGCGCGCTGGACTGCGGCGCAAAACCAGGGAACATTGCAATTCTTGTAAGGACTCGCAACGTGGGTGCCGAGATTGGCTCATATCTTGTCGATAACGGAATTCCGATTCTGTCCGACGACTCCCTGCGCATTAAGAGTTCGGCTGTTGTACGCAGGCTGGTTTCCCTGCTTGCGGCGGTGGATAATCCCGCCGATAAACTCAATACCTATCTGGCCGAGTCACTGGACGTGCAGATTCCCGACAGCTACAATTCGGTTGTAGATTTGTGCGAATACTTCCTGCGTGCTCTCAAACGGGTGGATCCGTCGAATTTCGACGGGGAGGCCCTGTATGTCCAGGCTTTTATGGATGATATCCACTCCTGGTGCAATCTGTACGGAAACAATCTCAAGGCTTATCTCAAACGCTGGAACGAAAAAGACGACATATTCGTGGGAACCCCCGAGAATGATTCTTCGGTACGCATCCTTACAATCCATAAATCCAAGGGTCTGGAGTTCCCTTACGTGATTTTCCCCTATGCCGATTCCGTCAAGTTGTACAACGGCGACACTCACTGGTGCCATCTGGATGCAAAGGCTTCCGGTATGCCTGCCGAAACCGACAACTGCTATCCCATCGAGCTGAGCAGCCGGAAATCCCGTCTCAACCATTTCGAGAAGGATTACGAGAGGGAGGCCTTCGCCCAAAAGGTGGACAATATAAATCTTTTCTATGTTGCGCTTACAAGGGCGCAGAAGAGTCTTCACGTAATATCATCCGACGTTTCAAAAAAATGCGCCGCCGCGGTTTCAGCCCGCAAGCCCTACGAATGGGCCTCGCTCTCGGAACTGCTGTATGCATACACCGGGGGTATGAGCGAGATGACTTACGGAACTGAGTATGACTTTAGAAAGATGGACCGGGCATCGGCCTCTTCCGAAAGGACTTTCCCATCGGCCTATCCGTCTTTCCCCATAGGAGACAGGTTGAAGCCTTCTTCCGATGCATTGGATTTCTTCAGTTCCGAAGGCGTAGGAATCGAGGCTTCTCCGCGACTCGAAGGAATTGCCCTGCATAGGATACTGGAAGAAGTGAACAGCCTCCGGGATCTTCCCCGTGCAGTAAAGGCTGTGGTGAACGAATCGCTTCTTACTCCGGAGCAGGGGGAAAAGGCAAGGGCCTTCCTAGAGGAACGCATCGCTTCCCATCCGAAATGGTTCCCTTCTTCGCTTGCAGATTCGCCCGTAGAACTCAGGGTACTCAATGAAGCGGCAATCATTGCGGCCGACGGAAAGCAGTATCGCCCGGATCGCGTGCTTCTGTATCCCGACGGATCCGTTGAGGTTATCGACTACAAGTTCGGAGAACCCAGAGATGCATACCATAAGCAGGTCAGACGCTACGTCAATCTGTATAAAAAACTCGGCTACCGCAAGGTAACCGGGTATATCTGGTATGTAAGGGAGGATTCCTTATCGGAGGTCGGTGATGACCCAGGGCTCCGGATATTCTGAGCAGTCCACGCAGAATTCCCCCGGATTATCTGAATACTTGGCGTAGCGGATGTCTTTCAGCTGAAACCTCAATCGCGTGCTCCCGTTTTTGCCGGTGGTAAAGATGCCGCTCAGCGAATTGTACGTAGAACTGAGGCAACTGAGTGAATTCCTTATAACCCTGGGGTTTGAGAGCAGGGATGAAAGTTGTCCTCCATCCTCGATGTAAATCTCCTGTCCTGCATCGTCAACTGTCCATTGGGTTTTTCCGTCGCCGATAATCCTCATCCCGGCTGCCGTTGCACAGTAGCAGGTTCCCTGCAGTGTCAGACTGCCTTCTGCAATTGAGCCCTGATTGCCTTCAAAGCCTACGGAAAATTCCAAACTTATCCTGTCGCCCTGAGTGATATGCTGTGCAAGTTCGTCAAATTTCTCATACTGGGCGAATGTCACAAGGCCTGAGAACAGGCACAATGCCGATAGAATCAATCTTCTCATTTACCGTATTTGGCGAGGATCTCTTCCAGCTCTTCTATGCTGCTTACAAGGACCTCTCTGGTCTTTGTGCCGTCCTGATGTCCCACAATGCCCGCGGCCTCGAGCTGATCCATCACGCGACCTGCTTTTGCATATCCCATACCAAGTTTTCTCTGAAGGTCGGACGTCGAACCCTTCTGGTTGGTTACGACTATTCTGGCGGCTTCGGCAAAACGATCGTCCACTTCACTCATATCGACGCTTCCCGAAGATGTGTCGCCTACCGAGTCGGGCGCATCCGGCAGATAATAAGGACAGTTGTAGGATTTCCCGTATCCGGTCTGCTCTCCAATGCATTGGGTGATGGCGTCAATTTCCTTGCCGCTCACGTAACCGCACTGGATTCGCTCGGTGTCGATGCCGGCCGAGAACAGCATATCGCCGTTGCCTATCAGTTTCTCGGCTCCCGGAGCGTCCAGAATGGTCTGTGAGTCGGTTCTGGAGGCTGTCCTGAATGCAATGCGCATCGGGAAGTTACTCTTGATGAGTCCGGAAATCACATCTACCGAAGGCCTCTGTGTGGCAAGAATTACGTGAAGGCCGGCGGCACGTCCCTTTTGGGCCAGTCTGATAATGGAGTTTGTTATACTTCTGGATGCTGCTTTTGCTTCCGCAGATGCTCCGGTAGTCATAGTGAGGTCGGCATATTCGTCCACCACCACAACCAGATAGGGGAGGAACTTGTGCCCTTTGTCGGGACGCAACTTTCTCTCCTTGTATTTCTCGTTGTACAGCTTAATGTTGTTGACTCCTGCTTCCGACAGTTTGGTATAGCGTTCGTCCATCTCTACACACAGGGAGCGGAGAATCTTTTCTGCGCGCTTTGGGGTCTTCACGATGGCGTTCGCAAGCTCGTCTTTTTCGCTGTCATCGGGCAGGACGGCCAGATAGTGGTGCAACAGCTGGTTGTAAGCGCTGAATTCCACCATCTTGGGGTCGGTGAACACGAACTTGAGTTCTGAGGGATGGCAGGCGTACAGCAGTGAACTTACTATAACGTTAAGACCTACCGATTTGCCCTGCTTTGTGGCACCGGCTACCAGCAGGTGGGGCGCATCCGCAAGGTCGAACACCTTGACCTTCTGGGTGATGGTATAACCTATGGCTATCGGCAGGCAGGCTTTGCTTTCACGGAATGAATTGTCGTTCAGCAAGGCTTTGAGCGGAACCATACTGGGCACGTCATTGGCTACCTCGATTCCTACCGAATCCGAAAGGGTTACAACTCTCACACCTTTGGCTCCCAGAGAAATTGCGATGTCTTCCTGAAGCTGCTTTATCGCCGATATCTTGACTCCCGGTGCGGGATATGTCTTGTACAGCGTAACTGTGGGCCCGACTATGGCTTGAACGTCTGAGAGCTGAATCTTGTAGTTGCCCAGAACGGCTCGGATTTTATTGTTGTTACGCTTTATCTCCTCGTCGCTGACAATGTGTCTGGAACTTCCGTGATTTTCAAGCAGATTCAGGGACGGAGCCTTGTATCTGGGCAATCCGTCCGGCGGGTCCAACCTGTTGTCTATAGGAGGCAGATTCTCAATGACCGGAGCTTCCAGATTAGTTTCCTTGATGATTTCCAAATTGCCTTCTGCCTGAACTGGCTCTTCCATAACCGGCTCTTCCATAACCGGTTCTTCCATAACCGGTTCCGCAACTTCTGTAATTTTCAAGTCTTCCTCCGGCTCCGCGATTTCCACAGGTTCAGGCTCTTCGCCGGCCTTGCCGAACTTGATGTGGAAAATCTGGCTCAAACAGAGGAATACGAAACTGGCCAGAAGAATCAGTACAATCAATCCTGTCGGCACCATCCCGATGACACCGCGGCATTGCTCTATGACAAAAGCTCCGCTGTGTCCGCCCCAACCTCCTGCAAGTACGGTTTCGACGTCAAACAATCGGCCTATAAACGCCGCCACAATGCTGACGATTACCGACGCCCCCAGAACCGAGGCTAAAATCTTGAATAAGTTCTCTCTGAAAAATCCGAAAGTGCAGCGAAGAAAAATCACCGCCAGGATTGCGAACAATACAAAACTGCCTATTCCGAGCAGCTGCCTTATCATAAGGTCTGCGAACATATGTCCCGTCATCCCCAGGATATTCTCTACCGTAAGGTCAGCGTCCGACGCTGCAAGCCCCATCGTGCAACTCATATCCGTTTTCCAGTGAATGAGATATGAGATGCTGGAGATATATGCGAAAACGGCGAGAGCAACCAAAAGCACTCCCGGTATGATTCGGAGCAGTTTCTTAGACATTTACAGGACTTTTTTTCTGTTTTGCTTGCGTCCGTTCTTGCGGGAACGGGAATTTCTACCTCCTATATTCAGTCCGAGATTCGGACGTGAGAAATTGGCCTTGTCCGGAATCTTGGTCAGGCTGATTTCCCGGGGCACTTCAATCCTTCCTTCGGACAGTTTTTCTATGTCCTCGAAGATTGTCTCATCGGCTACGGAATCCTTGTTCCATATCAGATACTGCTGTCTCATATAGATGGCCAGATTGCGGATGAGTTCGTTTTTTATTTCCCCGTCCTGCTCGACGGCAATCAGGTCAATGATTTTTTCGATGTTCCGTCCGTAGTGGGCCGCCCTGATCCGGGTATCCTTCATCGGGAGAGGAACCGGCTTGGTTTCAAAATCTTCCGGGTTAGGGCAGGGATATGGTGCATCTATGTCCAGGTCGAATCCTGCAATAATGAACAGGTGGTTCCACAGTTTCTGCTCGAAATTCTCCTGACTGTGGACCTGTGGATTGAGTATCTCCATAACCTTTACTATGGCACGAGCCTGTTCGCTGCGTTTGTCGCGGTCCTCTATTTCTTTCAGATGTTCCACCATCTTTAGGACATTGCGTCCGTATTCCGGCATCTCGAGCCGTTCTCTCGAAGTGTTGTAGTCCATTTTATTCTTCCTCCTCCAAATCTTTGACGCAGCGGACGTTCAGCCTCAGCCTGGACGTGCTGCCGTATTCGACGAATACATCTTTCGATTTCGAATGCATATAACGGAACAGGGCTTCGGGGGTATCTTCCATTGCATCGGCAGTCCAGAATGCGGCGTAATCCCCGAAATGGCTGAAATTGTGCTGCTCTGCCGTAACGTTGTCTATTCCGCAGGGCAGGGCGGTGAATCCCAGTCTGTCTGTAATTGTTACGTCATTCGGCCAGTATCCCCACATCCTTTCCCCATTGAATTTTATGTTTCCCAGGAAGTCTCCGGCGACGTCTTTGAAATTGCTCTTCTGCTGTGCGTCCGGAATAACTTCCGATGCGAGTTGAACCCAATCCTTCTCCGAAGGAAGCCTCCATCCGGGAGGGCAGGCCTTTACCGCCTCTTCCCAGGTGTAGTATCTGCCGAATGTCCTGGAGAGCCTGGGCTCCTTGTCATATGGCACTCCCAGAATGCCTGATTCTTCAGTGCCCTCGTATGCCAGATTCTGCCTCATCCATATTTGTCCGTCAGTGATATGGCATAGATATTCGATGTCGTCTCGGGGGTCGGTAAGGTAGATGTCCTTATCCGGATCCACTACGAATCCGGAAAGGGAGCCGCGTCCGTCCATCGTGTTGTCCAGGAATTTGATGTCGGAAGTGGCGCTCGAAGAAGCGTAGCCGCTGGCAATGGCCTGCACGGTAATCCGGAACGTGCCGAGGGTGTCGGGAATAGTGAAACGTTTGACTGCGGCAACCGAAGCGGGGTCGCTTTCCTTGCGCAGGGTGTCTGCGACGTCATCTACACTGATTTTCCAGATGTATGTTAGCAGAGAATCTCCATCCTCCTTGGAAAGGCCTCCGTAGCGCATCGTGATTTCTTCTCCCACGAATGCGTAGGCAGGAGCCCCTGTCGACAGTGAGCCGGACAAGAATTTGGTGGTGGTTTCTTCCTCGTTGTTCTTTTTGCAGGCGGCCAGAGCGAAACTCATTCCCAGAATGAGACCTGCAATCAGCAGCTGTTTGTTTGTAAACTTCATTTTATGCGTAAAATCATACAAATATGCGCATTTTTGTGCAAAAATCCGCTAACTTTGTACAAATAGTTTGCCACCCGGTATGAGATTCCGTCTCCTTCCAGCATTTGTCCTGCTCTTTTCCCTCTTCGTTTGTTGCGCTCCGCGTTATGAACGTCTTGGCGGCTATGCCCAGGGAGGCAGGTATGCGGTCATTTATAACAGCAAAGGAGCAGACCTCACCCGCGGCGAATTGCAAATCGGTGTGGATTCCATCCTATTTGCAATAGACACTACCTTGTCGGGATACAATTCGAAGTCTCAGCTCAGCCGCTATAACCGTGGGGAACTCAGCGACCCGAGTCCTCTGTTCAACAGCGCCTTTGAACTTGCAAAAGAATTTTCCGACCTTACCGGAGGAGTGGTGAACGCCGGGGCCGCGCCTCTTTTCGATATCTGGGGATTCGGTTTCGAAAACGATAGTTTGCCATCTGCCGAAAAGGTGCAGTCAACCCTGAAAGAATGCTATGATTGGCATAAAATAAACTATAATTCTTTTGCACAGGGGTTGAGTTCCGATATCGTTGCCGGTTACCTCCGTTCACACGGAATTACCGATATGCTGGTGGATATAGGTGAGATATATTGTTGCGGTCTGAACGCCAGCGGAAAGGGCTGGACCGTGGGAATCGACAACCCTCGCGACGGGAATGATTCTCCGGGTGCCGAACTCCGGGGGATATGGAGCTCAGAGGGCAAGTCCTGCGGTATAGTTACGTCCGGAAACTACCGTAAATATTATATAGTGGATGGAGTAAAGTATTCCCATACCATCGACCCCCGTACCGGTTATCCCGTGACCCACGGCCTGCAGAGTGCAACCGTTGTGGCTCCTTCCGCCGCACTTGCCGATGCCATTGCTACCTACTGTATGGTGGTCGGTCTTGAACAGGCCCGCGAATTCATACTCTCCCGTCCCGATCTTGAAGCCTGCCTCATCGATGAGAGCGGGATCTGGTCTTCCGACGGTTTCACATTCCGGCAATAACCGTAAGACAATATTCCAGAGCGCTGCATAGCCATTCCGTAAGCCTCAGCAGCGGGAGGAACGTCAGCCCAGCGATTTCCAGAATCAGACAGGCCAGTCCGCACAGCATCAGCGCCTCGCTCAGCGGAAGGCTCAACAGGTTTGTAAGCAGAAAATATTTCGGAAAAGTCCCGAACCTGATCCAGGCCAGGGGAGCTGTAAAAATCTGGCAGCTGACGGAAAGCGCGCAGGCGTCCCAGATGCGTGCCGGGAAATCGAATCTGTCCAGCCAGCTTCGAGAGGTCTTCGGATACCAGTTGTGCAGGATGGGGTACACGAAACTTATACCTGTCATTGCCAGGTATGAAAGCTGAAAACTCAACGATTTGACCGACATCGGATCCAGACACAGATGGATGAGCAGCGCAGTGCAGAATATCTTTACCGGATCACGCCTCCGGTGAGGGCTGTTCTCCAGAATTTCTCTTAGTATGATATAGAGCAGCGCCCTGACCAGCGACGGTCCCGCCCCGGTAAGGACGGTGTATGAACCGCACAGGAAAATCGTGAGTGCGGACCTTGTCCGGCAGGCGGTCCGGCTTCGGCCTAAAGGAATTCCCAGTGTGCGGAGGATTCCGTAAATGATTCCGAGATGAAGTCCCGACAATGCCAGAATATGAGCCGCGCCGCTGTTTCGGAAAGCCTGTATCGTGCACTTGTCCACCGGTTTTCTGTCCCCGGTAAGCAGTGCTGAAAGCAGATGGTTCACCTTGCTGTCGGCGAACGGGATGCCCGCTATCTGCCGTTTGGTCCATTCCAGCTCATCTGTAAAAGGCTGATGTCGGATGTGGGGGACGTTGGCACAGGAAAAGGAAAATGCTCCTATCAGAAAAAACAATAACGCAGCCCTTGCAGGGGAACCTTTCGGGCGTAATGTACAGTCGAGGGTAAGTACTCCCGACAAAAGTAGAAGAATCAGGGAAAACTCCGACGGAACCAGTCCCGCCAGAGCTGCTGTTGCAACGCCTGCTGTATAAGAAAAGGAAATCGCCTCGATTCCGTCCGCCTCAATCATTTCCCGTCATTTTTCGCAAAATAAGCAATTATTTCGTAATTTTGCGCGGCTTAACAGAAAACAATATTCAATATGATAATTCTTGTAATCAACTGTGGAAGTTCTTCTATCAAGTACCAGTTGCTGGATATGAAGAATGAAGAAGTGTATGACCTTATGGCTAAGGGACTTGTGGAAAAAATCGGGCTTCCGGACTCAAACCTTGTCCATAAGCCGAGCGGAAAAAGCCCCGTAACAATAAAAACCCCGATTCCCGACCATAAGGTTGGAATGAAACTCGTGATGGATGCGCTGATCGACCCCGAGCACGGGGTGCTTAAAAGTTTCGATGACATCGAAGCCGTAGGCCACCGTATAGTGCAGGGTGCTGATTTCTTCTCCGGAAGTGCTTTGGTCAGTGAGGACGTTATAGAGAAAATCGAGATCTGCAGTGACTTTGCTCCTCTGCACAATCCTGCCAATCTGCTTGGAATCCGCGCCGTTTCGCAGGTGCTTCCCAAGGTTCCCCAGTCAGTCACCTTCGACACAGCCTTCCACCAGACAATGCTGCCGTATGCCTATATGTACGCGCTTCCCTGGGAATATTACGAGAAATACCGCGTACGCCGCTACGGGGCCCACGGAACCTCTCACGAATATGTTTCCCGCAGGGGTGCAAAGCTGGCAGGACTGGATATCGACAATTCAAAGATAATTACCTGTCACCTTGGAAACGGCAGTTCGATAACTGCAATCAAGGACGGCAAGTGTGTAGATACAACAATGGGCTTTACCCCTCTCGAGGGAATGATTATGGGTACCCGATGCGGTAACATCGACGCCAGCATTGTTCCTTACATAATGAAGAAAGAGAACCTCACCCCGGACCAGATGACCGAGATTATGAACAAGAAGAGCGGTTTCCTGGGTCTGTCGGGCAAGAGTTCCGACCTGCGGGATATGAACGCGGCCGCGCTGGAGGGGGACAAGAGAGCCAAGATTGTGCTCAAGAAACTCACCTACGACACAATCAAGAATGTAGGAGGCTTCATTGCCGAGCTCAACGGTGTGGATCTCATAGTGTTCACTGCCGGTATCGGAGAAAACAATGCCCGCCTTCGCAGGAGAATTTGTGAGAACCTTTCCTATCTGGGAGTAAAGCTGGACGAGGAAGCCAATATCAATGCTTCCGGAGGCGGCGAAACAATCATCTCCTCTCCGGATTCAACAGTTAAGGTGGCAATGATTCCTACCAACGAGGAACTTGTAATCGCAAGGGATACAATGCGCCTCGTGTGCGAGACGGAAGAATAGCACTCTGCCTTAAAGCCGGGATCCGAGAACAGTCGCATCTTCGCCATCGCCGAGCTTTGAAAGCTTGGCGAAAAGGCGTATTACGAAGAATGCCGAGATTACTATGGATGCCAGATCCGAGATCGGGAAACTCATCCATACACCCTTTTCTTCCATAACGAGAGGCAGGAAGTACAACAGCGGAACCAAAATGATGAGCTGGCGTACGAGCGAAAGGAAAATGGAGACCTTTACCATCCCTATACTCTGGAACAGAATTGTGCAGCACATTCCGAATCCCACGAGCCCTATTCCGGCATTCATCAGACGCAATCCGTTTGCCGCCAGGGTTCGCAGATGCTCATCAGGAGTGAACAGCGAGGCTGCAATGCCCGGAATGAATTCCGAAACAAGAAAGCAGAGCATAGTCGTTGCAATAGCCCATATGCAGGAAATGACGAATACCTTCCGGACCCTGGAGTACAGTTTGGCTCCGTAGTTGTACCCTATGATGGGCTGCATCCCCTGCGTAAGGCCCATTACAATCATAATAAACATAAATGTAATGCGGTTGCCTATTCCGTAAGCCCCTATGGCAAGGTCTCCGCCGTATTTCGCAAGCTGTTGGTTGACGAACAGGGCCACCAGACAGGCTGCCGAATTCATAAGGCAGGGACCGGCGCCAATTGACAGGGATGTCTTTGCTATTTTCCAGTCTATCTGGAATATATGCTTCGGGAAATGGGGCACGCGTTCGGGATTCGAGAAGAACCTGAGGGTGTACATCAGCGAAATCAGCTGGCAAAGGATGGTGGCCAGTGCGGCGCCTTTTATGCCCAGTCCGAGCGCAAAGATGAATATGGGGTCCAGAATCGCATTCGAAATGACCGTAAATAAGGTCAAAGCCATTGCTGTGCGTGGGTTTCCGCTCGCGCGGATAATTCCGTTGAGACCGAAGTAAAGGTGAGTGATTACATTTCCTGCCAGGATAATCCTCATATAGTCTCTGGCGAAGGGTAGAGTTGCGTCACTGGCTCCGAAGAATCTTAGGATAGGGTCCAGAAAAATCAGGGAAACTACAGTGAAGGTAATTCCTATCAGAGCGTTAAGTGTGAGAACGTTTGAAAGTACATTGTTGGCTGCTGCATTTCTTTTTTGTCCCAGCAGAACCGATACCATTGTAAGACCCCCGACACCGACCAGAGCGCCCAAGGCTACCGAGAAGTTCATCAGAGGGAAGGTTACTGCCAGACCGGAAATGGCATACGCTCCTACGTCGGGAATGTGTCCGATGAAGATACTGTCCACCATATTGTACAAAGAAGACGCAGTCTGGGCAATGATGCCCGGAACTGCGAACTTTCTTAGCAATGTTCCGATTTTTTCCGTCCCCAACTCTGTGGGAACTCCTGCAACAGAACTCATCGGTCTACGCTGACTACCTCCAATTCAAATGCCAATGGGGAATACGGGGGAATATTTCCGACAGATGAGGCACCGTATCCCAGGTCGGAGGTGAAGACGGCAACTCCCTTCTCTCCTTTTTTCATTTTTGAAAGTGCGAATTTGAATCCTGTGATAAGGGACGATCCTTCACTGCTGCCGCTGCTTCCCATAGTTATGTCTTCGTAATTCTCTGCCCAGGTTACCTGCACGGGGCCGTAAGACGAGCCTTCATTGTAGATATAATTTTCTTTCGCGAGGTCTTCGGATGTGGTGTCGAACATTCTGGAGTTCGTAAGCATTCCGGTATAGTTGATGGTGCCGGAAACAGAGGTGGAAATGGCGACGGTGTCTTCCGGAACCTTAAGCTGGTAATAGTAAAATCCGTGCATTCCTGAGGAGTCGCCTTCGGTTATCTGTGCTCCGTATTCCCTGTTGAGAAAAGTGGTAATCTGGTGAAGCTGGTACTGCTCGATATCCTCGATGCCTTCGAGGAGCTCTATCTCCATTATAACGGTTGTGCCGGAGCATTTGTTGAAATACTCTTCGGCGGTGTCATAGCGCGGATAGTTGTTGTCGTCGGCCATAAGCCATCCGGGAATCAGAGCCTTGATTTTCTGCCCGTTGGACATCATTGAGATTATTTCGTCGGTCCCCGGGGCCATTGTCCCGCTGCCCCTCCTTACGGTTATGGGATCGTATGGTGCTCCCTGGTCATAGTAGCCCAGACGCTTGGCCCAGAACTCGGTCGTACTCGAAAGCACTTCGCCGTTCAGGTCGAACATCGTAACGTGTACTCTTGCGTATGGAATCTTGTCGCTGCTTCCCGTGCTTACCCCGTTGCCTCCGCTGCTTTCGAGAATATAACTTCCCAGTGGTGTGATACTCCACAGATATTCGCCGTGACTTTGTTTCTGAAGTGCAATCCAGGCGTCAAGGTATCTTTTTGCCGATTCGTTTGCCGACGAGCCTGTGTTCTTCTTGGCACAGGAAATCATCATCGTTGCCGCCGACAGGACCAGCGCCGTAACTAAAACAATTCTTTTCATATTCTATTCTTTTCTGAATGCAGGAATCGTGCCGTGCATTCTTCTATATAGGAAGGCAAGTCTTCCCGGGACGGGATGTCGGACCCGGGGTACAGCCTTCCGCCGGATGCCTGTTCGTGTCCGCCGCCGTGAAAACACTCGGCTGCAAGCCGGTTGACTTTGATCCCGCGCTTGCTCCTGAGGCTTATGCGGTAAAAGCCGTCGTCTTCCGTAAGTGTTATGCTGATTTTTATTTTTCCGATCGACAGGGGAACGTTTACCAGACCTTCCAGCTCGCCTTCCCGTATCCCGAATTTTCTCTTGAATTCCCGGCTGATTATGATGTAGGAATACCCGTCGCGGATTGCCAGGCAGTTGTTCAGAAGGTAACCGAAGGCCTTGACTCTTGCACTGCGGTAGGAATTGAAGATGCGCCGGATTATGTCATCCCTGTCCACACCTGCGGCCAGCAGCTGCGAGGCCATTTCCAGTGTTGTCGGCCATACGGAATTTGCAAAATTGTTGGTGTCGGTGGTCATTCCGCACATCAACGCCGTAAGTGCCGGCTTTGAAAGCCCCTTGAGGCTGTCTCCCTGAACTTTCCTGAGAATCCAGAACAGGAGTTCCGAAGCCGAGGATACCTGAATTTCGCTGAACACCAGGTCAAACTCCTCTAAACAGGGGTTCAGGTGGTGGTCAACGAGAATTTTCGTCGCCCGACATCTCTGCAGCGCATCTTCGAATCCCGGGGCGGTGCGGGAAAGACGGTTGAAATCCAGCGCAATCACAAGATCGCAGGTCTCGAGCACCGCAACGTCGTCGGTTCTCCTTACCCCCTTCAGAATGAATTCAAGTGTAGAGGAAATCTCTTTTTCCACAAGAAAGACGGCATCTTTCCTTAAGGTCGAATTCAGAAAATGGAACATTGCCGAGGCGCATCCGAGAGCGTCTCCGTCCGGATGTGTATGAGAAACTATGACCACTTTCGAAGCGGTATTGACAAGTTCTTTGAAGCGGGAAATGCTATTGTGCGCCAGATTGTTCATCCGAAGTCTTTTTCCAGCGGCAAATTTAAGAAAATTATTGCATTTATTAAATCGAATTGCTAACTTTGTAGGACTTTGAAAATATTAAAATTACACACATAATGAACAAAAGTACTAAGATTATCGTAGAGATTCTGCTGTTCGTGGTTTGTCTCGGACTCGTCTATCTCATCTACAACTCCATTATGCAGCCTGTACGCTTCAACAAGCAGAAGGCTTATCGCGAGAGTGTTGCCATCCAGCGCCTTAAGGACATCCGTACGCTTGAGGTCGCTTTCAAGAGCGTAAACGGCCGGTATATGGGCGATATCGATTCTCTCATCGATTTCTATCACAATGGCAAGATGGAAGTTATTATGCAGGTGGGTTCTGGAGATGACTCTCTGGCAGTTGCCAACACAGAGGCTCTCAAGAAGAAGGGTGCAAAGGTAGAAGACCTTCTCAAAATGTATAACGAGGGAGCCAAGAATCTGTATTTCTCAGTAAAGACCCTTGTCCCTGTTAAGGATACCCTCTTCACAAACCGTGAGAACCTCGTTCTCGATTCACTGAAATACATACCTTTCTCCGGTGGTCAGCCTATCCAGATGCAGGCAGTCATCAAGGTTGTTTCAGGCGTGAATGTTCCTCTGTTCGAAGCGGAAGCTCCGTACGATCTGCTTCTCCGCGGCCTCGACAGGCAGCTTATTGTCAATGCAAAGGCCGACTGCCGCGACAAGAACAGGTACGAAGGACTTCAGGTAGGTTCTATCGATACGCCTAACAATAACGCAGGTAACTGGGAGTAACGGTCTCCTATGAGGATAATCGGGGGAGCCCTCAAGGGCAAGACCATAAATCCTCCTGCAGGATATAAAGCAAGGCCCACCACGGATTTTGCCCGTGAGGGCCTTTTTAATGTGCTCGGAAACGAGTATGAGTTCGAGGACCTGAAGGTCCTGGATCTGTTTTCCGGAACAGGTGCGGTAGGATTTGAATTTGCATCGAGGGGAGCCTCCCGGGTTTACTGTGTGGAGATGTCCCGTGAGAATGCATCCTTCATCAAGACCGAAGCCGAGAGGCTTGGCCTTCACAACATTACAATGGTGAGGGACAATGTGTTTGATTTCATTCCAGTCTGTCACGAGAAGTTCGATATTGTCTTTGCCGATCCTCCCTATGCGCTGCAGGGCCTTGAAACCATCCCCGACCGTGTTTTCGAAAAGGGCATTCTATATCCGGAGCGCTATCTTATCCTGGAACACGGCGACGAACATTCCTTTGTGAACCATCCCCGTTTCAAAAAGGAGAAAATATACGGAAGAGTTCATTTTTCATTTTTCGAATAATTCATATCAATATGTCACTTATTGAAAATATCATCGAACGCGCCAAGTCGAACAGACAGCGCATTGTTCTTCCCGAATCTTTCGAAGAACGTACAATAAAGGCGGCTGACAGGGCTTTGGCCGACTCTCTTGCCGACATTATTCTTATAGGTAACAGAGAGAAGATACTTTCCTATGCTGCCGAACTTGGTCTGGAGAATATCGGAAAGGCTACCATAATCGACCCCGAAACCAGTGAGAAAACTGCTCAGTACAGGGATTTGCTTTACGAACTTCGCAAGTCCAAGGGAATGACTCCCGAACAGGCTGCCCAGCTGGTCCTCAATCCTTTGTATTTCGGCTGTCTCATAATCAAGAGCGGAGATGCCGACGGCCAGATCAGCGGTGCTCTCTCGACTACCGGAGAAACACTGCGCCCTGCTCTGCAGATTATCAAATGCTCGCCGGGCATCAGTTGTGTCAGCGGTGCAATGCTGCTTGTAACAAAGACTCCCCAGTACGGACAGGACGGTGTGCTGGTTGTGGGTGACGTTGCCGTTACTCCCGCTCCCGACGCCTCGCAGCTCGCCCAGATTGCAGTCTGCACTGCCAGAACTGCCAGGAGTGTGGCCGGTTTCGAGAATCCCAAGGTTGCAATGCTGTCTTTCTCTACCAAGGGTTCGGCAAAGCACGAGGTGGTAGATAAAGTTGTTGAGGCAACGTCTCTGGCAAAGCAGCTCGACCCTTCTCTGTGCATCGATGGAGAACTTCAGGCCGACGCCGCCCTGGTTCCTTCGGTAGGCGCAAAGAAAGCTCCCGGTTCCCAGATTGCCGGAAAAGCCGATGTGCTGGTGTTCCCTAATCTTGAGGTGGGAAATATCTGCTACAAGATGGTTCAGCGGCTCGGTGAGGCCGAGGCTATCGGCCCCATACTTCAGGGTATTGCAAAACCGGTTAACGACCTCAGCCGCGGATGCAGCGTGGACGATATCTATAAGCTTATTGCCATTACGGCCTGTCAGGCTATGGACTAGCGTCCATAACCTATTTCTATAATCCTTTCGACTTGCCCTCGTCCCAGATTTCATCCATTTGGGCGAGGGTAAGGTCTGTTAGGCGGATACCCTTTTTAAGGGTGTTGTCTTCCAGATATGTGAAGCGCCGGCGGAATTTGCCGCAAGTGCTGTGCAGGGCGGCTTCGGGGTCTATCCCATAGAGGCGCGCCGCATTTATGGTTGCAAACAGTAAATCCCCGAATTCTTCCCGCATATGGTCGGGGTTGTTTTCTGCGCAAGCCTCTTCCGCTTCTCCGAGTTCTTCGTGGACCTTGTCCCAAACCTGTTCCTTCTCTTCCCAATCAAAGCCGCATCCGCGGGCTTTTTCCTGAAGCGAAATGGCTTTGAGTATGGCCGGCATCGCCTCGGGAATGCCGTCCATAACGTGCTTGCCGGCATCTTTCTCCTTTGCCTTTACCAATTCCCAAGTGTCTGCAATCTGCTTCGCTGTGGTTTGCTCACCATTTTCCAGAACCGTTCCGTCCTGTGAAAAAACGTGCGGATGGCGGAAGATCATTTTCTCGCAGATGCTATGCAGTGAATCGGCAACGTCGAATTCTCCCTTTTCCTGCGCTATCCTGGCATAGAATACCAAATGGTAGAAAAGATCTCCCAACTCTTTGCAGGCAGCTTTGCTGTCGGCCTTGAGTACTGCGTCAGACAATTCGTAAACTTCCTCTTCTGTCATTGGCCTGAGCGTTTCGAAAGTCTGGGCGGCGTTCCAGGGGCATTTCTCCCGGAGGTTGTCCATAATGTCCAGAAGCCTGGCGAATTCTTCGATTTTCTGTTCCTTGCTGTGCATAGAAAATAATCTTAAATTTGTCACAAAAATACGCATATTTTATGAACTGGAAAGAACGTACCATACTGCTTTTAGGGGAAAACGGCATCGACAGGCTCTCCCGTGCAACCGTGACTGTGGTCGGTGTTGGCGGGGTAGGCGCTGCAGCGGCCGAAATGCTGGTACGCTCGGGCGTCGGGCACATTGTACTCATCGACAATGACTGCGTCAGCGAGAGCAACATAAACCGTCAGTTGCCTGCCCTGCATTCTACTGTCGGCAAATATAAGACCGAGGTGCTGACCCGGCGGCTTCTGGATATCAACCCCGATCTGCAGATCGAGACCCTTAACGAGTATGTGGCCGAGGAAAATATGGACAGAATCGGTCACCCGTCCTTCGTAATAGATGCAATCGACACTCTTAGCCCCAAGATTGCACTTATTCAGTATTGTCTGCGCGAACATATTCCTATGGTAAGTTCTATGGGTGCCGGTGCAAAGGTCGACGTCACCTCCGTGCGCATCGACGATATCTCAAAGACCCGGGAGTGTCCGCTGGCGCATATGCTGCGGAAACGGCTGCACAAACTTGGGATAAAGGAGGGCTTTAAGGCGGTTTATTCTATAGAGAAGCCCATAGAATCCGCTGTAGTTCTGGAAGAAAGCCGCAATAAGAAGTCTCAGGTGGGTACAATATCCTATCTTCCAACGGTCTTCGGGTGCGCCTGTGCTCAGGTTGCGATTGAAAATATTGTAAAATAAGCTATCTTTGCAAAAGAAATTTAAGTGATGGCAGACAATACCTTACTCGAAAAAGTCCTTTCTCTGGAAGGCAAATTCAAATCGCTTCAGGAACAGTTGACGGATCCCGAAGTGATTTCCGATATGAAGCGCTATGTCCAGCTCAACAAGGACTATAAAGAACTTCAGCCGATAATCGAGGCCGGCAGACAATACGAGAAGATGCTTGCAGACCTGTCTCAGGCCAAGGACATCCTTATGAATGAAAAGGATGACGAGCTGAGGGAGATGGCCCGGGAAGAAATTGCCGGAATCGAACCCCAGGTACCCGAACTGGAACAGAAGATCAAGCTTTTGCTCATTCCTGCCGATCCCGACGACGGCAAGAACGCTATGATAGAGATCCGTGGCGGAACCGGAGGTGACGAGGCGGCCATTTTTGCCGGAGACCTCTTCCGTATGTATCAGCATTTCGCCGAGTCCAAAGGCTGGAAGCTCGAGATCAGCGACCAGGCCCCCGGAACATCGGGCGGATTCAAGCAGATAGTGTTCAAGCTCAGTTCATCTTCCGACGGAGTTTACGGCATTATGAAATACGAGTCCGGCGTACACCGTGTGCAGCGTGTGCCCCAGACCGAGACACAGGGCAGGATTCAGACTTCGGCCGCATCCGTTGCGGTTTTTCCCGAGGCCGGCGAATTCGACGTTGACCTCAAGTGGGACGATATACGTCTGGACCTTTTCTGCTCTTCAGGTCCCGGCGGGCAGGGTGTGAACACTACATACTCTGCAGTACGTCTTACCCATATTCCTTCCGGTCTGGTTGTGCAGTGTCAGGAGGAGCGCTCCCAGCTCAAGAATAAGGACCGTGCTTTCGAGGAACTCAGAACCCGTCTGTATAATCTCGAGCACCAGAAGTATCTGGACGGTATTGCGGCAAAGCGTAAGACTATGGTGAGCACCGGAGACCGCAGCGCAAAGATACGTACATACAACTATCCTCAGGGACGGGTTACCGACCATCGTATCAACTGGAGTATGTACAACCTTCCTGTCTTTATGGATGGAGACATCCAGGAATGCATCGAGCAGCTTCAGATAGCAGAGAATGCTGAGCGTCTGAAGGAAGCGGGAGAGTAAAAACTTCTATTTTCTGAAGGCGAGGCAGGCGTTGTGTCCTCCGAAAGCCAGCGAATTCGAAAGGCCGAGGGTAATCCCGGCTTTTTGTTTTGTATTCGGAGTGTAGTTCAGATCGCATTCCGGGTCGGGCCTGTCCAGATTGATGGTGGGAGGGATCTCGCCGGAACCTACGGTAAGAATGGTGGCAATGGCTTCGGCCGCTCCGGTTGCGCCCATCATATGACCGTGCATCGATTTCGTGCTGCTGATGTGCAGTCTGTCCGCTTCCGCTCCGAAAGCCTTTTTAAACGCAAGAGTTTCGATAACGTCGTTCAGACGCGTTCCTGTACCGTGGGCGTTGACATAAACGCAATCCTCCGCAGGGTCGTATCCGGCCTGTTCGCAGGCTAGCCCGATTGCTTTTACCTGCGCTGAGGCTTCCGGCTCCGGGGAGGTGGCGTGGTATGCATCGCAGGTAGAACCGTATCCGCAGATTTCGCCGTAGATTCTGGCTCCGCGCAGTCGGGCGTGCCCGTATTCCTCCAGAACCAGTACTGCAGCTCCATCGGCCAGAACAAATCCGCCTCTGTCGGCATTGAATGGCAGGCTGGCGTGTTTGGGATTCTCTTCGCGGGTAAGTGCCCTGCAGTTGGCGAAACTGGCCAGCCCGATGGGGATGGTGCAATGGTCGGTACCTCCGGTAATCATTGCATCAGCATACCCGTGCAGGATTGTGCGGTAGGCCTCTCCTATGGAGTGGGTTGAGGTTGCGCAGGCGGTAGAGATGTTCATGCACGGTCCGCTGGCCTTGAAACGGATTGCAATCTGGGCTGCGGCCATATTTGCAATCATCGAGGGCACGAATGTCGGTGAAATCCATTCTCCGCTGGGAGTTTCGAACATTTTACCGACTTCCCGGAATATGGTTTCGAATCCGCCTATCCCGGAACTGACGTTGCATCCGAGCCGAAACCGGTCGATGTTTACGCCGCTTTCCAATCCGGAATTCTGCATAGCCTGGATTGCTGCCGCCATAGCATAGACGGTGAAAGGATCCTGTTTGCGTATGAATGACTTTTCAATGCCGTAAGCCTCAGGGTCAAAGTTCTTTACCTTGCCACCGATTTTTACGGACAGTCCGTCAACCGGAAATTCGGTTATGCGGTCGATACCGCAAACACCGTCCAATAGATTCCCCCAGAAGGTTTTTACGTCATTTCCAATGCAGGAAATGATTCCCAAGCCTGTAACGGCAACTTTTCTTTCCATATATAAACGTGGGCAAAATTACTAATTTTTTTGTATTTTTGTAATTCTTGCGCGAATGTTATGTCATTGTACGAAAGAATACCGGATTACCTGCTGGGGAAGTTTCAATTGACTTCTTCTGTGGTGTTTGCCGCGCTTTTTTCGCTCGTGATGATGCTCTTCAGTTTTCCGTTTTCCAGTAACTTCTGGTTCGAGATTGCAATATCCGACGCATTCGCCTTTACCGTGGGTTTCTTCCTGCTTTCCCTGGCTGTCGTAGCGTGCAGCAAGAGACTGATGTACACTACCCGGTCAAACTTCTCGATGACCTATTTGCAGTATATCATCTGGAATTTTGCCGAAGCGCTGATAATCGCATCTCTTTATACTGTATTCACTATCGTAGGTCAGGAGTATGGAATCCTCAAGCCGGTTTCCCTGGGCTCGGAAAAAATCTGGCTGGGCGCGCTGGTTTACGCAACCTTCTGTCTGGGAGTACCTTATGTGATAGCAGGGCTGTATTTCACGGTAAACGACAAGAACAATACCATCCGCCTTATGAACTTCGGGAATGTGGTGAGTGACGTGGAGCCTGAACCTACAGGGGAAAAGAAGATTACGCTTACCGACAACAACGGGCTTGTCAAACTGTCCGTGAGCCTCGGAAACCTGCTGTTTATAGAATCGGACGACAATTACATCAAGGTCTGGTACCGTACCAGCCTCGGGGAACTTAAGCAGTATATGCTGCGCTGTCGTTTGAAGACGGTCGAAGAAAGTTTCGCAGACAGCTGCCTGGTGCGCTGTCACAGAAAATATATTGTCAATATTTCAAATGTGCGTTTTATGACTAAGGACAAGAACGGGTATCTGCTGGACCTCGATGAGGAATCCGTGGAACCCATACCTGTTTCAAAGACGTACGAAGATGCAGTACTTTCGCAATTCAATTCAAGATAGATATGTGGCAGAGAATACAAACTCTTTATATGGTTCTGGCCCTGGTCTTGCTGGGCGTGGCACTTGGATTCACTTCCAGGGTGCCTTTCATTATCCTTCTTTCGGTTTGTGCCCTGTGCAATCTTCTGCCTGTATTCATGTTCAGGCACCGGATGCTGCAGATGCGCTTGCTGCTTTTTGCGGCAATTGCATTGCTCGGGCTACAGGCCTGGATGGCATATGACTATTTCACGGCTGATGTACAGGCCAGTTTCAATTATTCTATGGTGGTCCCCGTGATTGCAGCAATCCTGGATTTTCTTGCCGTAAGGGGGATTGTCTCGGACGAATTGCTGGTGCGCAGCGCGGGCCGTCTCAGATCCAAGAAAAAATAAAAGTTATGAGAATTCCTGAATCAGAACTTATCATCAATTCCGACGGCAGCGCATTCCATATACATATGCGTCCTGCCGATTTGGCGGATACCGTTATCCTTGTCGGAGATCCCGGCAGAGTGGAAATGTTCCGTTCCCGTATGTATTCCGTTAAGGCCGAAGGTGCATCGCGCGAATTCGTATGGATTACAGGAGAATACAACGGAAAAGAACTCACCGTGCTTTCAACCGGCATAGGCCCGGACAATATTGATATCGTTATGACCGAACTGGATGCTTTGGCCAATGTGAATTTCGAGACCAGAGAGGTTAATCCGGTCCATAGGACGTTGCGTATCGTGCGTGTGGGTACTTCCGGAGCCATCAGACCGGATATTCCCATCGGAGCTTTCCTTTTCTCGGAGATCAGCGTCGGTTTTGATGGGGTAATGAACTGGTACGAAGGTCGGGAAAAATTCGCCCTGCCGGATTTTGAGGAAGCTTTCCTCAAGCATATTCAGTGGAATCCCTTCCTCCCTAAACCGTATTTCGTGCGCAATAGTGAGTCCCTTGCAGATCTTTTTGCAGATTCTACGGTAAAAGGAATGACAATCTCCGCCCCCGGTTTCTACGGTCCTCAGGGAAGAGTAGTCCGCCAGGGACTTGCAATGCCCGATATGCTTGAAAAGCTGGAGAGTTTCTCATACGAAGGTCATACTTTCTCCAATTTCGAGATGGAAGGAGCTGTCATTGCCGGAATGGGCTGCAAGCTCGGTCACGAGACGGCTACCGTGTGCTGTATAATCGCTAACCGCCACAACCGCGATGCAAATGTGAACTACAAGTCTTTGGTAGAAGACCTGGTTCAGCTGGTTATGGATAAGGTAACCCTGTAGCTTATTTGTAAAGTTTCTTGTAATTTCCCTTGCCCCAGTTCTTTACGGGTATTCTGGGGTCGGTGAGTCTGGAGTCTGAAATGACTCTGGTGTTGGTCATTACGTTTTCTTCGATGAAGGAAGTAAGCATCGGAACGTTTTTCGGCATAGAGCCGGCTACTTCGTGGCTGTTGCCCTGATATCTGAAGATGCGGTAACTGTAACCGTTTTTCCTGAATGTCCTGGAAATTACGTCGGAACCCATAAACCGCAGGTTGAACAGAGCTATCTGCCCGTAGGGCACAATCTTGTCGGCCGTACCGTGAAGCATAAGGGTTGGGCAGGGCTCCCGTTTGTATTCCAGGCGGCCTACGGTAGAGAATATTGCTCCGGAGAACGAAGCGACCCCCTTGTAGTCGAAATCTTCCGGCAGAATAGATGACTTGCCGCTGCGATTGCAAAGCTCCCATTCCGCCTGCATTACCGAGATGGCTCCTGCCGATGACCCGCAGATTACCATATTGTAGGCGTCTATCCCGTATTTGTGTCCGTTTTCCTTAAGCCACAGGGTTGCGCAGAACAGATCTTCCACTGCAATGTCGATAGAGTTCAGAAGCCCGCTGATGAAGGCTTTGTTGAGGCCGGGATTCTTCATATTCCGCAACCCCAGCCGGTAATCTATGGACACAACGCTGTATCCCTGTTCTGTAAGGTCCTTGAACCAGTGAGTGTAGTAGGTCTCGTCCCTGGTTCCGCTCATAAACCCGCCGCCGAACATAAACAGTATGGTTGGCTTTTGGATACCGTCGATTCGGGTGAGGCTGCCGGGGGCGGGGTGATAGATGTCAAGATAAAGCTGATAGGTGTCCTTGACCGAGTAGAGTATGGTAGCATCCGGCAGAATTGCCTTTATGCCCTCATCTGCCGCAGAGTTCAGGCTGGTCAGCGCCAGAAGGGCGCATACGAGCGTAATCTTCAGGGTTTTCATAATGCTTAACTGTATATGTCCGGAGCCTTGATGCTTATTGTTCCCAGTATTCTCAGTGAGCTGGCCTTGACTTCTGGCTTGGGTTTTCGGGGTATATGTCTGTCTATGATGTCGAAATCTATACCGTAGCTTTCCATTATGGCGCGGCAATAGGTGTTGTCGGTCTTGCTCAGGGCAAGCAGCAGATGTTCGCTGCGCACTGTGTCTGACTTAAACCTTGCCGCCTGGGTGAAGGCTTCCGTAAGGGTGGCGTTGGATTCGTATCCGAGGGTTACCCTGTCCTCCTGCAGATAGGGAATGCTGCGTTCCAGCATTATTCCGCCTTCGACAAGGTGCTTCATATCTTGCAGATCTGCTCCCAGACTGCTCAGGATATGGCAGGCCATATTGTTGGAATGACGCAATATCGCCAGACAGAGATGGTCTGGGGAAATGTCATAGCTGCCGGTGCGCATTGCCTCTTCCCTGGCATATGCAACTATGGTGTTGAGTTCGTCTGAAATCTGCATTCCGATGCTTCTAAAAAGTGCACAAAAGTAAAAAATAAATCGGATTTTTTTATTAAATTTGCGTGATAATATAAAATGTGATTTTAATGGAGGAAGAAGTAGTACACGGTATTATTGAACCGGTGGAGATAGACCAGGAAATGCGCTCGGCGTACATCGATTATTCGATGTCTGTAATTGTATCCCGCGCATTGCCCGACGTAAGGGATGGACTTAAGCCAGTACAAAGAAGAGTGCTGTTCGGAATGAACGGACTTGGGCTCAGTTATGGCGGGCAGACCAAGAAATCCGCCCGTATCGTGGGTGAGGTCCTGGGTAAGTTCCACCCGCACGGCGACAGCAGCGTTTACGACGCAATGGCCCGTCTGGCTCAGGATTGGAACCAGCGTTACCCGCTGGTGCACGGCCAGGGCAACTTCGGTTCAATGGACGGAGATCCCGTTGCGGCTATGCGATATACGGAGGCCAAGCTTGCCCGTCTTGCCGAGGACGTGCTCTGTGATTTGGACAAGGATACCGTTGATTTTCAGCTCAACTTCGACGATTCCATTCTGGAGCCTACCGTATTGCCTACAAAAGCTCCGCTTCTGCTGCTTAACGGTTCTGCCGGAATCGCAGTAGGTATGGCCACCAATATGGCGCCTCACAATCTGGGAGAATGCTGTGATGCCATCTGCGCATACATCGACAATCCCGATATCGATACCGAGGGGCTTATGGAGCACATAAAAGGCCCCGATTTCCCTACGGGAGGCATCATTATGGGCCGCCAGGGAATAATCGATGCATATAACACCGGCCGAGGCCGCGTTGTAATACGCGCAAAGACTGAAATAGAAGAAATAGACGGGCGCGACAGCATTGTTGTCACCGAGGTTCCGTATATGGTGAACAAGGCCGATATGATAAAGCGTATCGGTGAAATGGTGAACGACAAAAAGATCGAAGGAATCTCCGATATCAAGGAACTTTCCAGCCGGGAGGGTATCCGCATTGTCTTCACTCTCAAGAGGGACGCGAATGCCAACGTTGTGCTCAATACTCTTTTCAAGTATTCGGCTCTGCAGTCCAGCTTCTCGATCAACAACGTAGCCTTGGTGGACGGCCGTCCGCGTACGCTTTCCTTGAAGGAAATCATTGCGAATTTCGTGGATTTCCGCCATCAGGTTATCGTGCGCCGCACCAGGTTTGAACTGAACAAGGCTCAAAAGAGAGCTCACATTCTGGAGGGGCTCATCAAGGCTATCGACGTCATTGACGAAATCATAGCCATTATCAAGGCTTCAGCCAATGTGGATGAGGCTAAGACCAGGCTTCAGGAAAGATTCGCTTTCACCGAGATCCAGGCTGGTGCAATTGTTGAGATGAGGCTCCGTCAGCTCACAGGACTTGAGAAGGAGAAACTTGAGAACGAATATCGCGAACTTGAGAAATTCATCGCCCGCTGCAAGGAAATCCTTGCAAGTGAGACCGAGCAGCTCAACATTGTCAAGACAGAGTGTCAGGAACTCAAGGCAAAATACGGAGATCCGCGTCGCAGTGAGATTACCCTTGCCGGCGACGAGTTCAATCCCGAAGACTTCTATGCCGATGAAGACGTGGTCATCACAATCTCTCATATGGGGTATGTGAAGCGCACTGCACTTACCGAATTCCGGACTCAGAACAGAGGCGGTGTAGGAATGAAGGGCAGCGCTACCCGTGAGGAAGACTTTATCGAGCATATCTACGTTGCGAATATGCACTCTACTATGCTGTTCTTTACAAAGAAAGGTCTCTGCTACCGTCTCAAGGTTTATGAATTGCCCGAGGGTACCAGAGCCTCAAAGGGTCGTGCAGTGCAGAATATGCTCACGATTGACCCCGACGACAGCATAGTAACCTATCTCAATGCCAGGTCCATCGAGAATATGGAGTACACTGAGTCTCACTATGTGACTCTCATAAGCAAGAAGGGTATCATAAAGAAGACTACCCTTACCGATTATTCCAACAAGCGCAGCCGCAACAAGGGTATAATAGCGCTGACTATCCGCGAAGGTGATGCGCTGCTCGATGCCGTACTCACAAACGGGGCTGAGCAGATTATGATAGCCGCTCACGACGGCCGATGCGTCCGCTTCGAGGAATCCGACCTCAGGGCCCTTGGCCGCAACGCGTCCGGAGTCCGTGGCATCAACCTTGCAGAAAACGACGAAGTTGTGGGGCTCATCACCTATGATCCCAACTCAGACGACGCTGCAGACCACACGGTTCTGGTAGTCAGTGAGAACGGATACGGTAAGCGTTCCGACCCTCAGGAATACAGGCTTACAGCCCGTGGAAGCAAAGGTGTGAAGACTCTCAACATTACCGATAAGACAGGCAGCGTGGTGGCCATAAAGAACGTAACGGCGCAGAATGACCTTATGATCATTACCCGTTCCGGCCTCACAATCAGAATGCCGGTCGACGGAATCAGGGAAGCCGGCCGTGCCACACAGGGAGTCAAGCTCATAAACCTCCGGGAGGGTGACGGAATAGCCGCTGTTTCAGTGGTGGCTCACGCCGACAATGACTCTGAAACAGAAACTACAGAACAACAGAACGAAAACAATAACTAATTTTAAACTTTATTTATGAAAAGAACATTATTGCTAGTCGCTTTGCTTGCTGTTATGCCGCTTGCAAATGCTCAGGATGGAAAGAATTATGCCGCCGTAAGGTCTGCAGTCGCTTCGGCCGAAAAGAATGCGGAAAATCCCAAGAAAGCAACCAATGTTGCCACCTGGACAAAGCTCGCAGAATGCTATATGGACGCATACCAGGCTCCTATGGGAAGCATTATTCTCGGTATGGACAGAAACGAGCTTAAACTCCTTCTCAACAACATCAAGCCTACGTCAACGGAAACTGTTCAGATTCAGGGACAGAACTTTACCAAGGAGGTTTATCCTACAGTCAATCTCTATTTCTCCGAGGCAGGTCAGCTTCAGATGACCGAAGTTACCGAGCAGGCAGTCGAGAATTCTCTCTCTAAAGCGCTGGAAGCTTACAAAAAGGCCGCTCAGGTAGACGAAAAGGGCAAAAAGTCCGAGGATATCGTTGCCGGAATAAAGAAAATCGGAGAGTACTTCAATGTTGAAGCTACCAACGCATATTATTTCAACAACATCGAAAAAGCCTCTGAACTTTTCGAGTCCGCAGCTAAAGCCGTAGCCGGTGCACCTGTCAACGGATGCGATTCACTCAGCCTTTACAATGCCGGCTTTACCGCCTGGATGGGTGGAAACAACGATAGGGCAAAGGAAATTTTCGAGCAGTGCAAAGCGATAGGTTACTATGGAACCGACGGAGAAATCTTTGCAAAGCTTGCCGACATTGCAAACAAGGCTAAGGATGCTGCTGCAGAGAAAGCCGCTCTTGAGGATGGTTTTGCAAAATTCCCTCAGAGCCAGAGTATTATCATAGGTCTTATCAACTATTACATCAACAGTGGCGAAGATCCGGCCGCTCTCTTCCAACTTCTTGAGAAGGCGCGCCAGAACGAGCCTGACAATGCTTCTCTATACTCAGTAGAAGGCCAGATCCGTGAGAAACTCGGTGAGACCGAGAAAGCCCTTGAGGCATATCATAAGTGTGCAGAGGTGGATCCCAAGTATCCTTACGGATATACAGGAGCCGGTTTGCTGTACTACAACAAGGCCGATGCCATTGCTCAGGAAGCTCAGTCTCTTGGAACAAGCCGCGAAGACATCAGGAAGTATGACGAGCTCATTAAGGAATGGGAAGTTGCTCTCGGTAATGCTCTTCCTGAGTTCCAGAAAGCATACGAAGTAGCGCAGGACGCCGCTCTTAAGGCCGACATTGCAAAGTTCGTAAAGGATATCGCCTTCCGTCTCCGCTCAGTGGATCCCAAATATGCCGAGATTTACGAGCAGTTCCAGAAGATAGTCGAAGGAAACTAGTCTTTGCGTTCGTCAAATGCTTTGACGATTTTTGATACCAAAGGGTGTCGCACGATGTCTTGATTTGTGAAGACAACAGTTGCGATGCCCTTTATCTTTTTCAGCATCTCTACTCCGCTCAACAAGCCCGAATCTTCTTTCCGCGGCAGGTCTACCTGGGAAGCGTCTCCCGTTACTATGAATTTGGCTTCGACACCCATTCTGGTGAGAAACATTTTGAGCTGGCCGAGATTTGTGTTCTGGGCTTCATCCAGGATTACGCAGGCCCTGTCCAGAGTCCGTCCGCGCATATAGGCAAGCGGAGCAATCTGAATCGTGCCGTCGGCAATGAAATCCTGCAGTTTCTTTGCCGGAATCATATCTCCCAGAGCATCGTACAGAGGCTGCAGATAGGGATCGAGTTTGTCTTTAAGGTCTCCGGGAAGAAAGCCCAGCCTTTCACCGGCTTCTACGGCGGGTCGTGTGAGGATAATCCTTTTTATCTCCCTGTTCTTCAAGGCCCTCACTGCAAGGGCGATTGCAACGTAGGTCTTGCCGGTTCCGGCGGGGCCCAGCGCAAAAATCAGGTCATTGTCGAAATAGGCCTTGACCATTTCCTGCTGTTTAAGGTTCCTGGCACGAATCGGCTTGCCGTCATTGCTGTAAACTATGATTTCTTCCCCGTTCATGCGGTAGTTGTCCGGGTCGCTGTTCCCGCAAAAAATGGCTTCCACATCGTAGCTTGTTAGATTCTGCTTGCGGTGACGCAGTGCCGTGAGTTCGGCGAACCGGGATTCGAATTCCTGAATCTGGTCCTGTTTCCCGTCCAGAATGATTTCGTTGCCTCGGGCTATAACCTTGAGTCCCGGAAAATAACTGCAGAATTCTTCAAGTATTTTATTGCCGGCCCCGTAAATTTCTATGGGGTTCGTGGCTTGGATTTTGACTGTCTTTTTCATATTACTCGTCGCAAGGAAACCCAGAAATCTTCAGTTTCTGGGAGGAATTGCGACCTGCCTTTTTCTTGTTTAATTGATTGAATTTTTGTAACTTTAGGAATATGAAACAGGAGGTCACGACAACGCTCAAGGTGCGTCTTAAGACAAGTGATTCCGAGAGGGAAATGCTTGCCGCAGCGGCCGCTGCGTATCGTGATGCCTGCAACTTCGTATCTGGCTATGTTTTTGATACCGGAGACGAGAAGGTCTATTCTCTGAACAAAGTGTTGTATCAGAGCCTGCGTTTCCAGTATGGTCTTAAAGCGCAGATGGCTCAGTCCGTCCTTAAGACTGTTGTCGCAAAGTATGCCACTGTCCGCAGCAACGGCCACGAGCGCAAGCTTATCCGTTTCCGCGCTCCGCAGTGCGACCTCGTCAGGGGGCGCGACTGGTCCTATACCGGTGGACTCCTGTCCGTGAACACACTTGACGGAAGGCTCAAGCTTCGATACTACGGAGAGTATGCTTTTAATGATGGAGGATGCCGTTTCGGCACGGCAAAACTTGTTGTTGACAACCAAGGACGCTGTTTCCTGCATATACCCATGACGAGGATTGTTGATGTTCCTGACCAGTCCGTCAGGGTTGTCGGCATCGACCGAGGTGTCCGCAAGCCTGTCGTGGCGTATGACGGAACAAAGACGACCTTCGTTCAGGGACAAAGCATCAAGACAAGGCATGCGAAGTTCCTTGCTCTTCGTAAAGAACTCCAGCAGAGAGGAACCCCATCGGCCAGACATCGTCTCAAGATGATCGGCCAGCGAGAGAACAGATGGATGTGTGATGTGAATCACTGCATCAGCAAGGCACTCGTTGAAAACAATTCTGCAGGAACTCTGTTCGTTCTTGAGAACCTCAGCGGCATACGCGGAGCTACCGAGAGAGTTAGGACGAAGGACAGATATGTCACTGTATGCTGGTCGTACTATGACCTGGAGCAGAAACTGATGTATAAGGCCACCCTTGCTGGCCAGAAGGTCGTCAAGGTGAATCCTGAGTACACCAGTCAGCGGTGTCCGATATGTGGTTCTATCGACAAGCATAATCGTGACAAACAAAATCATGTTTACAAGTGTTCGCACTGCGGCTATCAGTCAGACGACGATAGAATCGGTGCGATGAATCTGTATCAGCTGGGGCTTGAGTACCTGAAGGGTACCGAGCATCCGAAGATACAGTCGCCATCCGGCAAGCCGGGTGACGGAGGGTGCTGTCAATCACCCCGCGATGTGACCTCACGCCGAAAGGCG
>JAGHTF010000007.1 GCA_018065485.1 Candidatus Cryptobacteroides fimicaballi | reverse complement strand
AAAGAGTCAAGCGGTCAGTCTGTGAAAAGCATCATAGACAATGCAGTAATTACGGAGATAAAGGTATTGTTGCGTCATTCGGACTTATCGGTGTCGCAGATCGCAGACCGGCTGGATTTTCCCGGCAGCAGTTTCCTATGCAAATTCTTCAAGGCAAAGACCGGCATTACGCCTCTGCAATATAGGCGGAGGCAATAGTTCATTCGCCTGCACGGATGATTTTTCGTACAAACGCGAATGATTCGCGTATGTGCAAGGCGGCGGTGAAGGGTAGATGAAACATGGCGGAAAAATTTTTTCAAAAAATGTCATATGACCGAAAATGTGTTGAAGAATTCCCCCGATTTCATTAACTTTGCTCAATCACTTTAAACTAAAACATTATGGCAAAAGAAGTAGAAACAAAAGCCGATATCAATGCCGCCAAGCTTAAGGCATTGCAGGCGACTATCGACAAGATCGAGAAAGATTACGGCAAAGGAACGATTATGAAGCTGGGAGATGAGCCAGAATGGGACGTTCAAGTAATACCCAGCGGGTCTGTAGCACTGGACCACGCATTGGGTGTGGGCGGGTATCCGCGTGGGAGGATCATCGAAATCTATGGGCCCGAATCCAGCGGTAAGACCACACTCGCAATCCACGCGATAGCCCAGGCTCAGAAGACCGGGGGAATCGCGGCTATGATTGACGCCGAACACGCATTCGACCGCAGTTATGCGCAGGCCCTTGGAGTCAATCTGGACACATTGCTCATTTCGCAGCCGGACAACGGAGAGCAGGCTCTTGAGATAGCCGACAATCTGATCCGCTCCGGAGCCATCGACATTGTCGTAATCGACTCCGTTGCGGCCCTTACACCAAAGGCGGAAATCGAAGGCGAGATGGGCGACAACAAAGTGGGTCTTCAGGCAAGGCTTATGAGCCAGGCCCTTCGCAAGCTCACTGCAAACATTTCCAAGACCGGCACTTGCTGCATCTTCATAAACCAGCTTCGCGAGAAGATTGGAGTTATGTTCGGCAACCCAGAGACAACCACCGGCGGCAACGCCCTCAAGTTCTATGCCTCGGTACGTCTGGACGTGCGCCGCACCACCCAGATCAAGGATGGAGAGGAAGCCCTGGGCAACCGCACCAAGGTAAAGGTTGTGAAGAACAAGATGGCGCCCCCCTTCAAGAAAGCGGAATTCGACATCGTTTACGGAGAAGGCATCTCTCATAGCGGAGAGGTTCTGGACCTTGGAGTCGAACTTGAAATAATAGAGAAGAGCGGCAGCTGGTTCTCGTACAATGGAAGCAGGCTTGCTCAGGGAAGAGAAGCGGCAAAGCAGATTCTCAAGGACAATGTGGAACTTTGCGACGAAATCGAAGCGAAGATCCGCGAAAAAATCAAGGATATCAAAGACTGATGGCAAAGATAATTCTCACAGGCGACCGTCCGACCGGTCGCCTTCATATTGGACATTACGTAGGCTCCCTGCGCCGCAGGGTTGAACTCCAGAACAGCGGACTGTTCGACAGGATTTTCGTAATGATTGCCGATGCACAGGCACTCACCGACAACGCCGACAATCCCGACAAGGTGCGTCAGAACATTACCGAAGTTGCTCTGGACTATCTGGCCGCAGGCCTGGACCCGGCAAAGACCACGATCTTTGTCCAGTCTTACGTAAGCGAACTCACGGAACTCTCGTTCTACTATATGAATCTGGTAACGGTTCAGAGGCTACAGCGCAACCCTACCGTAAAGGCAGAAATAAAAATGCGCGGTTTCTCGGAGAGCGAGGACGGTTCGGACAACAAGGCCGGCACTCCGGTGGGTTTCTTCTGCTATCCCATCAGCCAGGCTGCCGACATTACCGCATTCAAGGCTACTACCGTTCCCGTGGGCGAGGACCAGGAGCCTATGATAGAGCTGACCCGTGAGATTGTACGCAAGTTCAACAGCACTTATGCTCCGGTACTCGTAGAACCCGACATCCTTCTGCCCGACAACGCAGCCTGCCTGCGTCTGCCCGGTACGGACGGAAAGGCTAAGATGAGCAAATCGCTTGGCAACTGCATCTATCTGGCCGATGATGCCCAAACCGTTCGCGACAAGGTTAAGGGAATGTTCACCGACCCGCTCCACCTTCAGGTTTCAGACCCGGGACACGTCGAGGGCAACACAGTTTTCACATACCTCGATGCATTTTGTAAAGATGAGCATTTCGGCAAGTTCGGAGATTGTTTTGTCGGGCGCAAGTCGTCCTTCAGTTTCAAGAACCTGGATGAGGTAAAGGCTCAGTACAGAGAAGGCGGATTGGGAGATATGATGATCAAAAATTTCCTGGCCGCAGTGCTGGAGGATACGCTCGGCCCCATAAGGGAAAGACGTGCGGAATTCGCCAAGGACATCCCCGCAGTTATGGATATGCTGCGCAAAGGCTCTCTGGAAGCGCGCGAGGTTGCGGCACAGACCCTTGCCGAGGTCAAACAGGCAATGAAGATCAACTATTTCGAATAGGGAAGAAGGCAGGGGAATATTAAAAGCTGATGGAATAGTGGATTGTGGGCAATATCGGGAACAACGATATCTGAGTCCACCTTCGGCTCTCGTAGTCGTATCTGATGGAAAAGGGATTGTGACGGTTCAGCACATTGTAAATGCCTATATCGATATTGTGGCGACAAGCTTTTGACATAACGGTAAGGTTTGCCGATATGTCCCACCTGATATAGTCCGGATATTGGAAATTGTTAACGCCATTGTAATAATAGACATCAACGGGGATATCCATTATCGGCAGCATCAAGTACGTGTAGCGGCTCGTCTGAATGGAGTCCCAGCATCCGGATTCAAATACAAACAGGCTGCTCAATGACAAAGTTGTATTGCCTTTGTGTAGGATTTTGCAGGATAAGTCGGCATTCAGCATATGAGTTCGGTCGAACTTCGAATGAAAAGGCTGGCCATTGTTGACACCATTGAACATTCGGTCTGTTACAGACCACGTGTATGCCAGCTTATAGCGAAGGATATCACCTTCTTTTTCATATAGGAATTCAATGCCTCTGGACGTTCCGGACCCTCGTCGGAGATTCTCTCTCCAATCGATGGCAGACATTGTGAATAACGACTCTGCATCAATGAGATATAGCAGATTCGACTCTCTCTTAAAGTAATATCCGAGAGTTATCTTATGCTTGGTGAACTGCAAAAAACCGCCTCCATATAATTGGAGAGATTTTTCCGGAGTGCTGTCCTGTGTTGAAGGCAGAAAAAGATTCATCGACCAACCTAGAGGTATTCCTTCTATGGAGTGAAGAAATTGGGTTCTGTAATCAAGAGATGCTTCAAGCCCGAAATGCTTTCCTATCTGGGCTCGGGCAAGCGAGCTGAATTCGGGGTCGAAACGGGTCTGCCATCCAGCATCTCCCAATCCATTAACCGAGTATAGGTTCAGGCGTCCTGAAAGTTGCCACAATCCCCTTCGTCCGGGAATTGTGGAGATCATTGCATATAAAGCGTTGTCAAGAACATTATATCCCTTTCCGGAATGGTTGGTGTTTCTTATTGCTGCAGGATTTATGTTCGAATAAGACAGGTCTAACCCGTACTTCACCTTAAAGATTTCGGAAACCTTTATGTCCCCACCACTGTTGATCCTGACTTCATTGATAATATTCGACAATCCCAGTCCGGCACCTTCCGACATTGCGGATTTAACAAACTGATTATTGTCAAAATGATTGAATGACAGAATATTACAATAGGTGTGTGCATCAGAGAAATTATGATTGTGGGTCAGATTCAGTATTGTATTGCTCCAAGATAATTTCTGGGACGGCTGCGCATTAGTTGCCAGTGAATATCTGTCGCCGGTATGCAGGACCGACATTTTCAACTTGTCCCTATTGCCCGGCGCATATACCAGCTTCGCAAAAACATCATAAACATTAGACCCGGACATCTTCAAGTCATCCTCCTTTGAGAACTTTCCAAGTTTGTTGTAGAGAAGAAATAAAGGAGAATAGCCCGCAGATACCATAAAAGACACTTTACCGGGGAGGATGTCTCCCGAGCAGAATCCGCTTATCCTGAAATTGCTCAGGTCAAATTTGGATGAAATCTTCCCTGCCGGGTCTTTTGTTTTCATACTCAGAAAGGAGGCACTGGCATTCCCATATTCGGCTGAAAATCCTCCATTTTGGAACGTTATGTCAGAGACGATATCCATTGACCAGGCACTGGAAAAGCCAAGAGTATGCGAGGGCCCATATATGCGTATGCCATCCAGCATCTGCACGTTGTTTCCCGAATTGCTGCCTCGTACATAATACGACGTGGAACTTTCGGCTCCCATCGATACCCCCGGAAGAGTCTTTACAAAAGATGAAATGCCGGCTTCTCCCGTTGGAGAAATGAGCGGCGTCAGGCTTTCTACGCTGATTAATCTTGTCCCAATCTTATTTGTTGAGTTATGGTAGCTGACAATTCTGGCAGATGAAAGTGTATCGCCCTCGACAGTCTGCGCTCCCAATGAAGAACAGATAAAGAAAAAAGCGCTTATTAACGTTATTTTTTTCATCGCCAATCCGTATAATCCACTTCAGTGAATGCGCCGAAAATCCCTTTGGCACCTTGAACGTTTGAGTAGATATTATCTTTCCCCATCAGATACTCCAAATCTGACATATTGTTTCGGGATGTCTTGTAAATGCTGCACAGAAATCTATCATACTCATTGGACAGATTGAAGATTTTTGCACAGAAGGGATAACCGTTATTGCCGTCCAGCAGGATGTCACTGGCAATATGAAAGCCCGTGTTGTTTCTGAATGCACCTGTTTTCAGTTCTTCATCGCTCAGATTCCTGGAAAAACTTGCGGGTTGCGTTATTCTTATGAAATCCTGATAAAATGGTAGCTCGGAGACGTGAGCAAGCAATTGGCTATAGTATGTCCAACGTTCGCTGTCAAGTTTTCTCTTGCGTAAGGAATCCAAACTATACGTGCTTGGATTGGAGTCCCATGCATAGGGATGATCTGCTCCGAGATTTTTTGCAAACAAAGTTCCGTTATCGGTGACAATGAATAGCCGAAGCCACGCATTGCATTTCTTTAAAAACGGCATCCCTCTATTTTCTCCCATCGCAAAGCAAAGGTAGAAGTCGGGCGGGCGACTGTTAATTGGAGTTTCTCCTATTTCATATGAATTCCCCAAAGACAATGATATCGGTTCCGGGAATTCCGTAGAAGCCGTGATTGGCTGTTCTGATGGGAGGATTATTTCAAGATCATAAACGGTTCCATAATCAGGCGAGAATTTGGTTCTCCATATTTTATCTTCCCCCTGTGAGAACTCTGCTACAATATGGTCATTCTTCTTAAGAACGGCAGAAACCACTTCCTCGACAGGAATCGGTTTATCATCTGAATCTGTCATTGAGTAATACAAAGACAAACTTTGGATAACACTATCTTGAAGGACGCAGTTCACGACTATCTCCCGATGCTTAGGGACATCAAAATGAACTGTCTCCACACAAGCGGTAGTTACCAGAAAGACGAATATTGGCAGCAACCTCTGCATTATTCTTGAGACAGGTATTTTCGTATGGTCACATCTTCACCAAAATAATCGGCCCAAGATGATTCTGAACTTGAGCAAGTAGACACAACGGACCTTCCATTCCCTTCAAGTTCGTCACTAAAGCCACCACTAATCAAGATACCCCAATTGCGATAGTCTTCGTCAGAAGGAATTTCCGCTGATTTTGTATAAGTGCTACTCATAGTAACCTCGTCTTCGAGCCCCGAAGGCATATGATATTTATCACTCCGGACACATTCACATTCAATGTAGAGGTTTTTATCGGCAGGATACGGAAGCGGCGAATCCGCTTTACATTTGGTGTAATCTCCGGTATCCGGATCAACAAAGAAGTACAGAGCACCTCCAGAATTCACAAGATAATTCATCATCGCTCCAATCATCCACGTAGGTTTGTCGGGAGAAAAAACTGGCCCTGCGAAGGTGGTGAATTCCGTATTTGCAGGAACAAGACCTTTACTTTGATATATTACCAAGGCTGAGTTCAGTTCCGGTTCCACGATTTTGTATGCTCCTTTGGAATCAAGTGGAAAAGTTGGTATCTTCTGGCAGGAAATCAGCAATATTGTAAAAATTGAAAAAATAAGTGCATTTCTCATTTTCTAATAATTTTTCTTGCAAGATAATATTTTTTTCATTGTAAATCGAATCCCGTACACGCGGACCCCTTGTGTGGCGCGTATAAACGGGTCCTGTGTGTACCACCCCGGTTTGAAAAGGGTGTCGTATACGGGATGTGGCCCTGGACTGCGCTCTGGGCACGTTGCCCGTGGATGGGTTTACGTTTACGGAATTTTCCGGCCGGCCCGTTGGAGCCTTGCAGGCAAGGGAGGAATTGGCAGCTCCAACGGGCGCACCGAAGGCAAGGGCGCAGCTCTAAAATCCATACAATATTTGTCATACTTGGAATACATTTATTAATTTTGCGCTTATGAAGAAGGAACTTTTGGGAATGACTCTGCCGGAGTTGCAGAAGGTGGCCGTGGAATGCGGGCAAAAGCCTTTCGTGGGAACCCAGATTGCACAGTGGCTATACGGTAAGAGGGTCGCTTCGTGGGAGGGGATGCGCAATGTGTCATCGGCCGCGAAGCAGGCCATAGGCGAGAAATACGAACTCGGAACCGGGGCGCCCATCGGCATTGCCGAATCTTCCGACGGTACCCGCAAGTATCTGTTCGCCCCCGGAGTTGAGGCGGTTATGATCCCGGATGAGGACCGCAAAACCCTCTGCGTCAGTTCCCAGGTGGGATGCAAGATGTCCTGCAAGTTCTGTATGACCGGAAGGCAGGGCTGGCACGGGAATCTGTCAGCCGCCGGAATCCTGAACCAGTTCCTGAGCATCGGCGAATCCCGCGAACTTACCAATGCCGTGTTTATGGGGATGGGCGAGCCTCTGGACAATTACGGCGAAGTCTCCCGCGCGCTGGATGTCCTGACTGCCGACTGGGGTTTCGGGTGGAGTCCCAAAAGAGTAACTGTCAGCACCATAGGCGTATTGCCCGAACTCCGCCGCTACCTCGACGGACAAAAGTGCCATCTGGCCGTAAGCCTGCACAATCCCATAGGAAAGGAAAGGGCGGAACTGATGCCGGTAGAGAAGGCCTGGCCCATTGAAGAGGTGGTGAATCTGGTGAGGCGCTACGATTTTACCGGACAGCGACGGGTGAGCTTCGAATATACGATGTTCGCCGGCTGGAACGACGACAAGGCTCACGCCGATGCGCTCTCACGCCTGCTCAGAGGGCTGGAATGCCGGGTGAACCTGATCCGCTTCCACAAAATTACCGATTTCCCCTACGAAACCTCGGCACCTGCGGTTATGGAAGCTTTCCGGGACCGTCTGAATGCGAACGGAATCACCTGCACAATACGGGCCTCGAGAGGGGAGGATATTCTTGCCGCCTGCGGAATGCTGGCGGGTAAATGCCGCGACACCAATGAATGACGCTCAGAAAAAAGTCCTGAATAAGCTGGAGTCAATGTGCGCCCGGAGGGAGTACTGCAGCTCGGATATTCTTAAAAAGGCTGTGGAAAGACTCGACGGCGACGGTGCAGCCGCAGCTCAACTGCTGGATTCTCTCAAGGCCGGGGGCTATGTCGATGACCTGCGGTATGCTTCGGCCTTTGCGCGGGAAAAGTCTTCGATTACCGGTTGGGGAGAAATGAAAATCCGCTTCGCCTTAAGAGCAAAGCGGATCGATGAATCTATAATCAGACAGGCATTAGATGAGATTGACTGCTATAAATCGGCAGAGAAATTGGAGCGCCTGCTCGCCGTCAAGTGGCGTAGCCTCAAGGGTGCGGACGATGCCAAGCTAAAGCTCATCCGCTTCGCCCTTTCCCGCGGGTATGAATACGACGAGGTGCGCCCCGCGGTGGAAAAAGTGACCTGTGAAAATCAGGCTATTTGAGGACGGCCGTTTCTCTCCGGCCTCTCCGGTTTTTCCGGTTCAATCATCTTGCCCTCCTGAAGCCTGTCCCAGGCCAGACGGTTCCTGAAAATGTCCAGAGCTTCAAAGATTGCGGCCCTCATAGAGCGGGGATCGGCCTCGTCGCGGCCTGCCATTTCGTAAGCGGTACCGTGGTCGGGCGAGGTGCGTACAATCGGCAGACCTGCGGTATAGTTTACGCCGTCTTCGAAACTGAGGGCTTTGAACGGAGCGAGCCCCTGGTCGTGGTACATTGCCAGAGTAGCATCGAACTTTTCGTAGTTGGAGAGTCCGAAGTAGCCGTCGGGGGAGTAAGGTCCGAACGCCAGGATGCCTTCTTCGGCGGCTTTCTTAATGGCCGGAATGATAATCTTCTCCTCCTCGTCTCCAAGGAGTCCGCCGTCGCCGCTGTGGGGATTCAGGCTCAGAACTCCGATTCTGGGGTTGTCGATCTTGAAATCCTTGCGCAGAGACTCTTTCATAAGGCGCAGCTTAATAAGGATTTTCTCTTCGGAAATGGAGGCTGGAACGTCCTTGAGGGCAATGTGCCCGCTTACCACACCAAGTTTCAGACGGCTGCTTACCATAAGCATCTCCACCTCGGGAGTGTTGAACTGTTTCTGCAGATACTCAGTGTGCCCCGGGAATCCGAAGCCCTGCAGCGACATATGTTTCTTGTTGATGGGACCGGTTACAAGCACGTCGGCCTTGCGGGCCTTGACGTCGCCCACCGCTCTTTCCAATGCTATGATGGCGGCTTTTGCCGATTCCGGAGTAGCGTCTCCCGGCTCTGCGAACACGTTGTCCTTAAGGCATTCCAGAATGTTTATCTTCTTGGGCAGAGCCTGCTCGGGGGAGTGTATGACATTGATTTCCAGGTCTCCGATTTCCGGCATTCCCTTTTTGTAGAAACCGAAAATCTTGCTGGAGCCATATACGATGGGAATGAAGCTTTCCAGGATTCTGGGGTCGCTCAGGGCCTTTATTATTACCTCGTATCCTATTCCGTTGGAATCACCTTGGGTGATTGCAACAACCGTTTTTCCGTTTATCATATCGTAGATTCTTTTGTTTCTTCCAATTCTAAAACAGTCCGCCATTATCGGCCGCGGCGGCATATCCTGTATCTTCCGGCAGGTCGGGGTGGGAATATGCCTCCACTGCCAGAGTGTCGCAGCGTTCGTTCTCGGGATGTCCGGCGTGCCCCTTGATCCAGTGGAGTTGGAGCCGGAACCGCGGAGCAAGCAGGTCGAACCGTTGCCACAGGTCGAAATTCTTCTTCCGTTTCCATCCGTTGGAAATGCTGTTTACAACATAGGTGGAATCGCTCCAAACGTCTACGATGGCGTTCTCCCACCTGATGGCTTCCAGTCCTTTGATGAGCGCCAGCAGCTCCATCCGGTTGTTGGTGGTGAGCCGGAATCCTCCGGAAAGTTCTTTTCGGGCCTCTCCGCATTTGAGTACCACGCCCCATCCGCCCGGCCCCGGATTCCCGCTGGCCGCACCGTCGGTGTAAAGCTGTATTGCCGGTCTGGTGTCCATTTGCACAAAAATAGTTATTTTTGCGTGATTATGCGAGAAAAATCTATGATAATAGCCGGTCCGTGCAGTGCCGAAACCCGGGAGCAGGTGCTGGATACCGCACTGCAGCTAAGGGAATTGGGCATAGAATGGTTCAGGGCCGGGCTCTGGAAACCGAGGACTTATCCCGGTTGCTTCGAGGGTGTGGGCGAAAAAGGCCTTCAATGGCTTTTCGAGGTTAAGCGGCAGTGCGGAATGAAGGTCTGCACCGAGGTGTCCCGCGCCAGCCACGTGGAAGCTTGCGCCAAAGCCGGTGTGGATATGGTTTGGATAGGCGCCAGAACCACGGCCAACCCGTTTCTGGTGCAGGAAATAGCGCAGGCTCTGCCCGGTACGGGTATGAGCGTATTCGTAAAGAATCCGGTGAATCCCGACCTGGAGGCCTGGACCGGCGCTGTGGAGCGTCTGAGAACGGCAAGCCAGAAAAAAATAGGTCTGATACACCGGGGCTTTTCTTCGTTCAATGAAAAAATATATCGCAACAGCGCAGCCTGGGATGCAGTCGTGCAGATGCGCAGCCGTTTCCCGGAGCTGCCGTTCTACTGCGACCCCTCCCATCTCGGAGGCAAGGTCGAATATGTACGGGAAATATCCCAGAAGGCCATGGATTTAGGCCTTGACGGCCTGATGATAGAGTCTCACTGCAATCCGTCGGCTGCCCTGAGCGATTCCGCCCAGCAACTTACTCCGGCCCGGCTCGCTGCGCTGCTGGATTCTCTCGAAGTCAGGGCAAAGGATACCGAGGATGCGAAATATACCCTGGAGCTGGAGGAATTCCGCGCTCAAATCGACGCCCTGGACGAAACAATCGTGGATGCCCTTGCATCCAGAATGGAACTCAGCCGGAAAATCGGAGCTCTTAAGAAAACGCACAACGTGTCCATCATCCAGGCCCGACGTTGGGATACTGTTATGAAAAGAATAGTCCGCATCGGTAATGGACGCGGGCTGTCTGAAGATTTTGTGCACAGAGTCTTTGACGAGATTCACAAGGGCTCGGTAAACGAGCAGGAAACTATTCCAGATTGCTCAGAGCCCAGGCATAAATAAGGAAGTTACGGTCCGACTTCCAGGCTCTCTGGTAGTTTTTGGCAACTGTGGCCAGCCAGGCCGTGTCGCGCTGTCCGTCGTCGCTCTTGCCTACTTTGTCCTTTCCGCCGGCCTTGTAGTACATCTCGCGGGTGGTGCTTGAAATCCGGGCATATCTTCCGGTATAGTCCTTGAGGTGTTCGTTGGACATTGTGTCGGTGTAGAAATCCAGAAGCTCGTCGCTGGGGTGCTGGTCCTGAGCCTTGTGTCGCGCTTCATCTGCCATATATACCGTTACACCGTCCTTGAAGATGTAGGGATAATAGTCTCCCGGCGTGTACATTGCCTCGTACACCACCCCTTTTACAGGGAACTGTGCGCCGGATTGCCAGGTTATGAATTTCCGGACTTTCTCCAGGTCTTCGTAGCGGATGGCTCCGGTGGCGTCATACACTGCGGTGATTATCCACTTTGCTAGTTTTTCGGCACTCGGGTTGAGCATAAGCACCGTGCCTCTCTTTTGAACTTTCGCGTTTATATCGACACCGGTGTAGTACTCGTAGTGTTCAACTGGGAAACCTTCCCATCCGGGAACGTTGTATCGGGTTCCCAGGTATTTCTCTGCCATATAGGCGGCTTTAAGGGTGCCGGCGCAGCGTTCAGATACCGCTTCCAGGGAATCGCGCAGGAAGGTTGCCAGAACGTCTTCCTTGTATTTCTTGTCCTTCTTTGCCATAACCTCGGCGCTGTCCAGGACTTTTCCGTTGCGGTCGAGCAGGGTAAGCGTCATTTTACTGTCGTTGACCTTGAGGTCCAGCGCGCTGATGGTATGGCTCCCCTCGGTAAACCGGAAGGCTACCTTGTCGCTGTTCTGAAGCGGCTCGTCCTTTATGGTGCGGCCTCTTTCGTTGTCGCTCGACGATGTCTGAAGATATACCGTACCGCAGCTGCCGTCGGTAACCTTTCCGTCATACACGGGCAGAGAACGTACGTAGATATGGCTGTTGCCGCTCAGCGCGAGGTCAACTCCGAGCTGGTCGAAAAGTTCGTGCCAGCGCTTGTACTGGAGGAATGCTCCGTTGGGATAGAACCACTCGTAGTGCTCGCACACCACGGTGTATACGGGCGGGTTCGAAGAGTTCTTCTGATCGGTGATTACTTTCCTGACCCAGTTCTGGGCGTCGTGCAGGCCCATATAGTCGTGCATCGCCTCGTTGTTGAGCATAACAAACAGAACCTGGCCGTATCGGAACCAGTAGCAGACTCCCTGCTGGTCGCCGTAACCGTTCTGCGGATAGGCCGCATTCTCGCGGAAAAAGGCGTGGCTCTGTTTTTCGTAGCCCCGGCTCATATTGTCGTGATTCCCGTTTACGCCGGCCCAGATGCAGTTCTTGTAATTGTCCTGCCTGTACAGCTCTCTCCAGAAGGAATGGCTGCCACCCCAGGCGCACACGTCGCCGAGGTTCAGAACCCAGTCCACCGCGGGGTCGTATTCCTTTACCGTGTTGACCATTGCCATTGCTCCTTCCAGCCTCTTGGGCAGGGGAGTGTAGGAATGGAAGTCTGAGATTATGCAGGCTGACCATTCGTCCGCCCCGGCTGTCTTGAAGTGCCTTTCTTCGCACAACTGTCCCTTTGCAGAGCGCAGCGAATTCACTTTCTTTGCCGTTCCGCTGCAGATCACGTAACTGTATCCGGTGTCGGCCTTGAGCCCGGAGAGAGAAACCTTGCAACGGAGGAACCTGGGGGTTTCCCGTATTTTTTCTCCTGCCGGAGAGGCCGATGGCAAATCGTAGAAGTCGTTGCAGACATACTGTGTGGGATAGTATGCTACGGGCTTCTTACCATCTTCACATACAAGCAGATAACTGTCTGTAAGAGTTGTGTCGGCAGCCCAGCTCACGTTGATTTGGGAGTTTGCGTTTTCTCCCGGACAGGCATTGATGCAGTAAACTTCCCCCCGTGCGAACGCCACCGTGGAGAAAAGCATCATAAAGAAAATGGTAAACTTAACTTTCATTTTGTTCTGGAATTTGATACAAAGATAGTTATTTCTTAGTATCTTTGTAAGATTGTAAATCTTAAGCGTGGTAAAAGAGCAAATCATACGCTGCCCGGCTCTTGTGGATGTGCACGTGCACTTCCGTGAACCGGGTTTTTCGTATAAGGAGACAATACTGAGCGGCAGCAGGGCCGCCGCTGCCGGCGGCTACACCTGCGTCTGTCCTATGCCCAACCTGAATCCGGCCCCGGATTCGGTGGAGAACCTGGAGAAAGAACTGGAAATAATAAAGCGGGACGCCTGCATAGAGGTCCGTCCCTATGCGACGATAACGGTGGGCCGCAAGGGAAACGAACTTGTGGACTTTGCCGCTCTCAAGGGAAAGGCGGTTGCTTTTTCCGATGACGGAAGCGGTGTGCAGCGGGAGGAAATGATGCTTCGTGCTATGGAGGCTGCGGCCGCCAACGGCTGTATCCTGGCGGCTCATTGCGAAGACAACAGTCTTCTGAACGGGGGATACATCCACGACGGAGAGTATGCCCGCGCCCACGGCCACAGGGGGATATGCTCCCGTAGCGAATGGGGGCAGATTGCCCGGGACCTGGAACTTGCCGCCCGTACCGGCTGCGCCTATCACGTCTGCCATATCTCCACGAAGGAAAGCGTACGGCTAATCAGAGAGGCAAAGGCCTCCGGTGTGAACGTGAGTTGTGAAACGGCGCCCCATTATCTCCTGCTGTGCGAAAATGACCTGCAGGAAGACGGCCGTTTCAAGATGAATCCGCCGTTGAGGGCAGAGGAAGACCGTCAGGCACTGCTGGAAGGCATACAGGACGGTACAATTGATATGATAGCCACCGACCACGCACCGCATACGGCCGGGGAAAAGTCCCGCGGACTGGAACACAGCGCAATGGGCGTTGTGGGTCTGGAAACGGCGTTTCCTGTCCTGTACACGGGATTGGTGAGAACCGGAATCATAAGTCTGGACAGGCTCGTAGAACTTATGAGTTCTGCGCCGCGCAGGCGGTTCAATCTGGGCGAAGCCCCTGAGGATTATGCCCTGTTCGACATTTCCGCCCCGTTCGTGATTGACAGCGGAACCTTCCGTTCTATGGGGCACAGTACCCCGTTCGACGGAATGCAGGTTTGGGGAAGATGCGTCCGTACGGTTTATAAAGGCAAAACAGTTTACAGTATATGAGTTCATCTGCCAAAATCAAACTGGTCCTCGGAAACGGCCAGGAATTCTACGGGACAGCCAGCGGTGCTCCTTGCCCCGCCGTAGGAGAGGTGGTCTTCAACACGTCGGTTGTAGGCTATCAGGAAATAATATCGGATCCGGCGTATGCAGGGCAGATAGTGGTGATGACATACCCTGCCGTAGGACAGTACGGAATCACCGACGAGGACTACGAGTCCAAGACCCCGAGACTTGCCGGCCTGGTGGTAAGGGAGTGCAGTACGACACCGTCCAATTTCCGTTTTACCAAGACCCTTTCCGAAGAACTGGAGGAGCACGATATCCCCTGCATAAGCGGGCTCGATACCAGAATGATTTCGCATCTGATTCGGACGGAAGGTCCTCTTATGGGGGCCATAGTTCCGGCTGACACCCCTTTGGAGCAGGCTCTCGAGACAATTGCCAACCATAAGCCGACGGTACATCCGGTGGCGCAGGTGAGCTGCAGCAAGCGATGGTTTTCCCGTACTCCGCACCATCGCTTCGACGTGGTAATTCTGGACTGTGGAGTCAAGCACGGTACGGTCGAGGCTCTCAATAAACTGGGATGCAACGTTACGGTGCTGCCGTTCGACTCGTCTTTCAGTGAAATAGAGGCTTTCAATCCGGACGGTGTCCTTATCAGCGGAGGCCCAGGAAATCCTATGGAACTTAAGGAGATGGTAGCGGTGATAAGGGAGCTGAAAGGCAGGTATCCGCTTGCCGGCTCGGGACTCGGCCATCTGCTTATAGCCCTTTCCTATGGAGTAAAGGTGGAGAAACTGAAATGCGGACTTTACGGGGATGCGCCGGTACGCAACGTTTGCAGCGGCAGGATTTTTACCGCGATGCACAGCACCCATTACGGGGTGGATAAGGAAAGCGTCGGTGCCGCAGGCCTGCAGATTACGCATCTGAATGTCGTGAATTCAATGGTTGAGGGTGTTTCCTGCCCCGGGGATAAGGTGTTCTCGGTAGCATTTTGTCCCGAAGGCGCTCCGGGCCCCACAGAAAGTGAATTCTTCGATGACTTTGTAAAAATGATGGAGGACTGATATATGCCCAGAAGGAACGACATCAAGAAAATTATGGTGATAGGCTCCGGTCCTATCGTGATAGGTCAGGCCGCCGAATTCGACTATGCGGGCACTCAGGCCTGCCTGGCGCTTAAGGAAGAGGGCTACGAGGTGATTCTCGTGAATTCCAATCCTGCAACCATTATGACGGATACCCATATTGCCGACAAGGTCTATATGGAACCGTTGGATCTGGAGTATGTGGCCAAGATAATCAGGTACGAACGTCCCGACGCCATTGTTCCGGGACTTGGAGGCCAGACCGGACTTAACCTGGCGGTCAAGCTTGCCAGGAAAGGAGTCCTCTCCGAATGTCAGGTGGAGATTCTGGGAACGTCTTTTCAGAGCATAGAGCAGGCCGAGGACAGGGAACTCTTCAAGGAACTCTGCATCAGCCTGGGCGAGCCGGTGATTCCCTCACAGATATGCTACAGTACCGAAGAAGCGCTTGCAACGGCACGTGAAATAGGCTATCCCGTGGTTGCCCGGCCCGCTTTCACCCTGGGAGGGACCGGCGGCGGATTTGCCGACAACGACGAAGAACTGACCGACCTTATGCGCGGCGCTCTCGCCCTTTCTCCCGTAGGACAGGTGCTTATCGAAAAGAGCGTCAAGGGCTACAAGGAAATCGAGTTCGAGGTAATGCGCGACTCCAACGACACGGCAATCACGATATGCTCTATGGAGAACGTGGACCCCGTGGGAATCCATACCGGAGATTCAATCGTGGTTGCACCGGCCCAGACTTTGGCCGACAAGGAGTACGAAATGCTACGTACCAGCGCTCTCAAGCTTATCAGGGCTTTGGGGATAGCAGGCGGATGCAACGTGCAGTTTGCGCTGGACCCCCTGTCTTTCCAGTATTATATAATTGAGGTCAATCCGCGGGTTTCCCGCTCTTCGGCCCTGGCTTCGAAGGCCAGCGGATTCCCCATCGCGAGGGTTACCGCAAAGATTGCAGTGGGACTTACCCTCGACGAAATTATGGTCGCAGGCGCCCCTGCCTGCTGTGAACCTTCCATCGACTACGTGGTGAGCAAGGTGCCCCGTTTTGCCTTCGACAAGTTCAGCGAGGCCATCAACGAGCTGGGTACCCAGATGAAGGCCACCGGAGAGGTTATGAGCATCGGCCGAACCATAGAGGAGAGCCTGCTCAAGGCTATCCGCTCGCTGGAAATCGGCTGCAGCCACATTTACAAGGTTAAATTCGAGAAGATGAGCGACCGGGAGCTCTTCGACTATATCGTCAAATTCCCGGACGACCATCTGCTGGCAATCGCCCAACTCATCCGCAACGGAGTGGATGTGCGGCTCATCTATGACTGTACGAAAATAGATATGCTCTTCCTGGAGAAGATTGTGGCCATAGTGAAGATGGAAGAGGAACTAAAATCTCACGTTCAGGATCCTGCCACCCTCTATGAAGCCAAGCGTATGGGATTCAGCGACAAGTTCATAGGAAGTCTGTGGGGCAAGACCGAAAAGCAGATGATAGAATGGCGGTGGAGCCGGGACATACATCCCGTTTACAAGTTCATCGACAGCTGTTCCGCCTCCCGCGAGGCCGACGTGCCGTATTTCTACTCGACTTACGAGACCCGGAACGAATCTGTGGTGAGCGACCGGAAGAAGATCCTCGTACTGGGGGCCGGGCCCATCAGAATCGGTCAGGGCGTAGAGTTCGACTACTCGACGGTTCACGCTATCTGGGCAATCCGCGAAGCCGGTTACGAAGCCATCATCATAAACAACAACCCTGAGACCGTATCTACCGACTATACCATTTCGGACAAGCTGTATTTCGAGCCTCTTACGGTGGAGGATGTGATGAACGTGATCCGCATCGAGAAGCCTTCGGGTGTGATTGTAACCCTCGGGGGACAGACCGCCATCAACCTGGCCGGACCCATCGCCGAATTCGGAGTGCCTATAATAGGAACGCAGATTCAGGCCATCGACAACGCCGAGGACCGCAAGCTTTTCGAAGCAATTATGAGAAGAACCGGCATTCCCCAGCCTGAGGCCAGGGCCGTTACGGACGTTGAGGCCGGAGTAAGGGCTGCCGCCGAGATCGGCTATCCCGTGCTGGTAAGGCCTTCGTTCGTGCTTGGAGGACGTGCGATGATGATTGTCGGAAACGAGGACGCCCTGCGGCACTATCTGCACAACGCCGTGGAAATCAATGAGAATTCTCCCGTCCTGGTGGACAGGTATATTATGGGCAGGGAGACGGAGGTGGATGCCATCTGCGACGGAAAGGATGTGTTCATCCCGGGCATTATGGAACACGTGGAGCGTACCGGTATCCATTCCGGAGACTCCATAAGCGTGTACCCTTCGTTCTCGCTGAGCCGGGAGGTAAAGGATAAGATAATCGACTATACCGTGAAACTCGGACTCGAAATCGGCATCGTGGGCCTGTTCAATATCCAGTTCATCGTGGACAACAACGACGACGTTTACGTGATTGAGGTGAATCCCCGTTCTTCCCGTACGGTTCCGTTCCTGTCGAAATCTACCGGTATTCCGATGGCAAAGATTGCGACTATGGTGATGCTCGGACATTCTCTGCGCGAACAGGGCATAACCGACGTCTATTATCCCGAGCGCAAGCGCCACTATGTGAAGAGTCCGGCATTCTCGTTCGGCAAGCTCAAGGGCATAGATACCTATCTGTCGCCGGAGATGAAGTCAACCGGAGAGGCGATAGGCTACGACGTTTCGCTCAAGCGCGCCCTTTTCAAGTCTCTGCAGGCATCCGGAGTCAAGGTGGTGAATTACGGAACCGTTTTCGCTACCATCGCCGACCACGACAAGTCCGAGGCCCTTCCGCTCATCCGCAGGTTCTACAACCTGGGATTCAATATCGAGGCCACCAGGGGAACCGCGGAGTTTCTCAGGGAGAACGGGATAAAGACCCGTTGTCTTGGAAAACTGAGCGACGGCAGCGACGACATTATGAATGAACTGCGGCAGGGACACGTAAGTTACGTTATCAATACAATCGACATAAATCAGCACAGCACCCGGCTCGACGGCTACGGAATCCGCCGTACCGCAGTGGAGAACAACGTTACGCTGTTTACTTCACTGGAAACGGTGAGAGTGCTTCTGGATGTGCTGGAGGAGATTACACTGGGCATCTCTACGATTGATGCCGAACAGCAGCAGACCGTATGAAAGACCAGACATTTACAATAAAGAGCAACGAACGCGTTGCCGACGGAATCTACAGGATGACCCTGAACGGGGATGCTTCGCAGATTGTCCGGGGCGGGCAGTTCGTGGACATAACGGTTCCGGGCAAGTTCCTGCGCCGTCCGCTTGCGGCAATGGACTGGAGCGGCGACAGCCTTACCGTCGTTTACAAGACAGTGGGGAAGGGAACCGCGCAGATGAGTGAACTCAAGGCCGGGGCAGAACTTAATGTTCTGCTTCCGCTGGGCAACGGATTCGATGCTTCCAAGTGCCGGGAGAAGGCTCTTGTGGTGAGCGGAGGACTGGGTGCCTCGCCTGTTTACGGCCTGGTGAAGGATCTTTTGGCAAGGGGCAGGGAAGTGAAGCTCATAATGGGATTCAACAGTGCCGGCGATGCCGTGCTGGTGGAGGATTATAAGAAGCTGGGCGTAGATGTCACAGTGGTGACTATGGACGGCAGCATAGGTATGAAGGGCCTGGTTACGGATGCGATCAGGGAGTTGCAGCCGCAGCACGACTTTTTCTATACCTGCGGGCCAAAGGTGATGATGAAAGCCGTATGCGATATGCTGCCCGGACCCGGTCAGGCCAGCCTCGAGGAAAGGATGGGCTGCGGTTGCGGAATATGCTACGGCTGCACCTGTCATACGAAAAAAGGCCCCCGTCGCGTATGTGCCGACGGACCGGTATTCGATAAGGAGGACATAATATGGTAACAGAGGTGAATCTTTGCGGAGTCAGACTCAAGAATCCGGTAATTCCCGCCAGCGGAACCTTCGGATTCGGAATTGAAATGGCAGACGCGTACGACCTTAATGTCCTGGGCGGAATTTCGCTCAAGGGGACTACCCTGCAGCCGCGCTATGGCAACGAGTGTCCCAGGATAGCGGAATGTCCGGACGGGATGATCAATTCGGTAGGCCTGCAGAATCCGGGGGTCGAGACTTTTGTGAATGAAAAGCTCCCCGCCTTGAGAAAGGTTTTCAAAGGCGCTGTGATAGCGAACGTGAGCGGTTTTTCGGTCGATGAATACGTGGCCGCCTGTGAGCGGGCCGACGAAGCCCCGCAGACCGATATCATTGAGGTGAACGTGTCCTGCCCCAACGTGCACGGAGGCGGGCTGGCGTTCGGAACGAGTCCCGAGAGCGCCGCGCAGGTGACTGCCGCAGTGAAGCGGGTGTGCCGCAAGCCGGTGTTTGTGAAACTGAGCCCCAACGTTACCGACATTGCAGCCATTGCGCGAGCCTGCGAGCAGGCAGGGGCCGACGGCCTTACCCTTATAAATACAGTCCTGGGAATGAGGATAAATATTGCAGCGCGCCGCTGCGTGACGCACGAGAAGTACGGCGGATTCAGCGGGAGGGCGATATTCCCCATTGCCTTGAGGATGGTGAATCAGGTGCGTCACGCGTGCAGTCTGCCCATTATGGGTTGTGGCGGGGTGTCCTGCGCCGATGATGTCATTGAGATGATGATGGCCGGGGCGAATGCCGTGCAGGTGGGTGCCGAGAACCTCCGCAATCCGTTCGTATGCAAACAGATTGTCGAGGAACTGCCATCTGCAATGAAAAAATACGGAATAGATGATTTGAATTCGATAGTTGGAATAGTATGAAAGATGTAATAATTGCCTGCGATTTCAGCAGCGGAGCCGAGGTGCTCGCCTTTCTGGACAAGTTCGCCGACTGTCCGCGGAAGCCGTTCGTAAAGATTGGAATGGAACTGTTCTATGGCGCCGGACCGGACATCGTGCGTCAGATAAAGGCAAGGGGACATAAGATTTTCCTGGACCTCAAGCTGCACGACATCCCCAACACCGTCAAAAAAACGATGAAGGTACTTTCGGCACTGGATGTGGATATGACCAATGTACACGCTGCCGGAACCGTTGATATGATGCGAGCCGCAGTTGAGGGGCTGACCCGTGAGGACGGAACACGTCCCGTGCTCATTGCCGTAACACAGCTTACTTCCACTACCGAGGAGCGGATGCAGAAGGAGCTTCTGATAAATGCCGGCATAGCAGAGACCATTGCACATTACGCCGCAAATGCAAAGGAGGCCGGTCTGGACGGGGTTGTATGCTCCCCTCTGGAAGCTTCTATAGTCAAGAAAGCTTGTGGAAAGGAATTCGTGGCCGTCACTCCCGGAATCCGCTTTGCCGACAGCGCGGCAGATGACCAGCGCCGTGTTACAACGCCTGCAATGGCACGTGAAATAGGTTCGGATTACATTGTGGTAGGCAGGCCGGTCACAGCCGCTCCCGACCCTGTGGCCTCGTACCGCAGGTGCGTCAAGGAATTTTTAAACGAAACCGTATAGTATGGAAAGAGAAATTGCAAAACAGCTGCTCAGTATCAATGCTGTGTTCCTGAGACCCGACGATCCTTTCACCTGGGCCAGTGGAATCAAGAGTCCCATTTATTGTGACAACCGGCTCATCCTTTCAGCGCCGGCGGCCCGCTCGGTTGTAGAACAGGCCATTGCCGATGTCGTAAAGAAGCACTATCCTCAGGTTGAGATGCTTATGGGTACAAGCACAGCCGGAATAGCTCACGCTGCCATTGCCGCGTCCATTATGGGACTGCCTATGGGCTACGTGCGGGCAGAGGCAAAGACTCACGGCCGCAACAATAAGATAGAAGGAAAGATGGAAGCCGGTACCAAAGTAGTGGTTATCGAGGACCTTATCTCTACCGGCGGCAGCGTGATCGACGTTGTGGAGGCTCTGCGCGAAGCCGGAGCACAGGTGCTCGGAATAGTAAGCATATTCACCTACGGACTTGCGAAGGGAGTCGAAAGGCTGGCCGCTGCAAGCGTAGAGAACCATTCTCTGTCCAACCTCGACACTCTCGTAGAAGTTGCCGTTGAGGAGAACTATATCACTGCAGAACAGAAAGAAAAAGTACTTAATTTCCGCAACAGTTTATGAAACATCTCATAGACCCTACAGACCTTACCCTGGAGGAAACCAATTCCATCGTAAGCCTTGCACAGGACATCATTGCCGACAGGGAAAAGTATCGCGACCGCCTGCGTTACCACAAGCTGGCCACTCTCTTCTGTGAACCCAGCACAAGGACCAGGCTCAGCTTCACGGCGGCTATGATGGAGCTGGGGGGAAACGTCCTCGGCTTCTCGGACGCCAGGAACTCTTCGGTGAGCAAGGGTGAAACGGTAGAAGATACGGTCAGGGTTGTGGGCAAGTTCGCCGACATAATTGCAATGCGCCATCCTCTGGAAGGAGCTCCTTACATTGCCTCTACGGTATCGGAGGTGCCTATCATCAATGCGGGGGACGGTTCCCACGCACATCCGACCCAGACGCTTACCGACCTCCTTACGATAAAGAGGGAACTCGGGCATATAGACGGAATCACCATCGGCTTCTGCGGCGACCTTAAATTCGGGCGTACCGTTCATTCCCTGATAAAGGCGCTATCCCGTTACAGGGACGTGAAGGTTATCCTCATCGCTCCCCAGGAACTCAGGCTCCCCGGCTATATCAAGCAGGACGTGTGTGACCGGATGGGCATAGCCTACAGAGAAGTTTCTACCATAGAAGAAGTCATAGGCGAACTGGACGTGCTGTATATGACCAGGGTGCAGAAGGAACGTTTCCTGGACGAAGAGGAATTCGAAAGGGTCAAGGACAGCTTCGTGCTGGATGCCCAGAAGATGAAGCTTGCAAAGCGCGAAATGGCAGTATTGCATCCCCTCCCGAGGGTGAACGAAATCAGTCCCGATGTGGACGCCGATCCCAGAGCCGCATATTTCCGTCAGGTCGAAAACGGCAAGTTCGTAAGGATGGCGCTCATCTGCAAGCTGCTCGAGTGGAAGAATGATTCTGCCCACGAGACCCCGGCCCATCCGGAGTTCTACGCGGACGAAAACGCGCAGTGCCGTAACTCCAAGTGCATCTGCAATCACGAGCGCATAGCTCCTCTTGTACACAGGACCGAAAGCGGCGACCTGCGTTGCGCATATTGTGACGCCATCATACTGTAAAACATCGATATTATGCTACTCATAGGACTGATAATCATTGCCGTAGGCGCATTCTGCCAATCCAGCAGCTATGTGCCCATAAACAAGATAAGCAAATGGAGCTGGGAATCGTACTGGCTGGTACAGGGAGTATTCGCCTGGCTTGTGTTCCCTTTGCTGGGAGCACTGCTGGCAGTTCCTCAGGGGCATACCCTATGGGAACTCGTCGCCGCTTATCCGAAGAACTCGCTCCTCGTGGTAATCTTCGGAATGCTGTGGGGGGTAGGAGGCCTTACATTCGGGTTGTCGATGCGATATCTTGGAGTGGCCCTCGGTCAGAGCATTGCCCTCGGTACCTGCGCCGGCCTTGGAGCAATCCTCGGTCCCGTTCTTACAGGGCACGCCGCCGACCTTACCTCCAGTGTGATCATAGGTGTGGTGGTGACTCTTGTCGGAATCGCAATCATCGGCGTAGCCGGAGCAATGAAGTCTTCGACTCTGCCCGAAGAAGAAAAGAAGAAGGCTGTAAAGGATTTCAATTTCCCGAAAGGCATTGCAGTAGCGCTGCTGGCCGGTTTTATGAGCGCCTGCTTCAACATCGGACTGAGTTTCGGGGCACCCCTTCATTTTGAGCAGAGCCCGGAAATCTTCAGCTCCCTGCCGGCAACCCTGCTGGTCACCATCGGCGGATTCGTTACCAATGCGGTATACTGCCTCTGTCAGAACAGGAAGAACAGAACCTTCGGCGACTATGCGAAACCCTCGCTGTGGCGCAGGAACATTCTTTTCTGTGCACTGGCCGGACTGCTGTGGTACAGTCAGTTCTTCGGACTCAGCCTGGGCAAGGGATTCCTCGGAGACTATCCTGCGCTTATCACTTTCAGCTGGTGCATTCTTATGGCTCTCAATGTCACCTTCTCCAATGTCTGGGGAATTATCCTCAGGGAATGGAAGGGCGTTACCCGGAAGACGGTACTGGTGCTGGTGCTTGGCCTGGCTATTCTTATTTTCAGCACGTTCGTACCCGAACTGATAAAATCCGGTGAAGCCGAGCCCGTGAGGGAGAACGCCGAAGCTGCGGTTGTGCGACGGTACGTCAGTCCCGTTAAGACCATTCCCTTAAGCGGAGCGGTGCAGAACGACACTATACTCCTTTCGGAAGGAAAGTGTCAGGCAGTCCTTGGAAGCAAGGACTGCTGCTGTCTTAAGTCGAAGGGAAGCGAAGGCGCGTCGCTGCTGCTGGATTTCGGAAAGGAACTGCAGGGAGGCCTGCGCATAGTCACCGGACAGTACGGGTCGGGGAAGCCGGTAAAGGTAAGAATCCGTCTCGGAGAGTCCTACAGTGAAGCCTGCTGTGATATCGATGGCCTGAATGGGGCGGGGAACGAGCACGCCATACGGGATTTCGTTACCGAACTGCCCTGGCTGGGTTGCAGGGAAATCGGGCGGAGCGGTTTCCGTTTTGCCCGCATAGACGTGTTGGACGCATCCGAGATTCTGCTCCTGCGCGAAGTGTCGGCATACAACGAATGCCTGGACGTTCCCGTAAGAGGAAGTTTCCGCTGCAGCGACCCGCGTTTGAACAGCATCTGGGAGACAGCCGTTTACACGGTAAGCCAGAATTTGCAGGAATACGTGTGGGACGGAATCAAGCGGGACCGGCTGGTATGGATAGGGGATATGCATCCCGAGGTTATGACAATATGCAGCGCCTACGGATGGGTCCCTTCGGTAGAACGCAGCCTGGACCTGGTGCGCGACGAAACTCCTATTGTTCCCGGCAGGGGCAATGCCTGGATGAATGCCATAAGTTCTTACTCGATATGGTGGCTGCTGATTCAGAACGACTGGTACCGTTACCAGGGCCGGCACGAATATCTTGAAGCCCAAAGGGATTATGTATGCGCTTTGCTCGGCCAGCTTCTCGGCTGCATAGGGGAAGACGGCAGGGAATGCCTGGACGGAGGCCGTTTCCTCGACTGGCCTTCCAATGCCGACACCACCGCCATTGCCTGCGGACTGCAGTCTCTTATGATAATGGCAATGGAGGCTGGCGAACAGCTCTGCACGATTCTGGGAGAGGAAAATTTTGCTCACAAGTGTGCAGATGCGCGAGTCCTTCTTGCCGGGGCCGCACCCCTATATCTCGAATCCTTCCGTTCCGAGGGAAAGGCTCCGACTCTGCCCGGTCGCAAACAGGCTATGGCGCTGATGAGTCTGGCCGGAATAATGCCTTCCGACGAAGCCGCACAGGGAATTCTGGAAGGGGGCTCCCGCGGATTCTCCACCTTTTACGGCTACTATATGCTGCAGGCCCTCGCGAAAGCCGGAAAATACCGGGATGCGATGGACATAATATCCGAATACTGGGGAGGAATGCTGGACTTGGGAGCAACCACCTTTTGGGAAGATTTCGACATAGAGTGGATGCGGGGGGCAGACCGTATCGACGAAGCTCCTTCGAGCGGGAAAACCGACATTCACAAAACCTACGGGAACTATTGCTACAAAGGATACAGGCACAGCCTCTGCCACGGATGGGCATCCGGCCCGGCAAGTTTTCTCTTACAGTATGTCCTGGGTGTGACCGACGTTTCCGATGGCGGGCGCAACTGCTCCATAGAGCCTCATCTTGGAGATCTGGAATGGGCGGAAGGCTCGTTCCCGACACCTTACGGTCTCTTGACAGTGAGCGTGAGAAAGGCCGGGGACGGCAGTCCGAAAGTAAGGAAAAAGCTTACTCCCATTCGAAGTCTTTAATCTTTTTCAGGCCGGTGAGGCCGAAATAGGATTCTTCGACAGTCCCTTTCAGGCGAATCCTCCGGTTAAGATAACCGGGATGGTCCTTCAGGTTCAGGGCGTCCCTTATATCTCCCTTGGCCAGTTCAACCGCAATGCAGGTTTCCCTGTCCGTATTGTTTGCCGATGCAGACAGCAGCAGGTTAGTATTGCTGGAGAACGGACTCTGGAATTCGGAACTGGAGCTGGATTTGGACACTCCGGCGATATATCCGCTGACCCAGACGTCTTTCTCCCCAATGTGGTCGGCGGCTTGCGGAACGCTTATCGCTTTTTCCTTAGACGGAGAATCTTCTCCTCCACCGTAACCGTTCCAGTCCAGTTCTTCGTTCAGGTAAACCCTGGACGTGTCCAGAGAGAATTCAATTCCTTTGGTTTGGGATACACTGTCTCCTGAAAGGAGTTTGAGCACCAGAATTTCCTGTGCTTTGATGTTTCTGTTGGCGATGCTTTTACTTGAATTCCCCTCGAAAATCGAGATGTTTATATCGCCCGGAAGAAAATATCCTGTCCTCCGTTCGTTGTATCCGTACAGAAGTCTTCCCTTTGCAGAAGAAACGTAAATCTGGGCAGTGGGATAGCAGGACCTGAATTCCGGAGAGAACAACAGCCTGAGCCCGGCGTTGGTCTGGGCACAGTCCAGAATTACGCAGCTGGTCTGGTCGGCGACTATTTCTACGTCCTGAGTGTATCCGTACTGCGGACAGTCGAACAGCGGGTCGCTGAATTCACAGGACAGTGCACTTACGGTATAACTGCCCGGAGCAAGCTCCATATTCTGGGGAATATCGTAATAGCAGCCCTGGAATATCCTCTGACCATTGGAGGAAATGATGCTGATTTTGAATTCGCTGGTGTCCGGAATATGACCGTAGGCTTTGGCAGAGGCTGGAAGACTTGAGAACCTCAGACAAAGGTATCCGTGAACGGGCTCGGGGTCAGTTTTCTGCAGGTTGAAATCACAGGAGAACAGGCACAATGCCGCGCATAAAGCGCACAGAAGAATTTTAAAGTTTTTCATAAAAGTAAAGTTTAATTCCCTCAGCGGGACTGCAAATATGCATAAACTTCTGCGGACTCGGATACAAAAAAGGAAATATCTTTTTTTGAATGCTTTTCTTAATGCATAAAAAATTCACGGACCACTTGCATCACTGCGAATGGCCCGTTACTTAACCTAAACTTAAACTATGAAAAACTTCACCGCTAAGTTATGTATCTTTTTTATATCCTGCAAAAATTTTTTACAATTCGTATTTGAAATTTATGAGATTCCCTCTCAGGTATTGGTCGTAGGAAGGCATATCCACGAGTCCGGTTCCCGACAGGTTGAACAGGATAGTCTTAGCCTCGCCGGTGCGTTTGCATTCGAGCGCTTCCCGCACTGCGGCAGCTATTGCGTGTCCCGACTCCGGAGCGGGGATTATTCCTTCGGATTTTGCAAACAGAACCGCTGCATCGAAAGCTTCGGTCTGTGCGATATCCATTCCCTCCATAAGTCCGTCCTTGACCAGTTGGGATACTATTGCCCCCGCACCGTGGTATCGCAGGCCTCCGGCGTGGATATTGGACGGAGTGAAATTATGTCCGAGGGTGAACATCGGAATCAGGGGAGTATATCCGGCTTCGTCTCCAAAATCATATTCGAATCGGCCTTTTGTGAGCTTGGGACAGGATTCAGGCTCGGCTGCGATGAAGCGGGTGTGCCTTTCTCCGCTGAGGTTATGCCTCATAAAGGGGAAGGCGATACCTCCGAAGTTGGAACCGCCGCCGAAGCAGGCGATCACCGTGTCGGGATATTCCCCGGCCATTTCCATCTGCTTTTCCGCTTCAAGGCCGATAATGGTCTGGTGCAGGCTGACGTGGTTCATTGTGGATCCGAGCGCGTATTTGCAGCCGGGAGTCATCTGCGCGAGCTCAACAGCTTCGGAAATCGCGGTTCCCAGAGACCCCTGATGGTTGGGATTGGCGGTGAGGATATCCTTTCCGGCCCTGGTCGACATTGAGGGCGAAGGGGTTACCTGTGCTCCGAAGACCTGCATCATCGAACGCCGGTAAGGCTTCTGCTCGTAGGTGAGCTTCACCTGATAAACCGCAGCCTCAAGACCGAATACTTTTGCTGCGTAGGCGAGGGCGGTGCCCCATTGCCCGGCTCCGGTTTCGGTAGTGACGTTCGTCGCTCCCTCCTGTTTGCAGTAGTAGGCCTGGGGAAGGGCTGAGTTGAGTTTGTGGGAGCCGATGGGGCTGACACTTTCATTCTTGAAATAAATATGTGCCGGAGTTCCCAAAGCTTCTTCGAGACCGTATGCCCTTACGAGAGGAGTGCTCCGGTAGTAGGCGTATTTTTCCAGAACCGGTCCGGGAATGCCGATCCAGCGGTCGGTGGTGTTGAGTTCCTGCCTGGAACATTCCAGACAGAATATACTGCTGAGTTCCTCTACTGTGACCGGTTGTTTTGTCTTGGGATTGAGCAATGGGGCGGGCTTGTTCGGCAAATCTGCCAGAATGTTGTACCATTGCTGCGGAATCTGAGATTCTTCGAGAAAAAATCTTTTTTGTTTCATAACTGCAAAAATAGCATAATTCGTCGGTAAATTACAATAAATATATGTATATTTGTACCCGTTCGCGGGATTAGCACATCGGTAGTGCATTGGCTTCCCAAGCCAAGGAGGCGGGTCCGACTCCCGTATCCCGCTCAAATCCGTTTATATAACAATGAGTGTAGCTGGAATTATCAAAACCCTGTTCGGCTCTAAGGCCGACAGGGATTACAAGGCAATAAAACCCACGCTGGACAAAGTCCTGGCGGCATATGAATCGGTCGACAAACTTTCCAACGACGACATAAGAGCCCTGTCTGCAAAACTTAGGCAGGAATTACGCGACGTTGAAGAACCTTTCGAAGCCAGAATACGGGAAATCAAAGAGAAACTCGAACAGGATATTCCTCTTTCGGAAAAGGAAACTTTGGCCACGGAGTCGGACAAGTTGGTAAAGGAAGAGGATGAAGCGATAGAAAAAGCCTTGGATGCGATTCTGCCCCAGGCTTTCTCGATAGTCAAATCCACTGCTCGCCGTTTCAAGGAAAACGAGACAATAGAGGTAACGGCAACAGATTTCGACAGGGATCTCAGCGTGAACCACGATTTCGTAACCATAGAAGGAGACAAAGCCATATACCGGAATCACTGGCAGGCCGGAGGAAACGAGATTGTCTGGGATATGGTGCACTATGACGTGCAGCTCGTCGGCGGTATCGCTCTGCATCAGGGAAAGATTGCGGAAATGGCGACCGGTGAGGGTAAGACCCTGGTTGCAACCCTGCCCGTATTCCTCAATGCCCTTGCAGGAAAGGGCGTGCATATGGTTACGGTCAACGACTATCTTTCGAAACGAGATTCGGAATGGATGGGCCCGCTGTATATGTTCCACGGCTTGAGCGTGGACTGTATAGACAAGCATCAGCCCAACTCCGACGCCCGTCGCAGGGCCTACGAATGTGACATAACCTTCGGTACCAACAATGAGTTCGGTTTCGACTATCTGCGCGACAATATGGTCATCGTCCAGGACGACCTGGTTCAGCGTAAGCACCATTTTGCCATTGTGGATGAGGTGGACTCCGTACTTATCGATGACGCCCGTACACCTCTTATCATATCGGGCCCGGTGGCCAGGGACGAGGACGACGCCCAGTTTATGGAATACCGTCCCTATGTCGAAAAACTGTACCAGGCCCAGCGTGCGCTGGTAAACCAGATTCTGAATGAGGCAAAGAAAAAGATAGCCGAGGGCAACGAAAAGGACGGCGGTCTGCTTCTGCTCAGGGCCCATAAGGGCTTGCCCAAGTATCAGCCTCTCATCAAGTATCTGAGCGAACCTGGAATCAAGGTCATTCTTCAGAAGACAGAGAACTATTATATGCAGGACAACGAGCGGGAAATGCCTACCGTTACCGATCCTCTGTACTTTGTGATAAATGAGCAGCATCACTCTGTGGATATGACCGACAAGGGTCACGAGATGCTTGCATCCCAGGTCGGAGACGACAGTTTCTTCATTCTCCCAGATGTAGGGGCAGCTACGGCTGAAATAGAACATCTGGATTTGGAGCCGATGGAAAAGCAGCACCGCAAAGACGCTGTTCTGGAAGAATTCTCGATCAAGAGTGAGAGAGTGCACACGATGATACAGCTTCTCAAGGCATACACTATGTTCGAGAAGGATGTGGATTACGTGCTGGTGAACGAGAACGGTGTGGAGAAGGTGAAGATTGTCGACGAGTCCACCGGCCGTATTATGGAGGGCCGCAGGTGGTCCGACGGACTTCATCAGGCTGTTGAAGCCAAGGAGAACGTGAAGGTTGAGGCCGCTACCCAGACTTTCGCTACAATCACTCTGCAGAATTATTTCAGAATGTATCACAAGCTTGCCGGTATGACCGGTACGGCCGAAACCGAGGCAGGCGAGTTCTGGAGTATCTATAAGCTGGACGTGATGGTAATCCCTACCAACCGTCCCATTGCCCGTGATGATCAGGACGATATCATCTATAAGACCAAGAAAGCCAAGTACAATGCTGTAATCGACAGGATCGCAGAACTTTCGGCCCAGGGGCGCCCGGTTCTGGTTGGAACCACCGATGTGGAGACATCCGAACTGCTCAGCAGGCTCTTGAAACTCCGTGGAATCAGGCACAACGTGCTGAATGCAAAGGAACACGCAAGAGAGGCCGAGATAGTTGCACAGGCCGGTCAGAGCAGTACGGTCACCATCGCCGCGAATATGGCCGGACGTGGTACCGATATCAAGCTCTCTCCGGAGGTCAAGGCCGCAGGAGGACTTGCAATCATCGGCACCGAAAGACACGATTCCCGCCGTGTGGACCGTCAGCTCAGGGGACGTGCCGGCCGTCAGGGAGACCCGGGTTCGTCTACATTCTATATCTCGCTGGAAGACAAGCTTATGCGCCTGTTCGGTTCGGAACGGATTGCATCTATGGTTGACAGGCTTGGAATGGCGGAGAATGACGCAATGGAAAGCGGAATGCTTTCGAATGCCATTGAGAAGGCTCAGCAGAAGGTGGAGGAGAACAACTTCGGTATCCGTAAGCGGCTGCTGGAGTATGACGATGTGATGAACTATCAGAGAGAGGCTATCTATTCCCGCCGCAGAAACGCGATAAGCGGAGAAAAGGTGGAGATAGACTTGCAGAATATGATTTTCGATACGGCATCCTTGATTGTGGATTCCTGCAAGGGGTTGAGCTACGAGGATTTCCGGGACACTGTAATGTCAAAGCTTTCCATCGATCCGGATTTTGAACCGCAGGAGTACGAGGCATTCAAGTCCAACGATAAGGTCAGCCGTCTGTGTGAAGTGATGACCCGCACGTATCAACGCAGGATGGATGCTACCGTCGAAAAGGTAATGCCTATTCTCCGGAACGTTTACGAGAAGCAGGGAGAGATGTATCAGAATATTGCAATTCCGATATCCGACGGACGCAAGACGATGACCCTGTCCGTGAACCTTGAGAAGGCATACAATTCCGACGGAAAGGAAATCGTAAAGACCCTTACCAAGAATGTGATCCTGTATCAGATAGATGAGCACTGGAAAGAGCATCTGAGAGAAATGGATGACCTCAAGCAGAGTGTTCAGAATGCTTCCTATGAGCAAAAGGATCCTATCGTTGTCTATAAATTGGAGAGCTACAATCTCTTTGCGGGGATGCTCGAATCTCTCAATCTGGATGTGCTTACATTCCTCCTGAGGTCATTCGTCCCTTTGTCAGATGCCAATGAAGCACCCAGACACGCGGTTCAGAGAAGAACGGATATGAGCAGGATGCAGGCCCGTCATTCGGATCTTGTGACCAATGGAGAGCAGAAGGCCAACACTCCCGTCAAAGTGGAGAAGAAAGTTGGAAGAAACGACCCTTGCCCTTGCGGCAGCGGGAAAAAATATAAAAACTGCCATGGTAAAGACATCATCTAATTTTAGTTCTCAGGTCTCCAAGGGAGAGCCTGAAACACCTGCCATTCCTAACGAGGTCAGCCAGATTACTTCTTCAACCACCATTAAAGGTGAGATTGTTTCAAACGGAAACTTGAGGATAGACGGCACTGTAGAGGGAAAAATTTCTGGAACCGGACATCTTACTATAGGTGAGAAGGCCGTGATAAAGGGAGACATTGAATGCTCCACCGTTGATTTCTGCGGTACTATCGTGGGAAATATGTATGTAAGTGATGTCCTTTGTGTAAAGAGTACGGCATCTATAGACGGTGACATCAATGCCAGAAAACTTCACGTGGAAATGGGTGCAAGTGTAAACGGCACCTGCCATATGTTCAAGTCAGAGGAGCCGGCTTATCGTGCAGAACCGGAGCCTGAGTCAGTTTCAGAATAGGACCCTATCTCCATTTTGCGGATACGGAAGATTTTCTGTTCAGTGATGCAGTACCTTATGTCGAAGCAACTGCATTCGCTGTGTCGTGAACGGGTTTTCCTGTAGCCGGTTATGGATTCAGGCCGGAAGCCGGACATCTTTGCGACATCGATGTCGATAGACTGTATCCCTGCTTTAAGCAGGCAGTTAAGATATTCGTGATTTCTATAGAGCGCATTCAAGGTGCGCTCTATTATTTTTCTCTCATCGTTGTAGCGACGGTTGTGGAAGCGATTCTTGCATCCGTTGCTGCAAAATTTTTTGTCCGGCCTGCCGTACAGGCTTCCGCCGCATTCCAGACAGGATTTATGTTCGTCTTCTGATATTTTATAGGCCATACCGTTTGTTTTTGGAGGGCAAAAATGCAAAAGAATCGGCAATGTGGAAATAAAGAAAAACGCTTGCCGCGAACTTTATTGATTTGTAGAATCTTATTAAACTTTAAAAAAGACATAAAGTTTGTCGGTTGTATTTTTTTATAAGCGGAATCCCGGTTTTTTGACTTTCCTTTGCAGTCGGCTGAATCGCGCGACAGCCTTAATTTTAAACTAAAAACGAAAAACTTTATGGAACAGTTGAATCGGATCGAACTTCGTGGAAACGTAGGGAGTATCAAAGTCCAGACGGTGGCGAATAACCGTACAGTTGCCCGTTTTACGGTGGCAACGAATTATGCTTACAAAGACAGGGACGGCGGAGCCGTGATAGAAACCACCTGGCATACGGTCAATGCCTGGCAGGGGAAAGGAATAACAGACCTGACAAAAATTACAAAAGGCAGCAAGGTGTATGTGTGCGGTCGGCTCCGGAGCCAGAAATTTGTAGGAGAAGACCAGCAGGAACACAGCATATACGAAATAGTTCCGTCTTCTCTTGTCCTACTCGATGGAGAAGAGCCACTGCAATGTGAATTCTGACGTATGAAGGGAACTCCGTATATTGCGGTAGCGATTGTCTTTCTGTTGTCCTGCTCTACAGGAAACAAACTCAGGAAACTCGAGTCGGAAGGAAGCCACGCGGGAATCAGCCTCCCCAATGACGTAGCGGTCAGGCAAACGGACAATCCGGCGATGAAATCCGAAGTAACACTTGTGGGGCTGGACAACGAACGGCACTCTCTGGTGATGAATGCTGCAAGGGATGAGTCCGGAGAACTTGTGGCTCAGGACGAAATAGCCCCGGTCATAAAAATAGAGACCTTCAGGAATGTGGCGGAAAGAGGAGGAACAGTGGATATAAAATTCAACATAACCGCCCCCGCGTCAATCCTGGATTCAAGGTGGCAGGTCCGCTTTTCTCCAATGCTCATTTTCGAAGACGACTCAATGCATCTGGAACGCATTTATGTGACAGGAGAGGAGTTCCGCCGAAAGCAGAAGCAGGGGTATGAGCGATATGAAAGATATCTGAGCGGCATCATCGACGATCCGTCGGAATTCGTATGGAAACGGGAACTGGGCATATTCCTTTCCAGGTCCGGGAATTATTCCGAGCGCTATCGCAATGTGGCTGTAGATCATTATACGGATAAGGTGAGAAAAGGACTGAACGACAGAAAGATTCTTCGAAAGGATGAGGTGTTTGAGAAAGTGGTCAGAGAACCTTTCTGCTCTTCAGGCCTGAGGCTGGATACCGTTTGCGTGGAAAACTCCGGCGATATGACTTACGAATATGTGCAGTCGCTGACTCTGTCTCCGACGGTTAAGAAATTCAAGTTGATTATGGCGGCGGACATTCACGGAATAGGGGAAAAACTTTATGCTCTCCCCAGGAGCGGACCTTTGACATTTTATGTCAGTTCTTTGAGCACAATGGCAGTGGACGTTCCCGAACGGGATGGTGACAGCCTGTACATAAGGGCTCTCGACCATTTGAGAAACCGGCGCTACAGGATGGCAATCGCTGACCTCGCTCCTTATGCCGATTTCAATGCGGCACTGGCATACGCCGCACTCAACTATAACAGGAAAGCGCTGGATGTGCTGTCTGTGCTGGAACGACAGCCTAAGGTAGAATATCTGACAGCTCTTCTACTGTGCCGTATGGGAGATGAAATCAAAGCATTGGACTGCTATCAAAAGGCCTGTGCGGTGGACAGAAGCTTTATTTATAGGGGAAATCTGGACCCTGAAATCCGGAATTTGAAAAACAAATACAAACTAAACGACTGAAAATGAAAACTTATATTCATTCTATCATATTTGCCTTAACAGTTGTAACCCTGGCGGTATCCTGTAACAAGGCAGATTCATATTTGCATAATCCGGCAGGCCGGAATCAGGGGCAGGATGACGGGCTTTTCGAGGTTTCGCTATCAATAAATGCTCCGCGTACAAAATCTATGTCCGCGGGTCAGGAAGAGCAGGTAAACAATGTGCAGGTTTATGTGTTTGATGCAGACAACGGTAATAGGCTGGAATCCTTTTACAACGGTGCATCCACTGTCCCGACTATGCGCCTTTCACCGGGAAACAAAGTATTCAAGGTGCTGGTCAACAGCAAGGCCGATTCTTCCAGGGTGAGCAGTCTGCAGGACCTGCAGTCGGCGCTTTCGGATTTCAGCGACAACACATCCTCGAATTTTGTGATGTCGGGAGAAGCGTCCGTATCGATTCCCGCTACCACAAGCGTGGAAATTACGGTATCCCGACTTGTGGCAAAAGTCGTCCTTTCCAAGATAACCACGAACTTTACTGCTCCGGTGTATGACTCTCTGACATTCAGACTGGATTCGATATATCTTACAAACGTTGCACAGAAGTGCCGCTTTTATGATGCATATACACCCGACAGTTGGAATAAAGGTTATACTCTTACAGGAGATTGCGTCAATGCTGCCGTGTCGGACAACGTTTATTCGGCAGCACATACGTTCTATGCCTACCCCAACGGCACGGCCACTCCTACGAGACTTGTCATCAAGGCGACTCTGGGTAATACGACATACTATTATCCGGTAGATCTCGGCGAACTTCAGTCGAACAAGGTCTATACGGTCACAAACATCGAAATCACCCGACCCGGTTCGGATTCGGAGGACAAGCCTGTGGTAAGTTCCGAAATGTCGTTCTCTGTAAAGGTGGCCGGTTGGAATGCGGAGCCGAATAATATTCAGGAGATTGTTTGATATGAACAGAAGGTTTTTCTATGTTTTGTCAGCAGCCTTGTCGGTGCTCTCCTGCTCTGTAAAGGAAAACCGTATGGAATGTCCCTGCCTGTTGGATATCGCTCTTTCAGGCGGGAACGACTCCAGGACTGTTGTAGGGATATGGAGCGGGGAATTGGTGAGTTCGTGCAATATCAATTCATACAATGGGACAGGGCGTCACAGGATAAATATTCCCAGAGGCTATTTCACGATGTCGGCATATTGCGGACTCAAGCATAATCTGCCCGGGAGCGGAGATCTGCTTCTTGAAAAAGGGGAGGAAATGGATGAACTCTATGCAGGAAGCGTGCAGTTGGAAGCTCTTGCAGACACAGTGCTAGGATCGGTTGCCATGCACAGGCAATTTGCTTTTATCAATGTCCGTATTTTATGCCTTTCATCGGCACAGATGCCGCAGAATATAATCGTTAAAGGGAATACTGCCGGTGTGGACCTGAAAACTCTGAAACCGATCAAAGGGGAATACGAGGTAACGCTTCATCCCATATTCGGAGAATTCTGCAGAGCCTCTGTGCCGCGTCAGACAGACGATTCTCTGACAATGGATCTGGCCGGGATAGGGCTGATTCCCATAGGGGAATACATAAAAGACTCGGGATTCGACTGGACAGCCCGGGATTTGTCCGACATAGAACTTGTCATAGATTACATTCAGAGCAGGGTCACCATCTGCCTGGCAGAATCAGGCGAGGGTAGGACCTTTGAGTTTACCATATAATATACTGCCTATATGAAACTGAGAAACTTCATAAATTCGCTGCAACTGATTCTTGCAGCCGCTGTGCTCGTATCCTGTTTCAGGGAACCCGGTACGGCTTGTGACAAAGAAAGGATTTCATTGGACTTTTCCTGTAATACCGGATATTCCATTGAAACGAAATCGATTCTTTCTACCCCCGGAATAGAGACGAAATTAAGTTCGATTGTGGTGGCCGCATACTTCAGCAAATCAGGAAAGCTTGACAAAACCTTTGTGTGCGGCAGTTCGGACAGGTTATCCCTCGTCAAGGATACACCATATAATCTGTATTTTCTTGCAAACCTTGAGAACCCGTCGGCGCTCCGGATACCGGAGGACGAAAAGGATATGGAAAGGTGGGAATACAGAATCCCGTCCTACGAGTCCATAAATACCAATGGGATACCCTCTTGTGCGAAGTTGGATGCCCGGAGTTTTTCCGCGGATTCGGACCTTGATATTGAACTGGAACGTCTGTTGTGCAAAATAAACGTGCATATTTCCCATATGGGAATAACCGGAAAGCAGCAGAACGACCCTGCGCTTTTCAGGAACGTAGAACTTCATATCCGAAATGCGAACGGGCTCCTGAGGCCGTTTGACGGAGGAGGAAGCCGGGCTGCCGGTACTACGGATATCCTTTCTGTTTCCGATTATGACCCCGATATGTCAGCGGGAGTCAGTGATTTCGTGTTTTATGTGCCGGAAAATATGCAGGGACAGCTACTTCCCAATAACTCGGACCCTCATAAAAAGACAGAGCAATCGCTGCTGTCGGCAGGAGAGAATCCGTCTTTGGCAACGTATGTCGAATTCACTGCAATGCTTGAGCCGTCTGCCGGAGGAATTGGAGGAAGCCTGCTTTATCGTATGTACCTTGGAAGAGACAATGTTTCCGATTTTTCTCTGAAGAGGAACGAGGTTTACAATCTGGACGTTGAACTTGTTCCAGACAATCTGTTGCATCCCGATTGGAAAGTGAGCCATGGCAATGACTGGACCGACACCAGGGTCCTGAGCCTTTTGAACTCGGTCGGGGAAGTTATCCCGGACGGCTCGGCAATAGCTCTAAGACCGAATCATCCTGCGGTGGTAAGACTGTTTATGAATACCGATGGTGGGGAGCAGAATATGTTTCAGAAGGCCGTGAACTGCGGCTATCTGACAGAAGAGATTGAAGATTCGTTTGTCCGGCTCAACTGGGCCTCCAATGTGGTGAGTTCTGATCGGGATTTCCTTTCTCTGCCGGAACTTCTCAAGAATGACGGAATTTCCATTTCAATGAATTCAGCTACCGGTGAATTATGCTTCAGCATTGACAGCGGGGCTGACATTGAGGCGGGGAAGGAGTATGAACTGGAATTTTTCCTATCCCCGGGCAGAGCGTCCCATACAAAGAAGTTGAGACTGACCGTGCTGCCGGAGTGTACCTTTGAGACAGATTCTTGTCGATTATATGTAGCGCAGAAACGTAAGCTGAATGTGCTCAATGCGTTGGGTACATATTCCGTGGAAATCATATCGGGAGCAGAGTGCCTGGATATCGATGAGAATGACCCTTCTGTCATATATGGGAAAAAAGAGGGACAGGCAGTCGTGTCTCTGAAGAGTTCCAGACCCTCTGACGACCCGCAGATAGATGTGAGCCTGAATGTAGGAAAGATTTATATATATTCCAGTTGGATTTCGGGAGCGCCTACTACAGCATGCATTGATGGTGCACCGTTGGATTTGGATATCACTATTATGGATGATGAAACCGGAGAGGAACTGGACAAGTGTGATTTTGATCCGCAAAGACTTGAAATGTATTTTCCCGCTACGGTTTCCTGGTCGCCCTATGGAGATTTCAGTCCGGAAGTCTTTCTGGATATGAATCCGTATACGATGCAACTGTGTGTCAAGAAAATTTTTAACGGAGAAAAGTTCATATTGGATTATGCCAATCCCGGCAATAATTATGTGGGCAGTTTCTACATCCGATATAAGGGTATGCCTGCAAAGGAACAGTTTGATGTCTATCTGTTGTCACCATTTCAAAGTCTCGGTGAGGTGCCTGCCTTTAATTTGACAAGTCTTTCCGATAACAGCAGCGGCAATTCAATCGACACCCGGATAAGATTGATATCATTGCCGAGCAATACCCGTTTCGAATATTCCGGAAAAATGAAGCCGGTTATCGAGTTGGGCGAGAGGAATCCGAGAATCGAAGAAAGTGCATTCCATATTTTCTTTCCCCGGGAGGAACAGGAAAAATATCTGGGAGAAGACATTGGATCACAATATGTCAGGGCTATAGTTGCCAATGCTTTCAGTGGAGAGGAAATCAGTTACGATTATTATGTTACAATAGTAGGATATTTTGGAGTAGGTCTGGTCTTCGAGCCCGTTGGAAATGATATACTGGACGCAGTTGTCCGATTGTGCTGGAAGGATTGCTGGCGCAGCGCAGTTACGTCGCAAGGCGGGCGCGGGCCTCTTTCGGATACGAATTCCGCAGGAACTCTGGATAACCTTTTCAATATGAGGGAGAGTTGGAAGTCATCCTGGTTGGGCGGCGCGGCTCATACCGTAAGGGAACTCTGGCCCACGATGAAATCCAGGACATACGAGAATATGACACTTCAGGACTGCATTGATTTTATGTCTGCTTATAAGTTGGAAATTTCAGCCAATGAAAGTTATTTGATCCAACCTTACAACAACGATCCTTGGAAATTCAGGAACAATTCTAATATGTATATTGATAGAAACAAGGATTCCAATGGAAAATGCCGTTGGCTCGGCTGTTTTGTGCCCAATAGTGAAGGTGGTCGCTGGGTGGATTATTCACAATAATTTTTTGTATATTTGCTCCGCGAAAAAACAGCAACTTTCGCCCCGGGTGTAAAATGGAAAATTATATAATCGATCTTCAGCATCTGAGCAAGTCTTTCGGAGACAAGAAAGTGCTGCACGATATCAACATCAAGGTCCGCAAGGGTGAGTTCGTCACCCTGTTGGGACCTTCGGGATGTGGAAAAACAACGATCCTCCGTCTCATCGCGGGCTTTCTCGCTCCTGATGAGGGGAAGATATTGCTGGACGGAAAGGACATAGTGGAACTGCCTCCTTATCAGAGGCCGTTGAATACAGTGTTCCAGCGTTATGCGCTGTTCCCTCATCTGGACGTGTATGACAACATTGCATTCGGGCTCAAGTTGAAGAACGTTCCGCAAAAAGACATAGATGCCAAGGTGCGCAAGGTGCTGCGTCTTGTCAATATGGAAGATTATGAAGAACGTGACGTGGATTCTCTTTCCGGTGGTCAGCAGCAGAGAGTTGCCATTGCCCGGGCTCTTGTGAACCAGCCCAAGGTTCTGCTGTTGGATGAACCCCTTGCCGCACTTGACCTGAAGATGCGCAAGGACATGCAGATCGAGCTTAAGGAGATGCACGAGAAACTCGGCATTACCTTCATTTATGTTACTCACGACCAGGAGGAGGCTCTTACCCTGAGCGATACCATTGTGGTCCTGAACGAGGGTCGGATTCAGCAGATAGGCACGCCTGCCGACATATATAATGAACCTGTGAATTCGTTCGTGGCCGATTTTATCGGTGATTCCAACATTCTGGACGGCACTATGGTGTGCGACCGAAGGGTCCGGTTCATTGACGAGGAGTTCAACTGCGTTGACGAGGGATTCGGAGAGAATACCCCGGTCGAGGTCGTAGTGCGCCCCGAGGACGTGAATATAAAGAAGGATATCCAGAAGGGACTGTTCTTCGGAACAATTACTTCCTGTACTTTCAAAGGTGTGTATTACCAGCTGTTTCTGAATACCGACAAGGGCTATGAACTTATGGCTCACGATTACCGCAAGTTTGAAGTCGGAGACTTGGTGGGAATAAATATACTTCCTGAGAACATCCAGGTAATGAAGAAGGAGCGGACCTGCAATGCTTTCGATGCCACAGTGCTGGATTCCACCCATCTCGAAATGCTGGATGGGGAGTTCGAGTGCCTGCCTACGGAAATTGCCCCTGGAACAAAGGTCAGGGCCGAGGTCGCTTTCGACAAAATCGATATCCTGGATCATCAGGAGGAAGGTTCGGCAGCGGGGCAGGTATATTCCATCATCTATAAGGGAGACCATTATCATCTGACTGTTCTCACAGACAAGAGAAAACATATTTATGTAAACACCAACGACGTTTGGGACAAAAGGGATCTGGTAGGTGTCAGAATTGAACCAAAGGACATAAAGATTGTTGAGATAAATGAAGATTAAGCGATCCGGCTGGAGCCTGCCCTATTTTATCTTTCTGCTGCTTTTTGTAGCATTGCCCCTTGTGCTTATCGCTGTTTATGCCCTGCAGGACAGTTCGGGTCGTTTCACATTGGATAATATCGGCCGGTTCTTCTCGGATTCGGATGCGTTGTCGACTTTTGCGTTGTCCTTGGAAGTGGCAGTCGAGAATACCCTCATCTGCCTTCTTCTCGGGTATCCGGCCGCCTGGATTCTGGCCAACAGGAAATACAACCGCAGTACTGTAACCATAATACTGTTTATCCTGCCTATGTGGATAAACGCCCTTATGAGAACACTGGCTACCGCCGAACTCTTCAATATGCTTGGAGTGGAACTTGGCAAGGGAACGCTTCTCTACGGTATGGCGTACGACTATCTGCCTTTTATGGTCTATCCCATCTACAATATTTTACAGAAGATAGACCCGTCCTATGCCGAGGCAGCCGAGGACCTTGGAGCTACTCCTTCGAAGGTTTTCCTTAAGGTTACTCTTCCTTTGTCGATGCCGGGAGTGATAAGCGGTGTAATGATGGTTTTTATGCCTACGGTTTCCACTTTTGCCATTTCGGAATTCCTGACCAACAGCAAGATAAAGCTTTTCGGTACCATCATTCAGGAAAACATCAATTCTTCGATGTGGAATTACGGAGCCGCACTTTCGCTTATCATGCTGGTTATTATTGGCATAACTTCTCTGTTTGACAATAAATCGAGTGCTGCCGCTCAGGAGGGTGTGATATGACAAAGAAGATTCTTGCCAAGGCCTATGTGTGGGTGCTGCTTCTGCTACTCTACGCCCCGCTGCTGTTCATCGCCATCTTTTCTTTCACCGAATCCAGAGTTCTGGGAAACTGGACAGGCTTTTCCGTGAAACTATACGAGAATCTTTTCTGTGCAAAGATGCAGGGGTCGTCAACATTGTTGTCGGCCGTAGAGAATACTTTGCTCATAGCTGTAATCGCCGCTATGCTCGCTACGATTCTTGGAACGGTGGCGGCAATAGGAATATTCAATCTCAAGGGCAGGAAGAGGCAGACGATGAATCTGCTCAACAGCATACCTATGGTGAATCCGGACATTATCACCGGTGTTTCGCTCTTCCTGCTGTTCGTGTTCCTGCATATTTCACAGGGCTTTGTCACGGTCATACTTGCTCACGTTACCTTCTGTACGCCATATGTGGTGCTCAGTGTGATGCCCAGACTTTCCCAGATGAATCCCAACATATACGAGGCGGCGCTGGATCTTGGCGCTACTCCGGCACAGGCGCTCAGGAAGGTTATGGTTCCGAATCTGAGACCGGGGATGGTGAGCGGTTTCATCCTGTCGTTCACGATGTCGCTCGATGACTTCGTGGTTACCTTCTTTACCCGTGGTACAATAGGCTTGGACACACTTTCGACTTACATCTATACAGATGCCAGGAAAGGGGGTCTGACTCCTGAGCTGCGCCCGCTTATGACTTTAATATTCCTTATCATATTAATCCTGCTCATAGTGATAAACGTAAGGCAGACTAAAACCCAGAAAAAGAAAGTATGAAAAAATTTGCATTGCTCGTTCTTGCGGCTCTGATCGCGATTTCCTGCAATAGCGACAGAGAGCACGTCCTTAAAGTGTACAACTGGTCCTGCTACATCGACGAAACGGTGATACCCGAATTCGAAGAATGGTACAAGCAGCAGACCGGAGAAGATATCCAGGTCATTTACCAGACTTTCGATATCAACGAAACAATGCTTTCGAAGATTGAAAAGGGGCACGAAGACTTCGACGTGGTATGCCCCTCAGACTACATTATCGAGAGAATGCTCAACACCGATATGCTTCTTCCTCTGGATTTTTCTATTCTGAACGACGAAATCAACTACATAGAAAACAACCGTTCGCCTTATGTTCAAGAGATATTCAGGAAAATCAATCCGAACATAGATGCCAACCAGTATTCGGTTGCCTATATGTGGGGAACAGTCGGTCTTCTCTACAATGCAAAGTATGTAACCGATGAGGAAGCTTTCAGTTGGAAGATCCTTACCGACCCCAAGTATGCGGGCAGAATATTCATTAAAGATGCCCCCAGAGATGTGTACAGCCCGATTCTTATGTACCTGAACAAGGAACGTCTCGAGAATGGAGAGGTTACGATGGATGAGCTTATGCTGGACTCTTCGGACGAAAGCATCGCCGCCGTTGAGGCATATATGAAGCAGGTCAAGGAACTTGTCGCCGGATGGGAAGCCGATTTCGGCAAGGAGCAGATGACCAAGGAAAGAGGCTATATAAGCCTGAACTGGAGCGGAGACGCCGTATGGGCAATCGAAGAGGCTGCCGAGATCGGGGTTGACCTTCGCTATCAGATTCCTTCCGAAGGCAGCAACGTCTGGTTCGACGGATGGGTGATTCCCAAATATGCAAAGAACCGGAAGGCTGCTACCTATTTCATCGACTTTATGTGCCGTCCGGACATTGCTATCCGCAATATGGACGTTACCGGCTATGTTTCGGCAAACGGAAATATCGAGGTTCTGGAATCTCAGATCGACGAATCCTATGACCCCATTGACGTGAGCTATTTCTTCGGGGAAGAAGCTGCTGCAGTATGTGTGAATCCGGCGCTGTACCCCGACCGCTCTTCCATTGTGAACTGCGCTCTTATGCACGACTGGGGGGATGACTCCGGCAAATTGCTTTCGATGTGGTCCAGAATCAAGGGAAACAACGCAAACTCCACCACCGTGATTGTCCTGGCAGTTACTCTGGCTCTTCTCGTCGGGTTTGCCCTTTATCGCAGGCTGGGTTCAAGAAAACGTCATTCCGGTTCAAGAAAGAGATCAAAATAGACACGCGATATGAAAAATTCCAACATTACCTTTAGACTCATCGTTTTCAATTTCCTGGAGTTTGCCGTCTGGGGAGCGTATCTTACGTCTCTCGGCCGTTATCTCGGGAACATTGGAATGGGACCCAACATCAAGTGGTTCTATGCTATGCAGGGCATCGTTTCCATCTTTATGCCTGCTCTCCTGGGTATTCTGGCCGACAAATATATGCAGGCACAGAAGGTATTTGCCTTGTGTCACGGCTTGGCCGGTGCCTTTATGCTTGCGGCCGGATTCTATTGTATGAGCGCCGGGGATGCTGTGGCTTTCTCCACTCTGTTTACCCTTTACAGCTTTAGCGTAGCTTTCTTTATGCCTACCATCGCGCTGGGCAACTCGGTATGCTACAAGACCTTGGAAGTGAACGGCAAGGATCCCGTAAAGGATTATCCTCCCATAAGGGTATTCGGAACCGTGGGTTTCATCTGCAGTATGCTTGTTACAAACTTTCTGGTAATAGACGGAAAGGCGCTGCAGGATTCTTATACCCAGCTCTTGTCATCGGGAATTCTGAGCATCGTGCTCTGCATCTATTCATTCACGATGCCCCAGTGCCCCATTGAGAAAAAGGAGAACGCGAGTCTTGCCGAATCTCTGGGACTCAAGGCTTTCACTTTGTTCAAGGACCGTCAGTTTGCGATATTCTTCATCTTCTCGATGCTCCTTGGCGCTTCGCTCCAGGTAACCAACGGATATGCGAACACCTTCCTGGAGTCATTCAGCGGGGATCCCCGCCTCGCAGACACCTTTGCGGTGAAGAATTCCAATGCACTCATCTCGCTCTCACAGGCTTCAGAGACCCTTTGCATCCTGCTTATCCCGTTCTTTATGAAGAGATTCGGCATAAAGAAGGTGATGCTCATCGCTATGTTCGCGTGGGTGTTCCGCTTCGGTTTCTTCGGCCTTGGCCAGCCCGATATGCCCGGGGTTCTGTTCTTTATTCTCAGCTGTATAGTTTACGGTGTGGCCTTTGATTTCTTCAACATATCCGGCTCTCTGTACGTGAACGAGAATACCTCGAAGGATATAACCTCCAGCGCGCAGGGACTGTTTATGCTTATGACCAACGGCCTTGGCGCTTCGATAGGAACCCTTGCCGCTGGCGCCGTTGTCGATGCCTGCGTTTACAATGCCGCCACCCCCAGCTGGTCGAATGCCTGGTACATTTTCGCGGCATATTCCCTGGTAGTGGGCATTGCGTTTGCCTTCCTCTTTAAGGAACCCAAGAAAAAAGCCGAATAATGAAGTTTACCAAATTGTCTCAGGACCCCTGCAGCGGAGCCCGTACAGGTTTGCTTGAAACCGATCACGGGACCGTGCATACGCCTGTCTTTATGCCGGTAGGAACGGCAGGCAGCGTAAAGGGCGTATATCATCGCGACCTTAAGCAGGACATCGGCGCTGAGATAATACTTGGAAACACATACCATCTTTACCTTCGGCCCGGTCTGGATATCCTCAGACAGGCCGGAGGATTGCATTCTTTCGAAAACTGGGACCGTCCCATCCTTACCGACAGCGGCGGTTTCCAGGTCTTTTCCCTGACACAGATCAGGAAGATTACACAGGAGGGGTGCACCTTCCAATCGCATATCGACGGTTCCAGGCATATTTTTACCCCCGAGAACAATGTCGATACCCAGCGCGTAATCGGGGCCGACATTATTATGGCTCTGGACGAGTGCTGTCCCGGGGATGCCGACCACAGCTATGCGCAGAAGTCTCTCAGACTCACTCAGAACTGGCTGGAGCGTTTTGCCGCCCGGTTCCGCGAGACGGAGCCGCTGTACGGGTACGGACAGACTTTCTTCCCCATAATCCAGGGTTGCGTTTATCCTGACCTCCGTTTACAGGCGGCCGAGCACGCCCTTGGCTATGCCGATGCCGGAATCGCGATAGGCGGACTTGCCGTGGGAGAACCCACCGAGCAGATGTACAGTGTCCTGGAACTGCTCAACCCGGTTATTCCGCAGGATAAGGCCCGGTATCTTATGGGAGTGGGCACGCCGGCCAATCTTCTGGAAGGAATCGAGCGCGGAGTGGATATGTTCGACTGTGTGATGCCCACCCGCAATGCCCGCAACGCTATGCTGTTCACCTGGAACGGGGTTATGAATATGCGCAATGCAAAGTGGGAGAACGATTTCTCTCCGCTGGACCCGTGCGGCACATCGTTTGTTGACAAAATCTACAGCAAAGCCTACCTGAGACATCTGTTCATTGCAGGAGAGATGTTTGCGGCAATGATTGCCAGCGAGCATAACCTTGCTTTTTATATGGATGTCGTAAGAACCGCTGCCGTGCATATCGAAGCCGGGGATTTCAAAGCCTGGAAGGATTCGGTGGTCGGCAAACTGACTCAGAGACTATGATCGATTTTCGTCCGACACTCATAGACAAGTATATCTTCAAGAAGTTCATCCTGTCCTTCCTGTTGTCTCTGCTTGTCATAATAACGATAGTGATTGTCTTTGACATTTCGGAGAAAATCAGCAAGTTCGTGGAGTATCACGCACCTCTGGAAGCCGTAATATTCCAGTATTACGTGAATTTCATCCCGTACTTCATAAATATGTTCTCGCCGCTGTTCGTGTTCATTACGGTAATATTCTTTACCTCCCGGATGGCCGCAAATTCCGAGATCATAGCCATTCTGTCCGGAGGCATCAGCTATGGCCGTATGATGGTGCCGTATATGTTCTCGGCGGCGGTGATAGCGTTTATGTCCCTGATGCTCAATCTGTATGTGATTCCGCGGTCAAATGAAATCCGGGTTGACTTCGAGGCCAAATACGTGCGTTCGCACATAGATTTCAAGCGGAACAACATCCACTATATGATTGCTCCCGGAGAATTCGTTTTCGTGGAGAGCTTCAGCGACTGGAACAAGACGGCCTACCGCTTTACTCTCGAGGAAATTCAGGACGGGCGGATGGTGAGCAAACTCAGCGCCGACAGGGCAGTCTGGGACAGCACGATGGGCGGATGGCATCTCGAAAACTATTTCATCAGGAATTATACCGAGGGACTTAAGGACAATGTGACGGTAGGGGCGAAGATGGATACCGTAATCCCTCTTACCATAACTGATTTCTATTGTAACGAAAAGACCGTTCAGACCCTTTCGACCCGCAATCTGAACCAGCTTATAAAAACCCAGAAGATGCGGGGCGATTCCAATGTGATTTATGCGCAGATAGAGAAGAACAACCGTACGAGCCTACCTTTCTCGGCCTTCATTCTCACCATAATAGGGGTGTCCCTGAGCTCTCACAAGCGTAGGGGAGGCATAGGCTGGAACGTAGCTCTGGGCATTGCGCTGGCCTTCTCGTACATTCTGTTCATGCGTTTCTCGCAGATGTTCGTGTTTACGGGAATGCTCCCGCCTGGAATAGCACTCTGGATTCCTAACGTGCTGTATTCGATAATAGCGTATTATCTATATAAACGAGCGCCCAAATAATGAAAGTTAAAGTAATCAACAAATCGGGAATGGACCTTCCCTCTTATGCTACCGTTGCATCGGCCGGGATGGATGTCCGCGCTGCCATAGAAACACCGGTTACGCTCGCCCCTTTGGGCAGGGCGGTTATACCCACCGGTCTGTTTCTGGAGATTCCCGTCGGATTTGAGGTTCAGGTCCGTCCCAGAAGCGGTTTGGCTGCAAAGAAAGGTATAACGGTGCTGAATGCTCCGGGAACCATCGATGCCGACTATCGCGGAGAAGTATGTGTGATTCTCGTGAATCTTTCGCAGGAACCGTTTGTGATTGAGAGGGGAGAGCGCATCGCCCAGCTTGTGCTTGCCCGTCACGAAGTAATTGAATGGGAGACCGTCGAAACTCTGGAAGAGTCCCAAAGGGGAGCAGGTGGCTTTGGCAGTACCGGAACAAAATGAAAGGGTTATATGAAAAATACTGCGGCTGCAACTATCGGGTGAATACCGACAGCCGTGTCATTGAGGGAGGGGAGATTTTCTTTGCCCTCCGGGGAGAGAATTTCGACGGCAACGCTTACGCAATGAAGGCTTTGCAGGACGGTGCCCGATGGGCTGTTGTAAACAGGGATGCAGACCTGCCCGAAGATGAGCGTCTGATAAAAGTGGACGACCCGTTCACTACCCTGCAGCAACTAGCGGTTTACCATCGCAATCACGTGCTCGAAGGCCGCCGTCTGCCCGTAATAGGGCTTACGGGAACAAACGGCAAGACCACTACGAAGGAGCTTATTTCCGCTGTGCTGGCCCGGAAATTCAAGGTTACGGCAACCCAGGGAAACCTGAACAACGATATAGGCGTACCCCTGAGTCTTCTCAAGATAACCCCTGAGACACAGATAGCAGTAATCGAGATGGGTGCCAGCCACCCCGACGACATCGCAAAGCTGGTTCAGGTGAGCCAGCCGGATTATGGCCTCATTACAAACGTGGGCCGGGCGCATCTTCTGGGCTTCGGCAGTTTCGAAGGTGTGAAGGCAGCGAAGGGCGAACTTTACAAGTATCTCTCGTCCCGCAACGGGAGCGTGGTTTTCCTGAATAACGACGACCTCGAGCTGAGGTCTATGTCTGTAGCGTGGGTTAAAAGCCACATCTGGCCTTACGGTGTGCGCTACGACGGTGCCAGAGTCCTGGAAACGTCTCCGCAGAAGCCGTTCCTTCGTATCCGGCTTAAGGACGGGACTACAGTCTGCACGAATCTGGTAGGCTCCTACAATGCTTCCAACGTTATGGCGGCTCTGGCCGTAGGCCGATATTTCGGTGTTCCCGATGCCGACGCCGTGGCCGCCGTTCAGGAGTATGTTCCCAAGAACAACCGCTCTCAACTGCAACGCAGTGCCTGCAATACCCTTATCGTTGACGCGTATAACGCGAATCCCACTTCGATGGGCGCCGCTCTGGATAATTTCGGAGCAATGAATGCCGCCTCGAAGCTTGCCCTGCTGGGAGATATGCGCGAACTCGGAGAGGAATCGCTGAACGAGCACAGGAAGATTGTACGCAGGCTGCATGAGGAGAATATCCCTGCAATAGTGGTTGGAGAGGAGTTCGGAAAAGCTTTGAAGGCAGAAGGGCTCGAACTGCAAGGCTGGTTCGAAACTTCCGACGCTCTCGCATCTTTCCTGGAACAGCATCCCGTAAAAGACTCTGCGGTGCTTATCAAGGGCTCTCGCGGAATAAGGATGGAAAAGGTTATAGAGAAGCTCTGATTACCATTTCAACGCATATTGGACCCTCCATTCGAAAGTGGAGGGTTTTTGTGTGTCCTTATGGTACAGTACCGTTCCCGTCCGTGCATTCAGCTTATGAATCAGCCTCGATTTCCTGCCTTTTAGCGTGTAACCGCCGCTCAGTGAGAAACTGAGGCCTCTTCCGTTCCTGGCGGGGACGTTGAAACTTCCCGGGACATCCCGCTGATAAACGTAGATTCTGTCGTCCCAGTTCCTGACGTCGAAATACTCGGCGTGCAGGAAGCAGGCGCAGTTTTCCTTTTTATATCCGGCCTCGGCCAGCGCAAGCCAGGCAAAATCCAGACAATGGGTAAGGTCTCCACGCAATCCGGCCGCCCAGGGACCGATACCGGCTTTCAACTCTGCGCGCAGTTCGTGTTTTAGGGCAGCCGCTGCGGCACTTTCGGAAAGTTCTCCCTCTTTCCATCGGAGGGAGTATTTCAAAACCGGGGACAGCACAACTCCGCCGGCTTGAATCTCGGGAGACAGATTTACGATAGCCTTGGTTTGCCAGAAGCGCTTCTCCGGACGGTAGGCGGAGTCGGCGCTTACGTTTATCCAATGGTAGCGCAGAACCGCCACCAGACCGGCTTCGTCGGTGTTTCTTGAGAAACTTCCCGGTGCGCCGCTCCAAGTCCCTTCGAATCCCGGGGAGTAGTATCTTGCTGTCAGGCCCCAGGCTATTTTCCACCCCGGGTCCATCCTGATCCCCGCCATTACGGCCGGCGCCCTGCCAGCGAACTCCCAGGCCGCTTCGCCGTAGAAATCGGCCTTGCCCAGCCGTACTCTCCAGTTGGCCGAAACTGTCTGCATACCCGCCCCGGCGACTGCGGTAATCCCGCACTGCCCCTTTCTCCAAAGGTAATTCAGGTTCGAAAATGCGCTCAATCTAAGCACATTCTTCGCCTGTTGCAGATTGGTCCCTGCCGAGAGAGTCCATTGCCCCCATCCGAACTCCGCCGCGACGCCGTTGCAGGCAGACGAGGTGCTGTGCGATGCGCTTATTCCGCTTTCCCTTCGCGACAGTGCCTCCACCGTGGGCAACCCGCTCATCCTGAACCCGCTCCACATCGCCAGTCCTTGAGCAAACCGGGCGTTGTAGTTTCCCACGACCACCTTGCTCAAGGGCCCCCTCCCGTAATAGGAAGCCGACAGGTTTACCGGAAGCGACTTTTTCGAGCTAACGAACACCGCCCACCGGTCATTCCATTCCATAGAGACTTTGGTGAGGTATGACCCGCTCCCGTAACGGCCGGTGGCGTCTCCGTGAAAAGATTTCCGTGCCGATGATTCCCCCACTGCACCGGCCCCGCCCAGGTCGATATACTCGCGCAGCGCTTCGACAAATTCTGCGTTCCAACCGTCCAGCCTGGAAAGTTCCCCGAAGGAGAGAATATCCCCGCTCCGTTCGCGATACTCCAGCAGAGAGGCAATCTGGAACGCCGAGAACAGCCCGCACTCCTTAAGCCGGCTTTTGGATGCGTAATTTATACCGATGGGATGGCCTGCAAGGTAATTCAGGCGTTCCGTAGTCTCCTCGCCCATGTCTTCGGGACAGAGCCCGCCGCTCAGAAATACCGATGCCGTGCTCTGAAGAATAAGGCAGACGACCGCTGTAATTAGTCCGTGCATCATAGCTTTAAGTTTGGTTTCCGTGCAAATATGCACAGACTTATCCGTTTTAATTGAAATAAAACGTTTATTTTCCGAAATTGTTCGTAACTTTATGGATTGAAATGATTTGAGTAATGGAGAATATCGAATTAAGAGGGAAAAAATTCAAACCGTATATGTCCCACGAGGAAATTCTCGAGTGCATAGACGGAGTGGCGGAGAAAATCAACAGGGATTATGCGGGTAAGCCGGTGATGCTGCTGTGTGTTCTCAACGGCGCAATACTGTTTACCGCGGAGCTTATGAAAAGGCTCGACCTGGACTGCGAACTGGCATCGCTCAAGCTGACATCGTACAGCGGGACCCAAAGAATGGATACCGTGCACGCTGCAACCGCCCTGGTAGGCGACGTTAAGGGTAAGAACGTAATCATTTGCGAAGATATCGTGGACAGCGGCAACAGTATGGAATTCCTGCTGGGCTACCTCAAGGAACTTGGAGCCGCCGACATAAAGATATGCACAATGCTTTTCAAGGCGGATATGTTCAAGAAAAGCTTCAAGGTGGATTACATAGGCAAATCCATTCCCAATGACTTCATTCTGGGCTTCGGCCTGGATTATGAAGAGTTCGGGCGCAACTACAAAGACATTTATATCATAAACGAATAACACTATGAAATATTTTATCCTGTTCGGGCCTCCGGGTGCTGGTAAGGGTACACACGCCGGGGCAATAGCCAAAAAGTACAATCTCAAACACATCTCTACAGGTGAACTTCTCCGTGCCGAAATCGCAGCCGGTACAGAACTCGGAATTCAGGCGCAGAGCCTTATTTCGGCCGGTTCGCTGGTGCCGGATTCTGTGGTTGAAGGAATGATAGAAAATGCGTTCGACACTGTCAAGGGCGTCGATGGATTCCTTTTGGACGGTTTCCCCAGAACTCTCGGTCAGGCCGAAGACCTGGACGCCATTCTGGCGAAGAGGGGAGAGAAGGTGGATGGGGTCATCTCCATAATGATCCCGGACGAGGTCGTTCACGAAAGAATCAAACATCGCGCAGCTATTGAAGGCCGTGCCGACGACGCTTCCGACGAGGTTGTTTCCAACCGTATCAAAACTTATCACAACCAGACCGAGCCTCTTATCGAATACTACAAAAAGGCCGGCAACTACCACGAGGCTGCAGGCCATCCCGGTACAATCGAGCAGAACCAGGCCCGTATCCTTGCAATGATAGAAAAGGAGATAGGCTGAAATTGCCGCAGATAGAGGGAATACTGAATCTGACCCCCGATTCGTTCCGGGAATCCAGCCGTTACGATATGGACATCTTCCGGAACCCGAAGGTGGATATTGTGGATATCGGTGCCGTTTCATCCCGTCCCGGGGCGGCACCGGTAAGTGAAGAGCAGGAATGGGCGAGACTCGAACCCGTCCTGAGCCATCTGCCTCGCGGGAAAAGAATCTCCCTGGACACAACCCGCAGTTCCATTGTCCGCAGGGCATTCGGTCTCATAGGGGATTTTATCGTGAACGATATCTCTGCGGGGGAGGATGACCCTCAGATGCTGCGTACTGCTGCCGAACTGGGTCTGGAGTACGTGGCAATGCACAAAAGGGGCACGCCTGCCACGATGGACAGTCTCTGCCGCTATGAAAATGGCATAATGAACGAACTTCTTGCCTACTTTGCCGATTTTGCACACAGAGCTCGGGAGGCTGGACTTGAGAGGTGGATACTGGACCCCGGGCTGGGCTTCGCAAAGACTCCGGAGCAGAATATGGAAATTCTGTACAATCTGAAGGCGTTGCGGGTGTTCGGCCGTCCCATTCTTACAGGCCCGTCCAACAAACGTTTCACCAAAGGCCGGGAAGAAGAGGTGCTGCGCCTCTGCCTGCAATCCGACATTGTACGTCTGCACTCGGACCGGATAGATTTTTTTACTAAAGCAAACAACCGACCGACTTCATATGAATAACCATCTTTTCAGAAAACTGATTCTGGGCCTGGCCTTTGCGGGGCCCGTTTTTCTGTCTGCTTCGCACGACTCTGCGGGCCAGACGGCGATTGTCAAGGATACCCTTATGAAAACCTATCCCTTTGCCGACCCCGATCCTGTGCCCAATGCCGGAATGCTTTATCCGTATTGGCGCTTCGACAGCTTTACAACCCGGGACGAAGTCCGCGAATGGAAGATGGTGGTGTTGGAGAACGATTACCTTCGGGTGAAGATTTTCCCTCAGATCGGAGGAAAGATCTGGTCTGTATTCGATAAGATATCGGGCAAGGAGATGTTCTATGACAACGATGTCGTAAAGTTCCGTGACATTTCGATGCGCGGGCCCTGGACCAGCGGAGGAATCGAGTTCAACTACGGGGTGATCGGCCACGCGCCGTCCTGTGCATCAGACGTCGATTTTAAGGTAGAGACCAAGAGCGACGGCAGTGTGAGCTGTTATATTGGTGTCATAGAGATGCTGAGCCGCAGCCATTGGACTGTGGAGATCAATCTGCCCGAGGATGCAGTATGGGTGAGGACTTCGAGCATCTGGCACAACGACAGCGCCGAGTACCAGCCCTTCTATTCCTGGGCCAATTCGGGAGTGCGTACCGGCGATGACCTGGTGCTGGTTTATCCCAGTCATAATGCTGTAGGTCACGGGGGAGAGAATCTTGAGTATCCGAAAACCAAAGAAGGGAAGGATTTGTCGCTATATACTTCCCAAGCCTACGGTGACGACAAGTCATACCATATGGTGGGCTCGCGCAAACCTTTCTTCGGCGCATATTACACCGGCGAGGACAGGGGTGTGATGCATTGGTCGCTGCGCGATGAGAAACTCGGGCGCAAGTACTTCAGTTGGGCGCAGAGCCGACGAGGCCTTATATGGGTGAATCTGCTTACCGACGGCAGACCCCAATACATCGAAATGCAGAGCGGAAAGCTGTATAACCAGAACCAGGTGAAAAGCTCGGAGACATCGGCTTACAGGCAGCCTCTGTTCACTCCTTTCGGAACCGAACAGTGGTCCGACTACTGGCTGCCCTACAGCGGTATAGGCCCTGCCGACAACGTTACCCTGGATGCTGTGACTTCCGTAAACGGTGATGGAGAACGGTATCGCATAGGCATTTACCCTCTGCGCCGTACTTCCGCTGAGCTGGTTGTTTACAATAAGGCAGGGAAGATTGTTTACAGCTCAGGCACCGGTCTGTCTCCGGCCAGGGTGGTGAACATTGAATTGAAAGAAGAACCGTCCCGTATCTGCATAGGTGGCAGGAGCATTTGGGAGAACGACGACCAGATTGTGGACCGCCCGCAGGACAGGAATCCCGAATTCCGCCCTTACAGTCCTGAAGGCCAACTTATTATGGCAAGGGATTACTATGGAATGCGAATGTATGACAAGGCCGAGGCTAAGGTAGACAGTGCCCTTTGCGGTAATCCTTCCCTGCTTGGAGCGCTTACCCTTAAAGCGCAGCTGCTGTTCCGAAGGATGCAGTATGCTATGGCTTATGAGTATTCTTCAAAGGCGCTTGCCATAGACCAGTATGATCCCGATGCCGGATATACAGGCGGACTGGCCGCGCTCCGTTTGGGAAAGAAGGCCGATGCGATGGACCGTCTGGAGGTGGCCGCGATAGGGAACAGCCCTCTTCGAGGTGCGGCATTTACCCAACTGGCGAAAATATATTTCTGCGATTCCGATGGCGAACTTGCCGCTCACTATGCACGCAAGGCTCTTGATAGCAACGGGGCAAACCTTACCGCATTGCAAATCCTGTTCAAATCCACCGGGAAGGGAATGGAAAGAATTTTGGAGCTCAATCCACTGAGCCATTTTGCGGCGGCAGAGAGGTTCCTCGCAGGTGAATTGACAGCTGCACAGTTGTCGGCTACCTTCCAGGAGGAGATTGCCTGGCAGGACTATCTGGAACTTGCCTTGTTCTACAGAGAATTAGGCTTGGACAAGCAGGCGTTGGCCATCCTGGAGGCTCTGCCCGTGCAGAATGCGCTTACAGCACTTTGGACTGCTTTTCTGCGTGACGACAAGAGTCTGATTGCAGATGCGCAGAATCAGGACATCGCCTTTGTGTTTCCTTTCCGGCAGGAATCCTTTGCTCCGCTTTCCTGGGCAGTGGAGAACGGTGGCGGATGGAAGTGCCGCTATCTGCTTGCAATGCTGCAGAACCATCTTGGAAATTCTGCGGAAGCCGGGGAACTTCTTGGCGGAACCGATTCCGATTATGCACCTTTCTATGCATTCAGATACGGGCTTCTGCATAAAGAGTCGGATTTAAGGAAGGCTGCCGAACTGGACCCCGACAGCTGGAGATACGTTACCGCGCTTGCCGCGCAGATGAGAACCACCGGCCGCGCCCGGGAGGCCGTATCCCTGCTCGAGTCATTCTATTCTGCCCATCCGGACCAGGTCAGGGCCGGGGATGCCCTTGTCGAAGCCTATATCCAGACAAAACAGTATAGGAAGGCGGAAAAAATAATAGATAAGATAGAGATTCTGCCTTTCGAAGGCCTTCGAAGCAGTCACGAAAAATACCGTAGAATTAAACTCAACCTTGCAGCGTCGGCTATTGACTGCGGACAGTTAGGTAAAGCCCGCAGGCTCGTGGAGCAGGCCCTTCAGTGGCCGGAGCGGCTAGGTGTTGGAAAGCCATATGATTATCAGATAGATACAACTGTAGAAGATCGGCTTCTCTCGCTCATTTCCGAAAGAGAGCGCGGAATTGCCGGCACCACCGGAAGCGCAGTCTCTTTGTTAGAGGAAAAACTGCGATAGGAAAGTTCCCAGAGCGTGCCGGGTCTGAAGATTTATGCCGATGTCGGCGGGACCCGCGCCTTTGGCTACGGTGAGCCCTCCGCATACGTCGATTCCCAGAACCCTGCGTCCGGCCGCGATGCGGCTCAGCATATCTTCCATCTGCCCCAGACCCATAGTGCCCTGATTCCAGTTGGTCCTGGCAAATTCCGGGGAAAGTACGTCCAGGTCTATGGAAATGTACACCGGAATTTGCGGGGAAGAGGTAAGGGCAGGGGAGTTCCAGCTGCTTTCGACCAGCCGGGGGTTGCGTTCGCGGGCGACCTTTACCCAGTTGCCGCAGCTCAGCATTCCGTCTTCAAAGGCCCCGTCCTGCGCGTCGCTATGGTTGTCGAGCAGCGCAAGGCAGAACGGTTCCTGTATTCTGCCGATGAAAATTTCGCTGGCGTAGTGGTAGTCTCCGCTGTCGATCCAATGGATTCCGCCAGGAGGGTAGGGGAGGATCCTGCCCAGAATAGCCTCCCGCGCAGCAGGACTGCAGTAGGAGTTGGTCTCGGGAATGTCCCGGAGGTCAATGCAGGTGCCGTCGGAAAACCCTTCGTCGTCGTAAAGGTCGCTGAACTTGAGCGTCAGGTTCATAACTCCGGTTCGAACTTCTCGGGCATACTCAACTTGAAGAGATTGTTCCGATGCATACGGTCGATTTTTTCTTTTACGGCGGGATCGTCGCACACTCCGGTGCGGATGTAGCGGTCCAGCACCTCGTATGTGAAACCGAATTTCTGCTCGTCCGAGCAGCTGTGCGGAAGCCCGTCGTCCGGAGTCTTGTCCACCCATTTCGAAGGCAGTCCCATCGCGTGCCCTATCCCTCTGATTTCCTGAACTGTAAGACCTCCCAGCGGGCAGAAGTCGCCGGCCGCGTCGCCCCAGCGGGTAGCGTAGCCTATGTAGTCTTCCGAGAGGTTGCAGGTATTCACAACCCGTCCTCCTTCGCTCTGTGAGATTGCGTACAACACCGTCATCCGTATTCTGGGAGGGATATTCTGCTCGGCCTGAACCGACATCTCTTCCCCGGCGGACAGGGATATTTTTCCGAATTCAGCGGCGATTCCGCCGATGGGAACGCACAGGTATCTGATTCCGAGGTAACTGCAGATTTCGTCGGCCTCGTTGAGGCTCTGCCCGAGAGAGGGCATTGCAACGCCGGTAACCTTGTCGGGGCCGAGCGCCTGCGCGCAGAGTGCCGCGGCAACGGTGCTGTCCTTGCCTCCGCTCATTCCAAGAACGGCGCGGCAGCCCTTTCCGTTATGCTCGAACCAGTCCCTGATCCATTCTATGCATCGGTCTTTGAGAATATTGCAGTCCATCAGTATTCGAGTTTTACGTTATCTACCCAAAGTACATTGCCCAAGGCCCCGCAGAAGGCGCCCTGCGTGCCGGAGGTGAAGTTCAGGAGAGCGTGGGTCGGGGTTTCATCGGGCGAAGCCCAGCCTTCTTCTATAACCTGCCGGCTCTCGCCTCTGCTGTTCCTGGCGTAAATCCTGATTTTGTTGGAAGAGTCCATAAGCGCCATTGCCTTGTTGTAGGCCGGGTCTTTGGTGGCGTCACCGTAGATTACGGGGACCCTCATTCCCTTTACCCACGAGCCGGTGCTTTTTTCGATCAGATGAATCGCAGTGCCCACTCTTTTCGCGTGGAGATTGCCGTCCTTGTCTTCCCATCGCTTCTGCAGGATGAACATAGCTTCCTCAGGGTCGTATCCGTCAATCTCCTTATTGTCTTTGAGGAGTCTGCCTGTATTTGGCAGTGTTGCCTTGTAATCGAAAATCAGGGCTGCAGGCTTTCTTGTAAACGGAATGCCCCACTCCATTGCGGCTTCGGCTGTCTTGGTGCTGGTAATCGGTTCCCATACCTTTCCCCAGAATAGCGCACCCTGGGCAAGGACGTTAATGTCTATTATGCCGATAGCCTTGCACTTTACCATATTGGTCTCGAGCCTTGCACAGGTGCCCGAAGGCCCTTTGTCCGGCATAACCGAGCAGCTTATCTTGGTGATTCCCATAACCTGGGCGAAAGAATTGGAACTTGCCCATATTGTCTTGGAATAATCGTAAGCTTTGTTCCCGACGATTGTGTCGCGGGGGCCAACCACGTATAACGGAACAGTCTTGCCTCCGAGCACTCCGGATTCCTTGAACATTCTCACGGTCCACTGCTCGAAGTTGCCGAATTTTACGTTTTCCGTGTTCTGCGCCTGAAGCCCGCTTGCGAGCATCAGCGCGATTGAAAGTATTATGGTTCTTTTCATTGTTATTCTTTGTTTAATCTTTTCCATATTGCATTTACGAGGGACTTGGGCAAAAGTGCGATTACCGCCGGCATCCACAGGTTCATAAAGCCGGGGCTGTACAGCCGGCGTTTGCGGTACATAGCCTTGAGTGCCAGACGCACCAGCCTTTGCGGAGTCCATATCACTCCGATTTTTACTGCAAAGTCCATTAGGCTGGGTTTCAGATTGTAAAGGGGCGTGGCCACGGCTGCCGGGCATACGGTGGTTACACTCACGCCGTAGGGTCTCATCTCAAAGTAAAGCGAGCGTCCGAAACTCTTGAGGTAGGCCTTGGTAGCTGCGTACAGTGTTATTCCCGGCATAGGAAGCACAGCGGCCAGCGACGACACAATGAGAATGTGCCCGCCGCGGCGGTTCTTCATATCCTCTCCGAACAGCAGACAGAGCCTTGTGTTGGTGGTAACGTGAAGATTGAGCATTGTGCTTATGCGCGGCTCGATTCCGGGGTGCATTTCCTTGAAGAAAAACATTCCGGCATTGCATATTAGGGTGTCCACTTCGTAATCCTGCTCTTTGCAGTAGTCGTACAGCTGTTGGGCTGCGTCTTCTCTTGCAAGGTCCTGATAACGGGGAATTACGTTAACTCCGTATTCCTCCACAAGCATAGAAGTGGCCTCGATAAGCTGCTCCTGCTGATTGCTCACAATAAGAAGGTCATTGCCTTTGGCTGCAAGCTGCTTCGCATATTCGAGCCCCATTCCGGAACTCGCTCCTGTTATAAGCGTGACTTTCATTTTGTGTTTTCCGCTTTCTGTATCTCTTTCTGCAGTTTCTTGGGGAGATTGTCCACGCAGTGGTGGCATTTCATCTCCAGGGTGTACATCCGTCCTATGCAATAGTTGGAATGCCTGCACCCGCTGCATTCGAGTTCTCCTTCTTTAAGTTTGTTGACAAAATCGGTATCGTGTACAAGGGCTCTTGCCATTTGCAGGCCGGTAAAGCCGGCTTCGAGCACCTCTTCCATTTTCTGCTTGGAAACAAGCCCTCCCACATACACCAGAGGCATTGTGAGAGCCGCCCTGAATTTCTTTGCCTCCTCCAGGAAATAGCCCTCGCTGTAGGGAACGGTGGGAATGAGAATCCTGCCTATGAGCCGCAGCATAGCCTTGAGCCACCAGAAGGATTTCATATCCATATAGTAAGCCAGAGTCTTGAGAGGCATTGCCCCGCGCATCACCTCCATTGGGGCCTTGCTCACGAAACCGGCCGAGAGTACAAGCGCGTGCGCTCCCAGTCTTTCCAACTCCTGCGCTACCTTTATGCATTCGTCGGTCTGCATTCCTCCGCGGAATCCGTCGTGCATGTTCACCTTCACCAGAACGCCCATATCGTCTCCGGCCGCCTCCATCACCTCCTTCATCACCATCTCCATAAAGCGCATACGGTTCTGGAGACTGCCGCCGAATTCGTCGTGCCGGCGGTTGGTATAGGGGGAGAGGAACTGGCTGATGAGATAGCCGTGACCTGCGTGAATCTCAACGCAGTCGAATCCTGCGCGGCGGGCAAGTCTTACAGAGTCGCCGAACTTTCGGGCAAGGTCGGCTATTTCATCCCTGCGGAGTTTCCTGACGATGGTAGGGGAGTAGATGTTGAACCCGCCCGACGCACCTACAGGAGTGCATTTGCAGGTGGCCCGATGGGTCATATTCCCGCAATGTCCCAGCTGAATCGAGGCTTTGGCTCCGTAGGAATGGACTGAGTCCGTGAGTTTCCTGAGTTCCGGGATTATTTCCTCCCTCATCCACAACTGCCCGTCGAAGGACAGGCCGGACCGGCAGACCGCCGCGTAGGCTACGGTTGTCATTCCTACGCCGCCTCTGGCAACCGCCGTGTGATAATCGAAAAGATCTTTCGAAGGAGAGTTTCCGTAGGCCATGTTCTCAAAGGCGGCCGAGCGGATTACCCTGTTTTTCAGGGTCACGGGACCAATGCGGCAGGGGGTGAAGATTGGAGAATCCATTTTGACAAATTTTAACAAAGATAGTCATATTTTTTCTATCTTTGAGGTTGTTCAAATTATTGGGATATGAAATTCTTTGCAGCCATCAGAGGCTTTTTCTATTTTACCGCACTTTCCATCCTGTGTTTAAAATACCCCGAGGAGCCTGCGACCATAAAGGTTAACGGACAGGAATTGTATTATGTGACAAGAGGTCCCAAGGACGGTAAACCGGTGGTGCTGGTCCACGGGAACGGAGGGTCCCACAAGAGCCTGAGGACCCAGGCTATGGAACTGGCTAGGGCCGGCTACAGGGTTTACAGCCCCGATTCCCGCGGGCAGGGTGCGAATCCGGTTCTGGATGAGTATCATTATGCCGATATGATGGAAGACACGTACTGCTTCATAAAAAAACTTGGATTGGAGAAACCGGCCCTCTACGGATGGAGCGACGGAGGCATAATCCTGCTTATGCTGGAAATGGCGCATCCCGGTACCTGCGGTCCGATGGCTGTGAGCGGAGCGAACCTGTATCCCGACTGCGGCCCTGGCTTTGAATCCTTCAAGGAGTGGATTCTGTCCGAAGGCACCCCTCTGGCGATGATGATGCTCGAAGAACCTCAGATCGATCCGGCCGACCTGAAGTCCATAAAATGTCCCGTGCTTGTGTGCGGAGGCAGCGAAGACCTTATTTCGGTAGAACATACCACCCTCATCGCCGATTCCATCCCCGGCTCCCGTCTGGTTATCCTGCAGGGTGAGGATCACGGAAGTTACATAAAGAAAAGCCCCAAGATGGGTCGCATCTTAGGGCAGTTCCTTAAAGAGAACAACTACTAGTAGTTCTCGGCGTGAATTTCAAAGTAGCTCTGGGGGTGTGCGCAGGTAGGGCAGATCTCGGGAGCGCTTTCGCCCACTACGATATGACCGCAGTTGCGGCATTCCCATACCTTGACGCTTGATTTCTTGAATACCTCTGCGGTTTCTACGTTCTTGAGAAGTGCGCGGTAACGCTCTTCGTGACGTTTTTCGATAGCCGCTACAAGGCGGAATTTCTCTGCAAGCTCGGGGAAACCCTCGGCCTCGGCCGTCTTGGCGAAGCCTTCGTACATATCGGTCCACTCATAATTCTCGCCTGCGGCCGCGGCTGCGAGGTTCTGGGCGGTGTCTCCGATTCCTTCAAGTTCCTTGAACCAGAGTTTTGCGTGTTCCTTTTCGTTGTCGGCTGTTTTGAGGAAGAGGGCGGAAATCTGCTCGTATCCTTCCTTCTTTGCCTTTGATGCGAAATAAGTGTACTTGTTGCGAGCCTGTGACTCACCTGCGAAAGCGGCTTCGAGATTCTTCTCGGTCTGTGTTCCTGAATATTTGTTTGCCATAGTATATAAGAGATTAAAGTTTGTGTTTTGCCGTGCAGTCCGGACATACCCCTTTTATGGTGTGTTCGGTCGAGTGGATTCTGTAACTGTCAGGGAGTTCAACCCGCGGGACTTTAACGTCCTCGAAACAGAAGGTGCGTTTGCAGACCTCGCAGTAAAAATGTACGTGCTCGTCGGAATCGGGGCCGTTGTGATGTCCGCGGCACACTTCGTACCGGATGCCTTCGGGCCCGCCGTCCAGGGCGTGCAGAAGGTCGTGCTCCCGCATTGTGGAAAGGCAGCGGAAGATGCTGGACTTGTCCAGGGAAGGAATTTCAGTCTCTATATCCTTCATAGACCTTGGCCCTTTTGAGTTTAGCAGGGCCTCAAGCACCAGGATGCGGTTTCCGGTAGCTTTTATTCCTGCGTTGTTGAGCAGCTCTATGCATTCTTTCTTATCTGCCATATGTGCAAAAATACAAAATATTATGATTGGTTATTCATTTTATGAAAGATGCGCGGTTTTGTTAAAAATGCGTATTTTTGTAAGGACTGATTTTCCGAAAACTTTATGATTGGCAACATAGACTTTTCCATTTTTGACTATTCAGTCCCGTACCGGTGGTATCGGGGTGTATATGAAGACAGAAAGCAATGCTGCAGTGCGGCCCGCTCCTTCAGCCTTTTGCATAAGGATAAAACCGATGAATGCTGGCTCATAATTCACGGGTACAGAGGATATCCGGGCGAATTCATCCGGCCTGCAACCGACCTCTACCGGGAAGGATATGACGTTTTTGTCCCAAGGCTGCCGGGTCACGGGACTTGCGGACGGGATTTTTCAAGGTCTCATTCCAAAGACTGGATGGGCCTGGCTTTGAATGCTGTAGGTGATCTCAAGACCAGGTATTCGAAAGTGCATTTGCTGGGACACTCGATGGGCTCGGCAATGGTGGCAATCATAGGGTGTTCCGACCCCGGAATCGGCAAGGTTGTTCTTGTAAGTCCCAGTTTCGAAAATCTTCAGATGCCCTGGACCGCAAGAGTTGTTCTGCGTGTGCTTTCTCCGTTCACAACCAAGGTCAACTGCCACTGGCATCCGAGTTCCAAGTATCATCTGCATTATGAAGGCGCTCCCTGCGATGAAATGTATCTAGGAAAGGAATACTGGACCTGGTTCTTCACCCGTCAGCTTCCCGAATATTACAAAATTATGAAACAGGGACTCAGGGCTATCCGGGAGTACGGGCACGAACACCTCGTGATTTGTCCCGAAAGAGATAAAATCATTTCCGTGCCGTCCCTGAAACTGTATCTCGATGCAGTTGCGGACAGAAAGAATTACGTGGTCATAGAAAACGGAACCCATTGCCTTTTTTATGACAAAGACCCGTTGGCCGAAGACCGGGCCGTGGATGCCGTTATTTCTTTTGCAAAAATGCCTCACCACCAAATAGGGTAGTAAAAATTACATAAGTGGTACAATAGGCTATCCCATATCTGATTCATCCGCACACGCGAATGAACGAATCGTGTCACTCTGTCCCGGACCGCCATCTACGAGAACAAAATCAGGCTAAAATGTTCTTCAAAGACTGGAATTATTGCGTCGCGAGAACAAAGAAGCCCAATATGCTCTTTTGATAGTACGAGAATCATTAGAAACTCAAAGTTCATCCGCACAGACGGATAAATCAAACAGAATCTATAACTGGAAAATCCGAACGAAATTGACCCCCGAATTCCGGTCGAAACTGACCCCCTGTTTTTCTTTCAACTCGCGCCAAGAATCGCGAAATTTTCGTGCCGAGC
>JAGHTF010000070.1 GCA_018065485.1 Candidatus Cryptobacteroides fimicaballi | reverse complement strand
TTATGGCTAAAAACCTATTGCTGGAGGAATATCCGCTTGCCGAAAAGGAAATTGTCCGCAAGACAAACTTCTGGGTGCTTGATGTAGATGTGAATGACTATGCCGGAGCCTGCAGGTTTTATGTGGGACTTGCGGACCAGATAAAGATTATCGACAGTCCGGAGTTTGAAGCTTATGTGGATGAATATTTACAAAAATGTTTTCCGAATCGATGGCCAATCGGGGTGATTTAGGGCAATTATTCCCCCGGAACAGTTCAATCTGAGTTAACGGGGGAATTTTGGCCTCAAACTCCCCCGGAAATGCAAAAGAACTTCGTGACTCGTGCAGGATTGGCTACTGCCGCTTGCTTTGGTCGATTTGCTTGAGGAGTTCCTCGACGGCGGCCCGCAGCTGGGCGTCTTCGCCTTTGACTATGTCTTCGGGCCTGTTGTACACAAGCACGTCGGGCTCGAGCTGGCTGTTCTCCAGATATGAGCCTTCGGCTGTGCGGTAACCTATTACCGGAATGCCGAAATACAGCGAAGGATCCTGAAGGTCAACCCAGTTCACGCTGGTCATAGTACCGGGAACGGGGGCTCCTACAAGTTTGCCCAATTTCCGGTGACTGTAAACCCAGGGGGTGCCGTGAGCGTTGCTGTAGTCGCATTCACACTGAAGCATAATGCTGGGCTTGTTCCATCGGCGCGACGGCATATCGCAGGACTCGCGCCCGCGGACTACCTGAGTCAGATATTTTTCTCCTCCAAAGAGGATTTCAATGTCTTCGTGCATTCTTCCTCCACCGTTGAACCTCTGGTCGATCACAATGCCTTCGCACTTGTAGTATTTCCCCATCAGCTCATTGTAGATGGTTCGGAAGCTTGCATCGTTCATACTCTGAATGTGAACATAGCCGAGACGCCCGCCAGAAAGCCTCTCAACGTCGGCCGCCCGCTGCTTTACCCAGCGTTTGTACATCAGGTTGTTCACGGTGCCGTTGGATACGGGAACAATCACTATGTCCTTTCTGCCTTTTATGCTCACGAGAGTTTTCTTGCCGATGGTTCCCTTGAGCAGAAGGCTGAGGTCTGTACCGTCAACGGCCGTGCCGTTGATATGAGTGATGACATTGCCCGCCTTGCATCCGATATCGGCCTTGTCGCAGGGGCCGCCTTCAATGATTTCGGCCACCTTGAGGCCCTCTCCGTCGTAGGAAAGGTCAAAGAGCAGGCCAAGGTTGCCGGTAGGCTCACCGTTGGTATTGGTGGCGCGGTATCCGGACCCTGTATGCGAAACGTTGAGTTCCCCTAGAAGTTCGCTCAGCATCTCCGAAAAATCATAGTTGTTGGAAATGTGGGGCAGGAAACGGCGGTATGCGTCGCAGTACATTTTCCAGTCGACCCCGTGCATATCCGTGCAGTAGAAACGGTTGGCCTCCTCCCTCTCCACAAAGTTGAACATAGATTCCCGCTCTGCGGCAGGGTCGAGGTTGAATTCCGCGGAATAACTGACGGGCTTAAGTTTGTCACCATCGATTTTTGCGATGGAATTTCCGAGAAGGAAGAGAGTTTTACCCGATGCGTCAGATGCAAAAGCTCCGCTCGAACCCTTGGATACAAGACGTGTTTCACGGGTCTTCAGGTCCATAGACCACAAGTCCAGCCTTTTTTCGTAGGTTGTCGTAAAATACATCTTTGAGCCGTCTTTGGTAACTATTTCATTGCCCAGGTTGCTGCTGTTCTGCGTGAGACGCACAATGCGGTCTTCGATTCCTTCAAGTTCTACCTTTGCTACCTTGAGGGAATCTTTTTTATCTTTTTTGTCTGCCTCGCTCAGTTCTATGTCCTCCTTGCTCATATTGAACCTGTCCATCGCCTCTTTGTTGAGGAAACACATAAACACATCCTGCAGAGACCCCCACGAAGCGTGTGCGCGCATACCGTAACGGTCGCTCTCAAATGTGATGGCATTTCCGTCGAGGGTGAATTTAGGATTGAAGTTCATATAACCGCTGCCCGTAAGGTCGGTTATCTCTCCTCCCTTAACACTGACGAGCCCGATGTTGTAATAGGGGTCGTGGGCATTGGGGGTATATTCCAGTGTCAGCCATTTGCTGTCCCGGCTCCAATCGTAAGCGAAGGGTTCACCAAGGCTGAACCAACAGGAACCGTCGGTAATCTGAGAGACATTTCCTGAAGAGAGATCCGCTACCATAAGACGCGTACGGTCCTCTATGAACGCGAGTTTCTTTCCGTCGGGCGACAATTTCGGCTCCCTCCGGTCGACTCCGGCTTTATGCAGAAGAGGTTTTTCCTCTATCAGGGTAGCATTGGCAAAATCAGGGTCCTCCTTACGCACAATCCTGGCCTCGTAGAGTTGGCTCAGACCGTTCCTGTCGGAAGCATATATCAAAGTCCTGGAGTCTTTTCCGAAGCATACTCCGGTTTCACAGGAAGGAGTGTCGGTGATTCTTTTTGTAGTAGTGTAATTCACGGAAGTAACAAAGACCTCTCCTCGGACAATCAGTGCAATCTGCTTTCCGTCGGGGCTAACGGCAGCCTCGGTGGCATTTCCGGAAAAAGTTTTCTTTGTAACGGGATTATTCTCGTCCAGTACCACATCGATGGCCACCTTCTGCGGCTCAGAGCCGGGAACCTGAGTGTAGATTTCCCCGTTCCAGGTATAGCAGAGTTTTCCGCCTCCCATACTCAGGAATCTCACGGGGTGGGTTTTGAAATGCGAGACTTGTGTCATTTCCGACGGCTTGTCCAAAGCGAAGCTATACACGTTGATACTGGTCTGCCACCCCTCCGGGCGAGGTTTTGCATCGCCCGTGGAAGGTTCGCTCAACAGATAAACCGTGTTGCCGCAAAGAACGGGATCCAGGTCTTCGCCGGGCCGGGCGGTAAGGTTTGTATGCCGTCCTGTAGCCACGTCATATTTCCAGATATCGCGTGTCACCGAAGAAATATGGTGCTTGCGCCAGGTATCTTCCATCCCCTTTGTATCCTGATAAAGGAAAAATGAACCGTCGGGGCTGTACGACAGGGCAAGTGCGGGGGTTCCGAGCATCTGAACGCTCTTGCCTCCCTGTACAGGTACGGAGTAAACCTGGGTGAAACTTGCACGGGGGAACTGCACGCTCGTAGCAGGTGCCTGAATATAAGCACTGTACAACACCTTGCTCCCGTCCGGCGTGAACCCTATGGGAAGTTCTGTAGCGGAATTGCAGGTAAGACGCGTAGCGGCTCCGCCCTCGCAAGGCATAGTATATACGTCGTGACT
>JAGHTF010000073.1 GCA_018065485.1 Candidatus Cryptobacteroides fimicaballi | reverse complement strand
TTGTTTTTCCTGTGTCCGGAACTGTGTGTTTTCATCGAGAAGTTCGGGGCGCAGGGCCTTTGTTCTTTGCAGCGCCTGCTCGTCCTGCCAGGCGCGGATTTTTTTGGGGTCTCCGCACAGTAGCACTTCAGGTACCTTCCATCCGTTGAATTCGGCAGGCCTGGTGTAAACAGGCGCGCTTACCAGCCCTTCCTGGAATGAATCGCTGAGCGCCGACGTTTCGTCGGTGAGTGCGCCGGGAATGAGACGTACGAGCGAATCGGCCAGCAGCGCGGCCGGTATCTCTCCTCCGCTTACAACGTAGTTTCCTACGGAAATCTCGCGGGTTATGAGATGCTCTCTGATCCGATGGTCGATGCCTTTGTAATGCCCGCAGAGTATGATGATGTTGCCTTTGAGAGACAGCTCATTACAGATTCCCTGGTCCAGAATCTCACCGTCGGGAGACATATAGATTACCTCATCGTAGTCTCTTTCGCTTTTAAGCTCCCGAATCATATTGAAAACCGGTTCCACCATCATTACCATACCGGCATCCCCGCCGTAGGAGTAGTCGTCGACGTTTTTTCTTGGTCCGATGCCGTATTTCCTGAGGTTGTGCACGTGGATTTCCACAAGACCTTTTTTTATGGCCCTTCCCACTATGGAATGGCTGAGGGGACTGTCCAGGAGCTCCGGCACAACCGATAGAATGTCAATTCTCATAACTGCTGATTTTTTGCTGCGCAAAATTACCCTATTTATTTTTAATTTGCTATATTTGTGAACTATAACTAAAACTCAAGAATATGAGCGAGAATTTAATTCCTGAAGAGGTTCAGACCGTTACTTCAGATGTAGAACAGAAAGACGTTGAACAGAAAGTCGATCTTTCAGAAAAGTCACTTGCGGAATTATCCGAAATTTTCGAACAGCTGAAAAGTGCTGCAGACGCTATGACCCGCAGCAAGGAAGCCGAAGCCATTAAGTCGGCTTTCTACAAGCTTCTTATCAAACTCAAGGGGGAGAATCCTCAGTTGGATGAGGAAACCGATTCGCGTAACAATCCCTTTGAACAGGTTGAAGAAAATTTCAAGGCCTTGTATGCCGACTATAAAGCCGCCCGTGCAGAGTACAACCGTGAACAGGATGCTATGCGTGAGGAAAACCTCAAGACCAAGCAAAAGATTGTGGAGGATCTGAAGGCGCTGGTAGAGAAACAGGAGGATGTGAGCGCAACCTTCCCCGAATTCCGTGAAATCCAGAACCGCTGGAGAGAAACGGGCCCTGTTCCCGTGACAGCTTTCCGCGATATCAACGATATCTATCAGTTCTACGTAGAGAAGTTCTACGATATGGTGAAGATCAACAGGGATTTGAGAGATCTTGATTTCAAGAAGAATCTTGAGGCCAAGCAGGGGTTCTGCGAGGCGGCTGAGAAACTTGCGGAGAACGAAAATATTGTGAACGCTTTTCACGAGCTCCAGAAACTCCACGAACAATGGAAGGAGTTCGGTCCCGTTGCAAAGGAGTACAGGGATGAAATCTGGGAGCGTTTCAAGGCTGCAACGGCTGTGATAAACAAAAAGTATCAGGCTCACTTCGAAGGTCTTAAGGCTCAGCAGTCCGAAAATCTCGAAAAGAAGACATTGCTTTGCGAGAAGCTCGAGGAGATTGCAGCGAAAGCCGAGCAGGCCATCGAAAATTCCAATGAGTGGAACATTCTTACAAAAGAGATAGAGACCCTGCAGGCCGAATGGCGTACGATAGGTTATGCTTCCAAGAAGGAAAACCAGAAGATATACGACCGCTTCCGCGCCGCCTGCGACAAGTTCTTTGAAAAGAAGCGCGAATTCTTTACCGAATACAAGGAAGGAATGAACGATAACCTGAACAGGAAACTCGATATCATTAAGGCAGCTGAGGAACTTAAGTCCAGCACCGATTGGAAAAAGGCTACCGATCAGTTTATCGCACTTCAGAAACAGTGGAAGGAAATCGGTGCAGTTCCCCGTAAAAAGAGCGAACAGTTGTGGAAGCGTTTCCGCGCTGCCTGCGACGAGTTCTTTGAAGAGAAGGCCAAGAATGTGAAGCCTGAGAATGATTTCTACGGCAACCTTAAGGCCAAGAAGGCTATTATCGACGAAGTGATTGCTTTCCAGGCTAAGGAGGGGGACGATCTTGCCGCTCTTATGCAGGATTTTGCAGCCCGCTTCAACGCCATCGGCTTTGTTCCTTTCAAAGAGAAGGACAACATTGCCAAGGCTTTCAAGGATGCAATGCAGGAAAAATTCCCTGAGTTCGGTGTCCGTCATACTACCGGTCGGCGCGAAGACAAGCCCCGCAGCGTTCGTGATACCCTTGTTCAGAAGTACCATACTTTACAGCAGGATATCGTTACCTACGAGAACAATATCGGATTCTTCTCAAGCTCCAAGAACAGCGAACCTCTCATCAAGCAGATGAGGGAGAGGATTAAAGCTGCCAAAGAGGAACTTAAGGAACTTGAACTCAAGATTCGCAAGGCCGAGGAGGGTGAGTAATGGATAAGAATTCGGTAATCGGTTTCATATTGATTATTGCGGTCCTGTTCGGATTTACTTTCCTTCAGGGCAAACGTGCCCAGAAACAGCAGGAATATGAGATGCACGTGAGGGATTCGATTGCCCGCCTGCAGCCCGAAGTCGAAAGTACTCCGATTGAAGAGGCTGCGGTTCCCGAGGAATCTGTGCCTTTGGCCGATGACTTCAAGACTCCCGTGTACAAGGATGCTCTCCTGGACTCTGCTTCTTCCCGCAGCGCTTCTGTAGTTACTTTGAGGAACGATGTGTTCGAACTCGCGTTCACTACAAAGGGCGCCCAGCCTCTGAGCGTCAAACTCAATGACTTCTACAACTACGACAGCACCGACCTCTATATCTTCAAGCCGGGCGGATCCGAGTATTCCATAAGCGTTTATGCCGGAGAGTACATCAGGACTTCGGACTTTGTATTTGAGGTTGCAGAACTTACCGACACGACAGTAGTTATGCGCCTTCCTTTTGCCGGAGGCGGTTATATAGAGCAGAAATATTCTATTCACGAAGGCTCTTATGCGGTTGACAACCTGCTTTCGTTCGTGGATATGGGTGGGGTAATTCCTAAAAACGTTTCTTCTTTCGACATAGATTACAATGTCGATATTCCCAGAATGGAGAAAGGTTTCAAGAACGAGTCCCAGTATTCGAAGCTGAACTACTATTTCGATTCTGACAAAAAGCCGTCTGAAATAGGCCGTGGCCGCAGCTCCAGCAAGCGTATCGATTCAAAACTGAATTGGTTTGCATACCAGCAGCAGTTCTTCTCGGCTATTATGCGTGCCCCGCGTCAGTTTGCAAGCGGCGAGTTGTCGGTTAATTTCTATCAGGAGAACGACCCTGAGCGGAAACTTATGCGCTGTTGTGCCGCTATGCGTTCCGAATTGCCTTCGGGATCATCGTCGGTGAGTGTGCCTTTCGAATTCTACTTCGGCCCCAACCATTTCTCTACGCTCGAGTCGTTCGGGCAGAAGTACGAGAAGATCATTCCTTTGGGAGGATGGCTGGTAGGCTGGTTTACCCGCTACGCGATTATTCCTATGTTCAATATATTCCATAGGTTTATCGATAATTTCGGTCTTGTGATTCTGCTTATGACCATTGTGATAAAGATTGTGGTTTTCCCTCTGACATACAAATCTTACGCTTCATCGGCCAAGATGCAGGCGCTCAAGCCGGAGATGGATAAGATCAACGCCAAATATCCCAATGCCAACAATCAGCAGGATCAGCTCAAGAAGCAGCAGGCTACGATGGATCTCTACAAGAGGGCAGGGGTGAGTCCGATGGGAGGATGCCTTCCTACTTTGCTCACTTTCCCTATATTGTGGGCTATGTTCCGTTTCTTCCCCGCATCCATCGAGCTCCGTCAGCAACCTTTCCTGTGGTGCGATGACCTTTCGTCATACGATGCTATCCTGGAGTACGGGGTAAGAATCCCTATCTTCGGGGATCACCTTTCTCTCTTTGCGCTGCTTATGGCCGTTACAATGTGGTTCTATTCCAAGATGACACTCAAGTCGCAGCCCAATGCGGGAGATCCTACCGCGTCTTCGATGAAGTTTATGTCTTTGTGGATGATGCCCATTATGATGTTTTTCATCTGTAACAGCCTGTCTGCAGCCCTCAGCTATTACTATCTGCTTTCTCAGCTTATCGCTATGATTCAGACCTGGGTTATCCGCAAGAGTATCGACCCCCAGAAGATTCTGGACAAGGTTCACGCTTCGGAGGGTAAGCCGTTGCCCAAGAGCAAATGGCAGCAGAGACTGGAGCAGGCGCAGAAGATGCAGCAGCAACAGCTGGAACAGCAGCGTCGTGCCGGCCGAAGATAACAGTGACGCTATGATAGGAGAAAATCTCCGACATATATTGAATGAACTGCCATCGGATGTGAAACTGGTGGCAGTTTCAAAATTCCATCCGGCCGAAAGTGTTGAGACCGCATACCGGGAGGGACAGCGGATCTTTGCAGAATCCCGTCCTCAGGAACTGGAAGCTAAGGCTAAGTCCCTGTCTGCTCTGGAAGGTTTGGAATGGCAATTTATCGGCCATCTGCAGACCAATAAGCTTAAGATGGTTCTGCCTTACGTGTCGCTGGTGCAGTCGGTGGATTCGGAGCATCTTCTTGCGGCAATCGATGATTGGGCAGGGAAAAACTCCCGGGTTGTGAACGTGCTTCTGGAACTGCACGTGGCTGCGGAGGAACAGAAGCAGGGCTTCTGTGAAGAGGAGGTGCTGGATATTATGTTCAGGTATTCCGATACCCGTGGCGGCCGCGGAAAACTCTCCAATATCCGTATCTGCGGACTTATGGCTATGGCTACCAATACCGACGACGAATCCGTAATTGAGGCTGACTTCGCTCGGGTCCAGGATTTTTTCCTTTACTTGAAGGATGTTTTCCCGGAACTTGATGAATTCCGTGAGCTCTCGATAGGTATGTCCGGAGACTGGCCCGTTGCCGTGCGCTATGGCGCCACTATGGTCCGCATCGGTAC
>JAGHTF010000027.1 GCA_018065485.1 Candidatus Cryptobacteroides fimicaballi | reverse complement strand
CTCCCGTCCGGCGTGAACCCTATGGGAAGTTCTGTAGCGGAATTGCAGGTAAGACGCGTAGCGGCTCCGCCCTCGCAAGGCATAGTATATACGTCGTGACTTCCGTTTCTGTCGCTTGCAAAGGCAATTGTGCTTCCGTCGGGGCTCCAGAAAGGAGTCTGTTCATAACTTGGCAGAGATGTCAGGCGCTGTGCCGCGCCGCCTTCCGAAGCTACGACAAAGATGTCTCCCTTATAGCAGAAAAGGATTTTTTCTCCGTCCGGAGAAATCTTGACATCCCTCAACCAAAGAGGGGTTGAAGCGGCTGAAATCAGCGTTGCGGCAAGTACGAAGACTGCAGTTGAAAGTAGTTTTTTCATATTTCGAGTGTTTTTTATCAGTGTTAGTAGTTCTCGTGCCTGTGCAGGGCAATGAAAATGAACAGCAGAACGGTGAATCCCCACAGCGAGGAACCTCCATAACTGAGCAGGGGCAGGGGTATGCCGATAACAGGCATCAGGCCGATGGTCATCCCTACGTTTATGATAAGATGCATAAAGAAGATGGAGGCGACACAGTAACCGTAAATGCGGTTGAACTTTTCCCGGCAACTTTCGGCATCTATCAGAATCCTTGCGATCAGGAAGGCGTAGAGTGCGATTACAATGAGGCAACCCACAAACCCCCATTCCTCTCCGACAGTACAGAATATGAAATCGGTGCTCTGCTCGGGTACAAATCCGTATGTAGTCTGCGTTCCCTGCAGATAGCCTTTCCCGAACAGCCCTCCGGAGCCTATGGCAATCATCGACTGATTTACGTTGTATCCGACTCCGCTGGGGTCTTCTTTCAATCCCAGAAGGACCTCGATTCGTCCCCTCTGATGATCCTTCAGAATATGGTTGAAGGCAAAATCCGACAGGAAGATGATTGCTGCACCGGCGAGGAAAGCCAGAATGGCGGTTCCGGCGGTTTTCCGTATCTTATACTTCCGTCGCAGGCTCCGGCGGTCCTGCAAGTAGTGAATCAGGAAGAAAATCAGGATTGCTGCGGTAAGGATGGCCAGGGGTACCCATACCGGACTGGTAAGAGTGAATATGAACAACAGAATGGAAAGGAAGATGAACCCGAGAACCCATCCCGACATTCCTTCACGGTAGAGAACAAACAGGAATCCGGTATAAACCAGCATAGAACCGGTTTCTTTTTCCATAATTATGGCAATGGCCGGAAGAAGTATCGTTATAGCTGTGATGAACCAGTTCCTGAAGTTGTTGAGTTTGAAGTTGGTCTTGCCCAAGATAGAGGCCAGGGCCAGCGACGTCGTGATTTTGGAGATTTCTGCAGGTTGGAAGCTGATAGGTCCGAAGGTCAGCCAGGAGCGGGAACCTTTGATATCGCTTCCCAGGAAGATAACGGCTACGAGCAGAAGCACAATCACCATATAGCTTGGAATGGAAATAACTTCCCACAGCCTTGGCTTGAATGCAAAAAGAATAACGGCTGCCAGAACCATTGCCGAAACTATCCACACAATCTGCTTCCAGGGTCTGGTTACAAGGTCGGGACTGGCTGCAGAATGGACAGAGGCATATATGTTAATCCATCCCAGCAGAACTAAAACCAGCCATACTGCGACCAGACTCCAGTCAAGTTTCCTCGTTATTCCTGCGTTTCCCATCTGTTACTGAATGAAACTGGTTGTCAGAATTCGGTTTTCAAGGGATTTCCGGTATTCGCCGATTTCGCCGTTCAAATATTTTTCTACCAGAAGCGAAGCAATCGGACAGGCCCAGGTTCCTCCCCAGCCTACGTTTTCGACATAAGCCGCAACTGCTATTTTGGGGTTGTCCTTAGGCGCAAAGCACAGGAACACCGAATTGTCTTTGCCGTGGGGATTCTGGGCAGTGCCGGTCTTTCCGCAGATGTCCAGCCCTCTCACGTAAGCGGAGTTTGCGGTTCCTCCGGCCCCGAGGTCGTTCACTGCCCTCCACATTCCGGAAATCGTGGAGTCGAACAGGGTTGTATCCACCATTGTGTAATTCTTCTCGGAATATTTGCTCTCGAGTTCAACGCTTTCGGAGGCCTTTATGATATGCGGGATATAATAATATCCGCGGTTGGCCACAATGGCCGCAAGATTCGCTATCTGCAGGGGAGTGGCTCCGATTTCGCCCTGCCCTATGGAGAGGGAAACGATGGTGGGGAATCTCCATCTGCCCCGTCCGTAACGTTTGTTGTAGAAATCGGAAGAGGGAATGTTTCCGTTGAGTTCTCCGGGAAAGTCGCTGCCCAGTTTCTGTCCGAAGCCGAAGCTCAGAACGTATTCTCTCCATCGGTCGAAAGCTTTTTCAAGGCTGGGATATTTCCTGTTTTCCAGAATATTCTTCAGGACAAAGCAGAAATAGGCATTGCAGGACATCATAATCGCCTCCTCGAGATTCAGGGGCGAGCGGTGATTGTGACAGCCGAGTTTCCGGGTCGAAGAGTAATAGTATCCCAAATAGCAGGGATAGGTGTAATATGGCTCCAGAACCCCTTCCTGTAAACCGATAAGCCCGTTTACGAGCTTGAAAACCGATCCCGGAGGGTAGGAGGCCATTACCGTACGGTTGAACATCGGGCGGTTCTTGTCCTTGGAGATCTGGGGATAGTATTTTCCTATGTCGCTGAGCATTTCAACGTCTATTCCGGGAGAAGAGACCATTGCGAGAATTTCGCCTGTAGATGGCTCTATGGCAACAAGGCTCCCCACCTTCCCTTTCATAAGAGCCTGTCCGTAGAGTTGGAGGTCGGAATCAATGGTGGTTGTGATATCTTTACCCGGGATGGCATTCTTGTCGAATTCGCCGTCACGGAAAGAGGACAGAATGCGGCCCCGGGAGTTGCGGACATAAATCTTGTAACCTTTGGTCCCGCGCAGGAGATCTTCTTTGGCTGCTTCCAGACCGGTTTTCCCGGCATAGTCTCCCGGTTTGTAGTCGGGATGTCTGTCAATATAGTCGGCATCGACTTCCGAAACATATCCAAGCAGGTTCCCGCCGGCATTGAGAGGATATGTCCGCGTAGTACGAACCACGCCCTTGAAGCCCGGAAACCGGTATTCCAATTCTGCGAATTGTACATAATTTTCCATCTCTACCTGGCGCAGAAAGGTAACCGACTGGAATCCTATTCTTGTCCGGTACTGCCTGTATTCCTGCATTTTGTTACGGACGAATTCCGGGGTTATCCCAAGGATTCTGGCAAGTTCCAGAGTGTCGAAGGCTCTGGTTTCCCTCGGAGTGCACAGAATATCGTAGGAAGAGCGGTTTTCTACCATAATCTTCCCGTTGCGGTCGTAGATTATGCCTCTCGGTGCATTAACGGTTTCGTAATACATCGAATTGTTGGCCGCGCTTATTTTGTATTTGTCGTTGATTATCTGGATGTAGAAAAGTTTCCCCACCAGGATTGCTACAAAAATGCCGAGTCCCGCCAGCAGTTTCCGATATCGCTCAATCTTCGTTGACCGGTCCATACTAAGGGGCAATTACTTTAACCAGAAGGATAGAGAGCAGGAAACTGCTCACCGTAGAACAGAGCAGCCGCAGGCCGTTAAAGAGAAGCGGTTGAGTCCCTGCCGCATCGGCCAGAACGAAAATCAGGAAATAAATCAGCAGCGAGGGAATCAGCAGTGCTGAAACCCTGAAAAATCCGTGCTTTTTGGAGGAGAGTTCATCCTGCCGCACAAAGGATTCTTTTCCTATGAAGAGCTTGTAGAAAAAATCTCTGCAGAACGCTACGGGAAGCAGCGAGACTGCTGTGAGGCCAAGTATTCCCGAAGAAAGGAAATCGGTGGCGAAGGCCGTGATAAAAGCAATTATGAGCAGGAAAGGTGTCCGGATTCTGAGGGGAGCAAGGCAAATCAGGGTCGGCAGAATGCAGATTATAAGGTATGACGGCAGATGCAGGAAGTTGTTTGCCAGAATCTGCAGGAAAACGGCGATAACGAAAACCAGGAAATAACCTCTGTCCCTCATATGCTAATCGGTATTTGCAAGCTCTTCCAAAGAAGAGATTTCCTCTTTTCTCTCCTTTTTGGCCAATGTAACGTAACGGACTGCGGTATAATCCTGGAACAGGCTGACTTCCAACTCATTCGTGGCACCGTTCACAATGCTGAGCTCCCCGGTTGTCCCCAAGGGTATTCCTGCCGGGAAGATTGCCGAAAGCCCGCTGGTATAGACGGTATCTCCTTTCTCGACGGATATATGCAGGGGTAGGTCGGTAATCTTTGCCTTATTGCTCGAACGGCCGTCCCAGGAAAGCGGACCCACCATTCCCGAATGGCCGATTCTCGCGCTGACCTTGGAATAAAGGTTCATTGACGACTGTCCGTAAGAAAGATGATCGTCCACGGCATCCACTATGCCGACAACCCCGCGGGAAGTAATGATTCCGTCGCCGGGTTCCACCCCGTCCTCACTTCCTTTGTCCAGAATGACATAGTTGAGACGGTTGTTCCGGCTCATCTTGACTATTGTGGCAGGGGTGTAGGTGAAACCTTCGGAAAGTTCCGGATTGTCGATTCCTGCTCTGAGAAGTTCTTTCTGGAGTGCTCTTACGGCGCTGGAGAGTTCTTCGTTTTCCCTGGTTACGACTTCGATTTTCTTCCTGAGCGAGAAATAGCTATTTACAGATTCCTCCCATCCCCAGAGAGCAGCCATAGTGCGATGGGAAAGGCGGTTGATCCAAACATTCTGAAGGACGGAACTGGAACTCAACATACCAAAGGCAGCTATCTCCAAACCAATGAAGAGAGCTGCGCTTACAAGTATTGCATAATTCCTCTGTCCTCGGGCCATTATCTCATAAGGAAAGGATATTTGTCGGTATTGTTAAGGGCCTTGCACGTTCCTCTTGCCACAGCGTGGAGAGGATCGTCGGCAACGTGGAATTCTATATTGACTTTGTCGAAAAGACGCTTTGCGAGTCCGCGCAGGAGCGAGCCGCCGCCGGAAAGCCAGATTCCGTTCTCGACAATGTCGGAATAAAGTTCGGGAGGGGTTTCCTCGAGAACGTGCAGGATAGAAGTCTCTATCTTTGCAATGGATTTGTCGAGACAGTGTGCGATTTCCTGATAGGTGATATTGGCCTCGACAGGATGTGCCGTCATAAGATTGGGGCCGCGTACCTTGATAGGATCGGGTTCTACGTCCAGTTCCTGTATGACTGCGCCTACAGAAAGCTTGACTTTCTCGGCGGTAATCTCTCCGACTTTAATGTTATGCTGCTGACGCAGGTATTGGGTAATGTCGTCGGTAAAGATGTCTCCGCCTACGCGAAGGCTTTCGCTGGCCACGATTCCGCCCAGGGAAATGACTGCGATTTCGGTAGTGCCGCCGCCGATGTCAACAACCATATTTCCTTGAGGAGCTTCTATGTTGAGGTCGATTCCGAGAGCGGCTGCCATAGGCTCATAAATGAGGAATACATCTCTTCCTCCGGCGTGCTCGGCAGAGTCGCGCACGGCACGTATTTCAACTTCGGTAGAACCGGAAGGGATTCCGATTACCATTTTAAGATTAGGAGTGAAAATGCTGGGCCTCTTGCTGCTGACCTGCTTGATAAAGCCGCGAATCATCATTTCTGCGGCGTTGAAGTCTGCTATGACACCGTCTTTCAAAGGTCGGATTGTCCGTACTCCGGGGTTTGTGCGGTCGTGCATAAGCTTGGCATTCTGGCCAATGGCGATACACTTGCCCGTGTTGTTGTCTATGGCGACAATGCTAGGTTCGTCCAGAACCACCTGATCATTTTGGTAAATAACGGTATTAGCTGTTCCTAGGTCAATTGCAAGTTCTTGATTCAGAAAAGAAAAAGCCATATTGATGGGATTGATTTTGAATAAATTACTCGTTAGTATGCAAAAATAACTAAATTTGTAACAAGATAGAAGTTATGGAGAGAAAAATTTACGGAATTTTTTTGGCAGGCGGACAGGGGCTCAGGATGGGCACCGACACGCCTAAGCAATTCCTGATTCTGGAGGGTCTCCCGGTGCTTCAGAGAACGATAGAAAGATTCATCGAAGCCTGCCCCGGAATGGAAGTCATAACAGTCTTGCCAAAGAATCACTTTTCTACCTGGAAGGCACTTTGCATCGAGTACAACTTCAATTACAAACAAACTCTGGTAGAAGGGGGTATAACCAGGTTCCATTCCGTTAAGAATGCATTGCAGAAGGTTCCCGAAGGGGCTACGGTCCTTATTCACGACGGAGTGCGCCCAATCGTTAGCGTGCCGTTCCTGCAAAAAATAGTGGAGCACACCGCAACGAGATGTGCCGTTATTCCGGTCCTACCCTCGTTCGAGAGTCTCAAGTCATTGGAAAAGAATGAAAAGGGGGAGCTTGTGTGCTGCGACGGCCCTGATCCCGACAGAAGCCGGGTATTCAGTGCCCAGACCCCTCAGGCTTTTCATTCCGAGGTCGTAAAACGGGCCTACGATCAGGCATACGACCTTGCCTTTACCGATGATGCGTCGGTAGTAAAGAGAAAAAACATACCTCTCTCCTTTGTTGCTGGAGAGAGGTGGAATATAAAACTTACTACCAAAGAAGACCTTGCTATTGCACGCTTTCTTCTCGGTTGCCGGCCATAAAGCTGATGCTTTGGTATTCTTTGACCCAGACCTGCCGTCCGAAGGCTTCGTCCAGCGAAATCATAGTGTCTGTCGACTGAACGTAGGGAATTCTCTGAATTGTGTTCAGGAGAACCTCCATAAGGTGGTCGTTGTTAAAGCAATAGACCTTCAGGAAAAGAGCTGCCTTGCCGGTAACGAAGTGGCATTCTACGACTTCGGGAACGTGTTTGAGCGCATTGACAACTTCCGGGTATTTGTTGTCCTCCGACAGTTCCAGTCCTATGAAGGCACAAACGTTGAGCCCGAGGGCAGACGGCTTTACCATCATTCTGGAACCCGTGATTACTCCAAAGTTCTCCATTTTCCGAACTCTCTGATGAACGGCGGCGCCGGATATGCTGCATTCCCGGGCAATCTCCAGGAACGGCTTGCGTGCATCATTGACCAGTAGAGAAAGAATCTTGCGGTCGGTTTCGTCTATTTGATAAGCTGACATTATTTTTTGGATTTGAAGTTTCGGAATGTCCTGCGTCCTCCGGAGGGTGCGGTGTCTTTAATTATCTGAAGACACGCCTCTTCTGTAAGTGCCTGTGCATCAGTTCCTCGCGGAAGTTTGTAATTCTTTCCTCCGTGCTTGATATAAGGTCCGAACGGGCCGTTCATTACGCTTATGTCACTGGCGGGAAATTCCATCAGCGTATTGGATGCCGGTTTTGTCTTGTCGGCGGCAAGCACTGAAATGCACTCTTCAAGCGTGACGGTCATAGGGTCCGTTTTCTTGGGGAGAGAAAAGTTTTTCCCGTTGAATTTTACGTACGGGCCAAAGCGTCCTTTGTTGACCGTAACACTCTGTCCCTCATATTCGCCTACGGTGCGTGGAAGTTGGAAAAGTTTCAAGGCATCTTCCAGTGTCAGGGATTCGATAATCTGGTTCTTGGCAAGGTTTGCGAACTGCCTGTCGTCCCCGTCTCCCTTCTGCACATAGGCCCCGTACTGACCGAATTTCGCGTAAATGGTCTGACCGGAAGCCGGGTCCGTTCCCAGGACTCTCTGAACCTTGTTGCTGAACTTATGGTCGTTCATAGCGCTTTCCACCTTGCTGTGGAAGGGATGGTAGAATTCCGAAATCTGGGAGTTCCATACCTTTTTCCCGTCGGCTATAAGGTCGAATTCCTTCTCTACGTTTGCCGTGAAGTCATAGTCCAGAATAGAGGAGAAGTTGTCCACAAGGTAGTCGGTAACTATGATTCCTATGTCCTGGGGCAGGAGCTTGCCCTTTTCGGCGCCTATTGTCTCGGTTTTTGCAACGTTTGTGATTCTGCCGTTTTTCAGACAGAGGTTCTCGACCTGAACTTTACGTCCGGGGATATCGCTCTTGACAATGTATCCTCTTTCGGCGGTGAGAGTGTTGATGGTAGGGGCGTAGGTCGAAGGCCTGCCGATGCCCAGTTCCTCGAGCTTTTTGATCAGCGTAGCCTCGGAGTAGCGGTAGGGCGGCTGGGAATATCTGCAATCGGCATTGATACCCAGAGTTTTTACACTTTGTCCCTCTTTCACCGGGGGCAGAACGGTAACTTCTTCTTCCTGGGCATCGTCGCTGCCCTCGAGATAAAGTTTCAGGAATCCGTCGAAAAGGATTTCCCCGGCCTGAACGCAGAATTTTTCTTCGCAACCGTTTCCACCTATCCGGATGGAGGTGGACAGAATCCTGGCCTCTGCCATCTGCGAAGCTACGGTCCGCTTCCAAATGAGGGAATAGAGTTTCTTTTCGGCTTCGGAGCCCTCGATGCCCTCGTTGGCAATGTATGTGGGGCGGATGGCCTCGTGGGCTTCCTGTGCTCCCTTGGACTTTGTCTGATACTGTTTGGAATGGGAGTATTCGGGGCCGAAGTTGTCGCAGATAAGCTGTTTTGCGGTTCCCAGCGCCAACTTGCTGAGGTTGGTGGAGTCGGTACGCATATACGTGATAAGACCCCTCTCGTAGAGCCCCTGGGCTATCCGCATTGTCTGGCTTACAGAGAAATGAAGCTTGCGGGAAGCTTCCTGCTGCAGGGTAGAGGTTGTGAACGGAGCTGCCGGATATCGGACGCCCTCCTTTTTCTCGACGTTCTCGATCTTGAATGAGAGGCCGGCGCATTTTTCGAGAAATGCCCTGGCTTCGTCCTCTGTCTCGAACCTTTTGTCCAGAACGCCCTTTACCTGTTTCCCTTCAATCTCAAAGACGCCCTCTATCCTGTAGTACGGTGTGCTGTTGAAGGCAAGGATCTCCTTCTCCCTGTCAACGACCAGACGCAGCGCTACAGACTGAACGCGGCCGGCGGAGAGTCCCCGCTGCACCTTGCGCCACAGAAGGGGAGAGAGCTCGAATCCCACAAGACGGTCCAGAACCCTTCGGGCCTGTTGGGCGTTGACCAGGTTCAGGTCTATTGTACGGGGGTTCTTTATGGCGTGCTGGATAGCGTCTTTGGTTATTTCGTGAAAGACAATACGGTTGGTTTTGGGAGGGTCAAGCCCCAAAGCCTGGGCCAGATGCCAGGAAATGGCTTCTCCTTCCCGGTCTTCATCGGATGCGAGCCACACTGTCCCGGCAGAGCGGGCGGCGGCCTTAAGGTCTGCGACTACCTTCTTTTTTTCGGCCGGAATAACGTATTCGGGTTCAAAACCGTGTTCGATATCGATACTAAGCGCCTTGTCCTGAAGGTCTCTGATGTGTCCGAAACTTGATTTGACGGTAAAACCGTCACCTAAAAACTTCTGGATAGTCTTTGCCTTTGCAGGAGACTCGACGATTACTAGATTTCCCTCCATATCTTTCTGCATTTTTTCATAATTCGTACTGCAAAGAAAGCCACAAAATCGGGACTTTTCAAAATTTATTGACTAATTTTGTCTCTTCATTATATAATGAAAAATTTTTTCGATGACAGAACATACCAAAGCAAAAATCGTCAGAATTTTCTGGGTAATAGTGATTGCCCCATTCGTGTGCCTGTTCCTTACTCTCGCTGCAGTATGGAAGTTTGCCCAGATTCCTTCCTTTGAAGAATTGGAACATCCCGACAGCAAACAGGCAACACAAATCATTGCCCAGGGGGGAGAAGTTCTCACCACATTCCATATCGAAAACCGTACGTTTGTGGAATATGAAGAAATATCTCCGAATGTGATCAATGCCGCCCTTGCAACAGAAGACATCCGTTTTTACAGACACGCCGGCATAGATTTCAAGGGGCTGGCAAGAGTGTTTGTAAAAACCCTTGCCCTGCATAACAGCAGTCAGGGTGGCGGTTCCACCATTACACAACAGCTTGCAAAGACGCTTTATCCCAGACCGGACACCAGCAAGAAGCTGGTTATGGTATGGACAAAGCTCAAAGAATGGATAACGGCCGTAAAACTGGAAAGAAACTATACCAAGGAAGAGATAATGAAAATGTATCTCAACAGTATATTCTTCGGCTCCGGAGCATACGGAATAAATACTGCTTCGGAAACCTTCTTTTCCAAAGCCCCGATAGACCTCAATGTGGAAGAAGCGGCCCTGCTGGTGGGCATGGTAAACAAACCTACAAGGTACAACCCGGTTCTGAATCCCGACCAAGCCCTTTCCCGTCGTAATTTCGTGATAGGGCAGATGGCAAAGGCAAAGTTTATAACAAAGGAGCAGAAAGATTCCCTCCAACAGTTGCCCATTGTACTGGATTATAAGGTTCTGGACCATAATTCCGGCCTTGCGCCGTATTTCAGGGATATGCTCCGGCGGGATATGAATGCGACAAAACCCCGCCGTTCGAAATACCTCTATGCCGAGGATTATGCCGCCGATTCCCTGCGCTGGGAGCAGGACGAACTGTATGGGTGGCTCACCAAGCACAGAAAGGCCGACGGACAGGAGTACAATCTGGATAAGGACGGGCTTAAGATTTACACCACCATCAATTACAAGATGCAGAAATTTGCCGAGGAGGCGGTTGCCGAGCACCTTGGGCAGGACCTTCAGAAACAGTTCCAGCGGGATCTGAAGAGCAAGAAATACGCTCCGTTCCCCAATGACATCGACGAAAATACCCGTGAGATGCTTCTGAACAATGCCCGCAAGTGGTCGGACCGCTACCGTTTGCGCAAGAAGGCCGGGATGTCTGAACGGGACATTATGAAAACCTTCGACGAGCCTGCCAAAATGAGAGTATTTTCCTGGAATCAGAAAGGATATGCAGATACTGTGATGACTCCGAACGATTCCATCAAATACTACAAATCCATCCTGCGTGCGGCAATGATGGTAATCGAACCCGGAACCGGACACGTGAGAGCATACGTAGGAGGTCCCAACTACCGGTATTTCAAGTATGACAACGTTTCGCAGGGCAAACGGCAGATAGGATCTACAGTGAAGCCTTTCATATATTCCCTGGCTCTTACCGAGGGCTTGAGCCCGTGCGACCAGGTAGCCAACGTTCCCCAGACATTCGAGCTTGTGGACGGAGAGACCTGGACTCCAAGGAACGAGAAAAACGGAGGAGTCCTGACCCTCAAGCAGGCCCTGGCGCAATCGAACAACAATGTGAGCGCGTTCCTTATGCGGCAGTTCGGCCCGCAGGCAGCGGCGGCAATGATGCGCAGAATGGGTATAACGGCTCATATAGACGAAGTTTACTCGCTGTGCGTAGGCTCTACCGATGTATCTGTAAAGGAGATGGTTACAGCCTACAATACCTTCCCTTCCAAGGGCGTTTATTCCTCTCCCTTGTTCGTAACAAGAATTGAGGACTCCCACGGCAATACAATCACCGAATTCACAAACCGCAAGCGGGAGGTCCTCGGAATTAAGGAAACCTGTCAGATTGTGGATATGATGCAGGCGGTGGTGGATGCCGGTACCGGCCAGCGCTTGCGCTTCCGCTATTCTATCCCGGGAGACATTGCCGGCAAGACCGGAACCACAAATGACAATTCGGACGGATGGTTCATAGGATACACGCCTTCAATCACCGCAGGAGTGTGGGTAGGAGGAGAGGACAGGCAGATTCACTTCCAGTCCGGATCATTGGGACAGGGTGCGTCGATGGCTCTCCCTATTTGGGCGCTGTTCTACAAGAAGTGCCTTATGGACGGTACCGTTGGCATAAGTGCCGACGACAGATTCGTTTTTCCTCCCGACATCGACATCAATTGTGAAGGGGGTTACTTCCTTGGAGGGGATGACTCCGAATATGCTCCCGAGGAGGAGGGCGGACATCAGGCATCTGAAGAATATTTTTTCGATTAGGATATGGCAAAGTACAACAGAATTGCAGTAATTTACGGAAGTGACACTTCGGAGTGGGAAATCTCCTGCAGAAGCGGGGAATTTACGGCTGAAAGCATAGACGACACCGTGTACGAGGTGTATGAAATTTTTGCCCGGTTCGGGAAATGGCAGCTCGCCGCATACCGCAAGAAAAATTCGCAGAGGGTTGCGATTGAAGAGAAATCCCGCCCCGACATCGATAAAAGTGATTTTTCGGTGGTACTTGACGGAGAAAAGGTAAATTTCGACTATGCTTATATTATGCAGCACGGAACTCCGGGGGAGAATGGCCTTACACAGGGTTATCTCCAGATAATCGGAATTCCTTTCAGCAGTTGCGATTCGTTTGTGTCGGCAGTGGCATTCGACAAATATTCCTGCAAGACATATATCCGGAATCTGGACTGTGTAAAGTTTGCTCCGGACGTATTCGTACGCAAGGGAGAGGATGAAGAGGCTTTTGTTGCGAAGGTCAACTCCACGCTGTCGTATCCGGTTTTCGTAAAGCCCACGGCAGGCGGCTCAAGTTTCGGAGTTACCAAAGTAAAGAAGCCCGAAGATCTTCCCGCAGCTCTGCAATATGCTTTCTCTGAAGGGGATACCGTAATAGCGGAGCAGGGTGTCGAAGGCCGGGAACTAACCTGTGCGGCATATTTCGACGGCAGCAAGGTCGTTACTCTTCCTCAGGTAGAGATTACCACCGAGAACGAATATTTCGACTACGATGCCAAGTACAACGGCAAGAGTAACGAAATCTGTCCTGCGCCCGTGAGCGAGACTGAAAGGCAGGCCATAGCCACAGCCACCGCAGGAATCTATTCGATGCTTGGCTGCAAGGGTTTGGTGAGAGTGGACTATATCCTTGCCAAGGACGGCCTGTATTTCCTGGAAATCAATATGATTCCCGGTATGACAAGGGCCTCGCTCGTGCCCAGGATGGTGCGGACTGCAGGAATGAAGATGTCCGATTTCCTTTCAACGGTAATCGAAAACTCATAGATACAGTGCTGCTTTCCTGTTTCATACGGGATTTGGAGAAAAGACTTCAAACCTTGTATCCGGAGCGGGAGGCAAGGGAGATAACGCTCCGTTTGTGTGAGGACTGTCTGGGGGTATCCCGAACGGCTCATATCCTGAATCCGGGAGTCACTATCCCTTCGGACCGGCTTGCCGGGCTCGAAGAATGCGCAGCCCGTCTGTTGAAATCGGAACCGTTGCAGTACGTAACAGGCTTTGCCGATTTTTATGGCCGCCGGTTCAAGGTTACACCGGCCGTGCTGATTCCCAGACCCGAAACCGAGGAACTGACGGAACTTGTGTTGAAGGCGATTCCGGAAAACGGTAGAGTCTTGGATCTGTGCACCGGCTCAGGCTGCATTGCCTGGACTTTGAAGATGGAAAGGCCCGATTCTGAGGTAACTGCCGTGGATATAAGTCCGGAGGCCCTGGAAATAGCGGAAAGCCAGTTTCCGGGCCCGTCTCCCCGTTTCATCAAGGCCGATATCAGGAAGAAGTTGCCGGTTGAGGGCGGGTTCGACGTTATTGTGGGCAATCCTCCGTATATTCTTGAAAGCGAAAAGGTTTCGATGCGCCCGAATGTACTCGGATATGAGCCGGAACTGGCCCTCTTTGTCCCGGATTCAGACCCGTTGCTCTTCTACAGGGCTCTGGCCGACCGGTGCAACGAATTATTGTGCCCCGGGGGAGAGGCTTTTTTTGAAATCAACGAGAATTTTGGCAAGCAGCTGTGCGGTCTGTTCGAATCGGGAGAGTTCGAGAACGTTGGAACAGTGCAGGATTTTGCCGGAAAACAACGGATATTGCATATAAGAAAACCCCATCAGAGGGCAGTGTAACAGTCAAAATTGCACATAGCCGTTTTATTTGCAGGTAAAACGCATAGTTGTTGCGTACTTTGCACAAAACTAAACGGCTATGAAAAATTACAACAAAATTCTTTTGATTCCGGCAATTATTGCCGGGGTTTCCTGCAGTACAAAAGGTCTGGAACCCCAGAATCTCCAACCGGGGGAGCAGGTGGAGATTACCAAGCAGTCGGTTGCCAAGATGTTCTCGGACATACCTCTGGAAATAGCGCAGCTGGAGGAGGTGCACAATGCTGTAAGCCAGTCCAGCGGAAACGGCTATGACGAAGAGTACACCCTCACCAATCTTATGAATTCTCCCGGCTCGGGAGTGGGTCAGACGAAAGCATCCAGTCTTGAGGGAGAGCCTCTGCGAGACCTTATAACCGGCTATCTGATGAAAAAATACGGAACAAAGTCCGGAGGCGGAGAGGTGGAAAGATATCTCAATGCGCTCGGGAATTCCGATTTTCAGATTTACTGGCCCTATTCCGAAGACTGGGACGGAGAAACCTTTCCTATTGTGACGTTCGACCCGGGAATGGGCGCTGAAACCAATTATGGTTATGAAATTTCTCTTACGTCTTCCGGGGTCAGAGTCGTGGATTCGGTTCTGGTGGATGAAAAAATCGCAATGGAGAGGCCCGTGTGGGTTATCAACAGCAATGTGGACAGAAATTACAAGCCTGTAGATTTTCTGCCCGGCGGCTCCAGGTCCGGAACAAAAGCCGGTGATACGTCAAAACAGCTGGTTATAAAGGACTTCACAATGCTGCGGAATTATGATTCCTGGTTTGGAGGAGCGTCGGAGTTTATAATCAAGGCGGGAACGCTGGCCAACAGGAGCATATCATATACTCAAGCGGAACTCAAGGATTATTATCCCGAGATGACCGATATGATGCTTTCGGTAAAAAGAAAGGATGTAGGCAAAACCCTGCCTATGGATGCCCTGCTCGTAAGCGGGATAGACGAAAATCTGGAAAAGATGGTGTTTATGATTACCGAGGACGACGGAGGGGAACAGACAAGCTGGAAATGCGAGGCAACCGTGAAAATCAAATCGAAGAGTACCGGGATAGTTCTGGAATTTCCCTATCACGAGAACGACGACATAGTGTGGAGGGGAAATCTGGCAATGTCCTTCTTTAATGAAGAATATCCGGTACAGGGCCGTTTCTCGGATGTAAAAATCACTTTTGCGCTGGAATGACGCTCATCTCGCATCTCCTGCAGTCGAATACCAGCTCGAGCCGGCGGGAATTGTTGAGCAGGAAGAGTTTGCCCTCGGGTGCAGTGCCAAAGTGCTTTTCACATAGGCCCAGCTCGTATTTGATGCAGTATTTTGTTTTAAGAAGAACATCCCCTTTGTCTGTTTGCGGTAAGTTTGTCATATCGTCAGTCTCATAATTGAAATTTTGTCTATCCGGGACAGACAGGGGGATTTTGTCGATTTCCAGTGCAAGACTTCTTCTGAGTGCATTGATTGTTGAGGCTGAAAGCAGGGGAAGTCCTTCTTCCGATTGAATGTCTCGCAGATGGAAGTTGTAAATGTCGGTTTTCTTCTCAAGGCCGGTATGCAGCATATCGGTTATCCTCTGCCGGTTGTCGGCAACGGGGAAATCGGAAGGGATACGGACCGTTGCTTCGCGACCGTCTTCACTGCGTCCGGTAAGTATGATCTCGTCTTTTCGGAAGGCAATGGTTACGTTTATGTCGATAAGCCGTTCGCACATATCGTTTTCCAGACTCTTTTCGAACGAGTTGTTGATGTTGCGGAAAAGGGTGATTCCCGGTTTGATGTCAGACAAAGGCTTGCACAGGATTGTATTGCCTTTTGCAACGTCGGCTCTGAAGCCTGTGATGCCGTCATAAGTAGAAAAGGCGAATCCGTCTCCGTTGCCGAGTTTCAGATTTCTTGAAGCGGGTTCGATTTCTATTTCGGTGTATCTGCCCGCCGTAGTCCTGATGTTTTTCACGGTTCCAACGGCTTCTCCCATAGATTTGGGTGCGTCCATCGAAGACCATTTCCCTCTTTTCCCGTCCAGAAAGAGAGTGGTGTAGCCCCTGTTGAAGGTCTTTGACGTATCCGATGCAAAGCCTCCGTGCAAATGCCCGAAGGAAGCCCTGCAATACTTGTGAGGGTATTTCCTGCACAGGGCGTCAAGTGCGTCGGAATAATCCTTTGTGACGTTTTTTACGTACGAAGCATTTTTCAGCCGGCCCTCAATCTTGAAAGACATAACCCCTGCGCCGGCAAGTTCTTCCAGGCGGCTTTTCAGGTTGTAGTCTTTGAGAGAGAGAAGGGCTCTGTTTGAAACCAGGATCCTGCCCCGGCTGTCGATGAGGTCATACAGACTGCGGCAGGCCTGTACGCATTCTCCGCGGTCGGCACTGCGCCCGTTCAGGTATTCCGACAGGCGGCACTCTCCGCTGTATCCTACGCAAAGGGCGCCGTGTACGAAAAACTCCACTTCGCACTTGACGGCACTGCATATCTGGCGCACGGTTTCCAGTGAAAGCTCCCTTTCCAGAACAATCCGCTCACATCCCAGACTCTCGAGTTGCCTGGCTCTTTCCACCGTGCGAATGGCGCATTGCGTGGAAGCGTGCAGCGGGGCGTCCAGATCTTTCCACCCGGTAATTCTTTCGTCCCGGATAATAAAGGCATCTACACCGCAGCGTCGCGCTTCCAGCATCATAGAATGCACTTCTTCCAGTTCGTCATCGCGGAGCGTGATGTTGACGGTCATAAAGACCCTTACCCCGAACCTGTGGGCATAGTCACATAATCTGCGAACCTCGCTCAATGGGTTGCCGGCATCTTTTCTGGCTCCGAAGGCCGGACCGGCAATATAAACGGCATCGGCACCGCAGCGAACAGCCGCGATGCCGATATCCGCATTACGCGCGGGAGCAAGTAGCTCGAGCGCAGTCATAGCTTACTTTAAAGCGTTAAGGAGCTGCTGTGCATTTGCGCCGTACTTGGGATCTTTTACGGCTTTCTGGAGCCAGCTCTTAGCCTGTGCAACATTTTTTGCCTTGTAGTAGCTTGCTCCCAGAGTATATGCAAGAACTCCGAGGTTGGCGTTGCTGGGATCGAGCTCGGTAAGGAGATTGTAGTAGTTGCCGGCATCTGAGAGTTTTCCTGTTGTAGCGGCCTTCTGAATGGCGCCCTGAACAATCGCACCTGCGGTTTTCTTGATAGAAGCGCTGCCGCCGGATTCGGTAACTGCCGACTGTACAGCTGCAATGGCGGCGTCGAGTTTGCCTTCCTGATAAGCTGCCTGGGCCTTCTTGAGGAATACTGTAGGGATTCTCTTTATCGCATTTGCATTTCCAACTTCCTTAAGTGCCTGGAATGCTGCAAGAGCCTCGTCCAGCTTGCCTGCCTGATAGAGTTCGTCTGCATCTGCAAAGAGAGCGTTGCTCTTCTGCTGCTCAACGGCGGGAACAAGATCCTTTGCCTCGGCAAAAACGTCGATTGCTCCGTATTTGTCGCTGATTTCGATAACCTTCTGAAGTTCTGCAAGGCCACCGTCATAATCCTGGGCGTTGATTTTCTCCTTGGCTATTGACATAGCAATCTGGGGAAGTGCGGTCTTGCACTGGTCGAGCAGTTCTGCGCCTTCTTCACCGCAGGCTTCTGCTATTGTAAGGGCTTTCTGAAAACCTTCGAAGGCCTTGACGAATTCTTTGTTTGAGTAGGCTTCCTGTGCGTCTTTGGCCAGCTGTGTAGCCTCGGCCATATTCTGTGCGAAAGAAAGTGTTGCTGCGAGGAGCAATGCTGAAAGGGTTAAAACTGATTTCTTCATTGTACTGGTATTAATTTCGTAGTTCAACTGAATGCAAAAGTAGCAAAATTTATGTTACTTTGCATAAAGTTATGAAACATCTTTTTTCATTATTGGCGATTCTGTGCCCTTTGCTGCTTGCCGCACAACCTCAGGATTACTTTAAGAAGTCCTCGAAAATCAGCAAGGGAACACTGCCTAACGGTGTTTCCTACTACCTTGTCCAGAACGGTTCCGACAAGTCTTTCGCCGATTTCGCTCTGGTTCAGAAAGGGAATGACTCAAGGGAAACGACCAGGAAGGTACTGCAGAACCTGCCGCATTTTCCGGGCGTAAAGCCGTACGGGTATCTGGCAAAAAAAGGCATCGGATACACCGTGTCTGGTCTTGCATCATATTCTCATTCGGGGAGTGTCTACCGCTTCCAGAAGGTTCCCGTATATGACGGGGCAACGGCCGATTCCCTCTTGCTTATGGTCTTCGACATTATGGGGTCCTACCCCGGGGAGCAGGCAATAGTCATAAGCGGAGATATCAATGCCGCCGCGACACTTGAGAGAATGAAACTTTTCTCAATGCTGGTAAGCCCCCGGCGTGCAGTCGATATCTCCGACGAATTCAAGTGGGAGCCCTGGGACAGCATAGAGTTCGAATGCGCACATCTGGTGTCTGACAGGGTTGCATACATCGATGCAACGTTCTGTACGCCCAGAATGAGCGCTTCCGATCTGGGCTCTGCTCAGGGATGGCTGGCCGAAATGTTTGCAGAAGAAGTGGGAACCATAGTTTGCAAAAGGCTGGAAGACGAATTCAGAAGAAGAGACCTTCCTCAGGGTGGAATAAGCTTCAGTTACAGGGGCAGCAAGCATTCCCTTAAGCAGGAACGCTATAGCATACGGATTTGCGTAGACAAAGAGAACCTGACCCACGCGACGGAAATCCTGGGTGCCGTCACATCTTCGTTTTCTCATCAGGGCATATCGCGGGAGGAATTCCTGCTCGCGAAAGACTGTTTCACAAGCCGGAAGGAACTTCCTCTTCCCAAGAGCAGTTCGGGCAACCCGGCATACGTCAACAAATGTATTTCCGATTATCTCTTTGGCGCAGGACTTTATGAAGATGAGTCGCAACGGGAATTTTTCTTGAAAAACCGTCTGGAACCGTCGCTCGAAAGGCGTCTTCTCACGAGTTTCGCCGTCTCTGTTTTCAACAGGAACCGCAACGTGATACTGCATTACAGTTCTCCCGAAACCCTTTTCAACAGGGATTCCCTGATAAGCCACTACTACAATGGCTGGGACAGTGCGGCTGCCGGAGGAGTGAAAGCGATATCCGGAATCAACGTCGCGTCGCTGGATGTTCCCAAAGGGAAACTCAAACTAAAATCGACTTCTCCAGACCCGTCGATTGGCGGAGAAATCTGGACTTTTGAGAACGGCATAAAAGTGCTCTATAAGAAAGTTCCCGTGAAAGGAATATTCAGTTATGCCTTTATGTTCAGAGGTGGTGCCTGGGGAATTTCCGATCCGAAACCGGGAGAACTTCCGTATATCGGAGAGATTCTGAACCTGTATGATATCGGGGAGATGAGCGCCGGGGATTTCCGCGCTGTTATGGATTCGAAGGGAATAAACCTCGAACCACAGATTACTTCTTCTGATTTGCGGTTCACCGGGACCGCTCCCGTTTCATCCCTGCCGATGCTGTTTAACGGGATATATTCGCTCGCCTATCGCAGGAATTACAATTCCGGTACGTTCGATTATTACCGTCGTTGCCAGTTGTTGCGCAGTGAGACGGACCGGCGCGGCGAGTATGGGATGGCTGCCCTTTTCGACAGCCTGTCTTCTCCGCAATACGCGCTGTCGGAATACAGAAATCTCCAGAGCCTGAGCAACGATACTCCCGTCAAGGCACAGGAATTCTACGATAACAAATTGACGTCCTTTTCCGACGGGTTGATTGTGCTTGTCGGAGATTTGGATGCATACAGCCTGAAATCCTATCTGTCGGAAGTGCTGTGGGCGTTCGGGTCGAATACGGTTGCAGACAGGGGAAATCCTGTCGAACACCGGCTCGCCAAAGGCCGTACCCGGTTGAGCACCGGTTCCGGGAATCCTCTTGCCGGGGATGGAACGGTCTCAGTGAATGTCTTCCTGGCCAACGGGGTTCCGTACAGCCTTCAGCGCTATGCGGCTCTCTCCGTTGGAGCCAATGCTCTGCGCCGGGAACTTATTGCAGAACTTGCATCTCTCGGAATGTACGTGAGCGTTAAGGAAGATTTCGAATTGCGCCCCAGCGAAACAATGAGCCTGACAGTTCAGTGCAGGAAGTGTACCGGAGCGGGACTGCCTGCAGGTGTTGGCCCCGCCGATACGGAGTATGCCCTGATTTCCGTGCGCAAGGCGCTGGAGAAAATGGCATCAGTGCCCATAGACGCGAAAGACCTTAAAGCTTACAAGGCCTCTCTGACGGAGCAGATGAAGGCCGATGGCGCTCATCCTGAGACTCTTGTCGATGCCGCCCTGTCCCGTTATGCGTTGAACAAGAATGTTTTTATGGGCTTTGAACCGGCCATAAATGCGGTAAGCGCACAGGAAATAATGTCCCTTATGAAGACTCTTCAGGAAGGAGTCCATATAGAATACACGGTAAAATAATGGGAGAACGGGATTTTGGAACAATAATCCAGATAGGAGACATCCTGGTTTCGGAGGAGGTGGTGCTGGAGTACTTTGCCTGCGACTACCCGGTTTGCAAGGGCGTCTGTTGCATCGAAGGCGACAGCGGAGCCCCCTTGGACAAGTGCGAAATCCCCAGGCTCGAAAAAGATTACGACGGGTTCAAAAGCCTTATGAGCGAGGCCGGACGGGCCGCCGTTGCCGACAAGGGTTTCTTTGAGACAGATGTTCAGGGCGATATTGTAACTCCGCTTGCAGAAGGCGGTGCCGAATGCGCCTATTGCCATTTCCCCGGAGGAGGCAACTGCCTTTGTTCGATAGAGAAAGCCGGCTATCGGAAGCCGGTTTCCTGTAGCCTGTATCCCATACGGGTAACGAAACTCACGGGAGGAGGACTGGCGCTCAACCTGCACCGATGGGACATCTGCTCATCTGCCTTCGAAAAAGGAAGAAGAGAGGGGACAAGGGTTTATCAGTTCTTGAAGGAGCCTATATCAAAGGCCTTTGGAGAAGAATTCTACGAAGCTTTGGACGCGGCCGCTACTCATCTTCTGCAGGACGGCTGTTAAAGCTGTTCACAATTCTCATTACGTCTTTGCCCGGGCCTTCGAGGGTCCATCCGTTAAGGGTACGGGTCATTGTAATGCGGTCTTCCCATAACCTTGAAATGCGGGCAACCGTAGAACGAAGTCTCCAGCTCAGATCTTCGCCCGTGCGGTTTTCCAACCGGTAGCCCCGTTCCTGCATCTCTTCCTCGACAATCGGGAAAATCTGGTCGAAATCGCCGTTGATATAGATTCTTCGCGACGCATAGCCGAATTTGGGATAGATTGCGGCGAATACAGCCACTATTGCAGCTATCTGCCACAGCGAATCATAGCCGTTGACAAAGATTTTCGCGGGGTCCGATTCCACTAATTTGAGCATAGAAAGCACCACGATGAACAGAGTCAGGACGATTATGAGCTGAAAAAAGTATTTGATAGAGCGGATTAGATATTTCATATCTCCAAAATTAGCATAAAAATTGCTATTTTTGTGTGTTTCTGATAAAAATATGCAATTATGGAAAGAGAAGACCCCCTCGAGAGAATAGCCCGCGAAGAACGGGAGAAGAATGAAAAGAAACATCAGGGCCCGAATAACCTCAGGAAGGTTGTAACAATTCTGGCAATAATAGCCGGGGTGCTGTTCTTTGGTTTGGGAATCCAGACCTGGAGAAGTTTCAGGTACAGCGGTCTGGTAAGCGAACTGAACGAAGAGAAAGACTCGCTTATGTTTCAGTTCCAGAGCCTTCAGCAGGATTACGCCCAGCTCTCTTCAGACTATGAGAGCATCAATTTCGCACTGGATTCTTCCCGCGAAGAAATCAATCTCCTGGTAGAAAGGCTCAAGAAAACGGATGCTACAAACCGTGCTATGATGCGCAAGTATCAGGCGGAACTGGGAACCCTGAGAAGCATAATGCGCAATTACATTGTGCAGATAGATTCGCTCAATACGCTCAACCACCAGCTTACGGCTGAGGCTGCTGCAGCCCGGAAAGAAGTTGCAAGGAGCCGTGCCGAAAATGCAAACCTGAACAAGGAGGTCGAGGCGCTGTCCGGCCAGGTTAAGGCAGGTTCGGCGCTCAAGGCCCGTGGGTTGAGGCTGGAGGCTTATTCGAAGAACGACAAGCCGGTGGACCGGGCCTCAAGGGTGGCACGTATGCTGGTTTCGCTGAGTCTTGTAGAAAATGCAATTGCCGAACGCGGCCCGGTACGGGTTTACGTGAGAGTGACCGACCCTGCTGGAGCTCTGCTTTCCGACGGACGCGGTACGACCTTTACTATCGAAGGCCAGACTCTGGATGCCACCGCTTCCCGAGAGGTTGACTACGAAGGCGAAGAGGTGGATATGAGTATCTATGTCAACAGCGAGGCCAAGTTTTCTGCAGGTACATACGTAATGGAGGCCTTTACGGACAGCGGTCTTCTTGGAAGCGCTTCTCTTGTTCTGAGACAATGATTTACGTACACGTTCCCTTTTGCAGAAGTTTCTGTACATACTGTGATTTCTATTCCGAAACCGTTTGTGCAGAAAAGGAAAATGCTGCAATCGGGGAGTATCTGGCCGGCCTCAGGAAAGAAATCGGGAGCCGTGCAGAGGAAATAGCTCTGGCTTCAGGCACAGATACCATTTATTTTGGAGGCGGTACCCCATCGGTGCTGCCTCTTGCAGCAATCCGCGAAATAGTTTCAATGCTTGGAAAAGTGCCGGCGACCTGCCGGGAATTTACCGTCGAGGTAAATCCCGACGATATTGTGCACAAGGGCCAGGAGTATGTCAGAGGCCTGCTTTCTTTGGGTGTGAACCGGGTGAGTATGGGCGTTCAGTCCCTGTCCGACGACATCCTGCGCTGGATGAACCGGCGACACGATTCGCGCTGCGCCCTGGAGGCTTTTTCCCTGCTGAGACGCTGCGGAGTGAAGAATATCAGCGTTGATCTCATATTCGGCATAAGCCATCTGACGGACAGTACCCTGGAGGCAACCGTCGCCCGAATCATAGAAATGCGTCCCGAGCACATTTCGGCTTATCAGCTTTCGGTAGAAGATGGCAGCGCTCTCGCGCAGATGGTGGAGTCCGGGCGCTATTCCGAAGCCGGGGAGGAGCAGTGCCGGAGGCAGTACGAGCAGATATGCAGCCTTCTGTCCGAGGCCGGATACGAACATTACGAAATATCGAACTGGGCTCTGCCAGGGTTCAGGGCCGTTCATAACTCGGCATACTGGAAGAGAATTCCGTATGTAGGGCTGGGGCCGGGAGCACATTCGCTCATAGGGCACCGGCGCAGCTGGAACAGCCAGACCCTGGGCGGCTGGACCTCCGACGGAGAGGACCTTACATCCGAACAGGAACGCTGTGAAGCGATAATGCTGGGCCTCAGGACGGCCGAAGGATTTGAAGGAAAGAGAATTCCTGAAAAGGACTGGTTCATTTCCGACACTTTGATAACCGATTATCTGTAAAAATATGAATGTCTATGCCCAAAGAATAGAGCAGTTGCGCTCGATGATGCGTTCCAAGGGATGGGATGCAGTTATTGTCACAGGTTCAGACCCGCACAACAGCGAATATCCGGCTTCCCGCTGGAAACAGGTCGAATGGCTGTCCGGGTTTACCGGTGAGGCGGGTGATCTTGTAATAACCCTCGACCACGCGGGACTGTGGACCGATACCAGATATTTCATTCAGGCGAACAATCAGCTGGAGGGCACGGGGATTGTGCTGCACAAGACTAGAGTCCCCGAGCAGGTGCTCATCCCGGAGTGGATTGAGTCCCAGGCCTGCGGCAATGCCGACTACATTGTTGCAGTGGACGGATTGTGCGTAAGTGCCGCATTTGCATCGTCGCTGGGCTCAATTACGCTCGTGAGCATCCCGGATATGCTGGATTTGTTCTGGAAAGACCGTCCTCAGATACCTCAGACTCCGATATTTGAAATCAATCCCGGGGAGAGCCGGGAAGAGAAGGTTTCGTGGCTTCGCGAAGTCCTCTCCGAAAACGGATGTGATTCCATACTGCTCACGGCACTCGACGACATTGCCTGGATGCTCAATGTGCGGGCTGCCGACATCGAGTACAATCCGCTTGCCATATCGTATCTTCTCATAACCGCCGAAAGGGTCGAGTGGTTTGTGCTCAGGCAGGAAACTGCTGCAACCATAGAATTGGAAGGGGTGGACGTGCTGCCATACGCATCCCTGCAGATGCAGCTCAATTCTGAGGCAGATTCGCTGGGCTGCCTTTGGACAGACGAAAACAGCCTCAACTACGAACTTTCCCGTTTCTTTGCCGAAAACGGTTTCGATACGGTTTTGCGCCCGAGTCCCGTGCAGTTGAGAAAAGCCGTAAAGAATGAACTTGAGATCAGAATGATGAAGGAATCTCACCTGCGCGATGCGATAGCAATGGAAAAATTCCTTTACTGGCTCGAAAAATCCCTTGAAAAAGGGGAGAGAATCGACGAAAAAGCGGCGGCTGACTATCTTGGAGATATGCGGAGCCGCATCGGTGACTATATGGGAGACAGTTTCCAGACAATATCGGCTTACGGAAAGGGGGCAGCGTTGCCGCACTATGTCACCCCGTCGTCCGGCTCCCCGGTCCTGGAAAGACAAGGATTGTACCTGTGTGACTCCGGAGGTCAATATCTCAGTGGCACTACCGACATTACCCGAACCGTTCCCCTTGGAGAATGCACCCCTCTCGAGAAAGAAGACTATACCCTGGTCCTCAAGGGACATATAGATTTGGCTTCGGCTGTTTTCCCGTCGGGAACCGCAGGATGCCAGATAGATGCTCTTGCCCGCGGGCCGCTTTGGAAGAACGGGAGGAATTTCGGTCACGGCACGGGTCACGGAGTAGGCTTCTTTCTGGGATGCCACGAAGGGCCCCAGGATGTGCGGCAGAACTTCAACGCTACGCCGCTGCTTCCCGGAATGGTCATTTCCGACGAGCCGGGAATCTACAGAGAAGGACTCCACGGTGTCCGGCACGAGAATCTGCTGCTGGTATGCGAAGCCTTCTCCAACGAATTCGGACACTGGCTGAAGTTCGAGCCCCTGACGCTATGCCATTTCGACACTTCCATCCTTGTCCCCGGACTGCTGGACGAAGAGGAGAAACAGTGGCTGAACAATTACAACGAAACGGTTTACAACAATCTGAGCCCGTATCTTGAGGGCGATATCCTGGAATGGCTCAGGGAAAAGACGGCTGCTCTGCAATGAAGATAGGAAATGTAGACTTGGGCGACAAGCCCCTGCTTCTGGCCCCTATGGAGGACGTTACGGACGTGTCGTTCCGCCGGCTCTGCAGGGAACAGGGGGCCGATATGGTATATACCGAATTCATCCCCTCGGACGGGCTCATCCGCGATGCCGTAAAGGCCATCGCGAAGATGAAAACCCTTGAAGAAGAGGCTCCGGTGGGAATTCAGATATACGGCCATATTCCCGAATCGATGGTGGATGCCGCAAAGATGGCCGACAAGGCGGCGGAAATTGCCGGAGGGCACGGAGCCGACGTAATAGACATAAATTTCGGATGCCCGGTAACCAAGATCGCGGGCAGGGGAGCAGGCTCCGGAATGATGCGCTATCCCGACAAGATGGTAGCGATTACCAAGGCGGTAGTGGAAGCCGTGAACAAGCCTGTGACGGTGAAGACCCGGCTCGGATGGGATGATGACAGCAAAATAATTGTCGAACTTGCCGAGAGACTGCAGGATGTCGGGATTCAGGCGCTTACCATTCACGGAAGGACCCGCTGTCAGATGTACAGGGGTCAGGCCGACTGGACACTGATAGGGGCCGTGCGGAACAATCCCAGAATGCACATCCCGATTATAGGAAACGGAGATATTGTTGATGGCCCCGGAGCCCGTGAGGCCTTCGACCGGTACGGAGTGGACGGCATTATGATAGGCCGCGCAAGTTTCGGCCATCCCTGGATTTTCCGCGAAATCAAATATTATATGCAGCACGGCGAGACTATGCCGGAGCCGTCGGTCAGGGAAAAGGTAGAGCTTGCCCGGAGGCATCTGGCACTGTCGCTGGAGGCAAAGGGCGAACCTCGCGGCATATATGAGATGAGACGCCACCTGAGCTGCTATTTCAAATGCCTCCCGGATTTCAAGCCGGTCCGTATGAAGATGGTGACAACTTTGGACGTAAACGAATTATACGGTATTTTGGATTATATTTGCGAAAGATATGATTGATAAGATTCTACTGTATCCGTACTACGCATTCCTTAAGGTCAGGAACGGTCTGTACAATAGCGGGAAACTCAAATCGAGTGCCTGTGACGTTCCCACAATCTGTATCGGCGGTATTGCGGCCGGAGGAACCGGCAAGACCCCCTGCACCGAGTACATCCTGTCCCTTCTGCGTTCATCTTCCAGATGGATGGGAAAGGACATTGCCGTGCTGTCCCGGGGCTATAAGCGGAAAAGCAAGGGTTTTATGCTGGTAAGTGCCGATGGCAGCGCCGATATGTCCGGGGATGAACCTCTGCAGATGAAAAAGAAGTTTCCGGACATCAAGGTAGCCGTGTGCAGGAACAGGGTCGAGGGCTGTGAAAAGCTCGACGCCGATATCATTGTGTTGGACGACGCATATCAGGCCCGGGAACTGAGGGCCCGCAAGAATATTGTCCTTACCGACTATAACCGTCCTCTTTTCGAAGACAAACTTCTTCCGTTGGGAACTTTGAGGGACTTGCCGGAGCGGCTTTACGATGCCGATATGGTGATTGTAACAAAATGCCCCGAGACAATGGACCCGGTGCAGACGCAGGAATATGCCGCCCGGTTAGGGTACAGGAGTTACAATCCTTTTACCTGCGAAGCCGTAACCCCCACGGGAAAGGGCCAGTATCTGTTTTTCGCATACATAGAGTACCTGCCGTGTGAGCCGATAGACGAGACTACCGACCACAGGTATGTTTATGCAAAATCGGTAATTATGCTTACCGGCATTGCCATAGATACCCCTTTGGCCCGTAAGCTCAGTGACAGTTATACAATTGTAAAAAGGTTTTCTCTGGGCGACCATCACTATTTTACCAGGGCCGACATGAAGAAGCTTAGCGACGCGGCCGCCCTACATCCGCTGGCGGCCATTGTCACTACCGAAAAGGACAAGCAGCGCCTTATGAACAATGAGTTCATAGACAGGGATCTGTTCAAGAGAATGTTTATTGCTCCCATCCGTATGAAAATACACGGAGAGGAGCAATCACAGATATTCGAGCGGGAAATACTGGCTGTAGGATAACCTACACGGTAAGTATTTCTTTTTCTTTTGTGCTGACGATTGTGTCGATAGCCTTGACGTTCTTGTCGGTAACTTTCTGAACCTCGTCTTCGGCTTCTTTTTCGGTATCTTCAGAGAGACCTTCGTTCTTCTGGGCTTTCTTGAGAGCGTCAACTGCATCGCGGCGGGCATTGCGGACAACTACTTTCGCATTTTCTCCGGCAGCCTTAGCCTTCTTGATGAGCTCCCTGCGGCGCTCTTCGGTGAGGGCGGGAACCGTGCAGCGGATGATTTCACCGTTGTTCTGGGGGGTAAGACCTATGTTGGAATCGATGATTGCCTTCTCTATGGCGGCAATCATAGTCTTTTCCCAAGGCTGGATGGCAAGTGTCCTTGCGTCCGGGGTGGTGATGGATGAAATCTGGCTCAGGGGAGTGGGAGTACCGTAGTAATTTACCATTACCGGGTTGAAAATTGATGGATTGGCCTTGCCTACGCGGTAGTTCTTAAGGTCGTCTTCCAGGAATTTCACAGCGCTCTTCATCTTTTCATCGGCACTGTTCACTAATTCTTTTGCTCTGTCTGTCAACATAGTCTTTGGGGTGTTTATGCGTGTACCAATGTCCCTTCTTTTTCTCCGTTCAATATCCTCAGCAGGGACCCGCTTTTGTTGATATCGAAAACAATGATAGGTATGGGACCCTGCTCGCAGAGGGCGAAAGCCGTGGTGTCCATAACCTTAAGGTGCTTCGAGATTGCCTCGTCGAAGGTAAGTTCGTCGTATTTTACCGCAGTGGGGTCCTTTTCGGGGTCTGCGGTATAGACTCCGTCAACCCTGGTTCCCTTGAGAACGGCGTCCGCCTTGATTTCCAAGGCCCTGAGAGCCGCTCCCGAGTCGGTGGTGAAGAAGGGGCTTCCGGTGCCGCCTGCAATCAGCGCAACTCCTCCGTCTTCAAGCACTTCGATGGCCTTTTCACAGGTGAATATGCTGGCGAAAGGTTCCATTTGGGTAGCGGTGAAAACTTTGGCGTTTACCCCGAAACTTTTGATAGCGGTGGAAAGGGCCAGGGAATTTATGACGGTTGCCAGCATTCCCATATGGTCTCCGGTAACCCGGTCATAGCCTTTGCCAACGCCCTGAAGCCCCCGGAAGATGTTTCCGCCTCCGTTGACTATTGCAACCTGGCACCCGCTTTTGGCGGCGTCGGCCACTTCTTTGGCGAATTTAAGCAGACTGCCCTCGTCGAGCCCCTTTCCTGCGGGACCTCCGAGGCTTTCCCCGCTCAATTTCAACAATACTCTTTTATACATTTGTGCACGTGTTTGCAGAAAACAAAAATATCGGAAAATTTTCAAACTTGCAATATCATCATTATATTTGCGTACTCAAAACAAAGCATTAAAAACAAAAAGATGTTCATATTCAATTCTTCAATCGGAAAGAAGTTCATACAGGCCGTCAGCGGTGCATTTCTCATTGTGTTCCTCGGTCTGCACGTAACAATCAATTCGTTTTCTGTAATCGACACTTTCACCGGCAGGTTCGGCGCTCCCGACGGCCTCTTCCAGAAGGGATGTGACTTTATGGCACTTCCTATCGTAACCATAATGGTTCCCGTTCTGGCGGCAGGTTTCCTTATCCATATACTCTATGGCCTGTGGCTTACCTACCGTAATATCAGGGCCCGCGGAGGAGTCAACCGCTATGCCGTTTCCAACAAGGGTGCGGCCGATTCCTGGTCGTCCCGCAATATGATGGTTCTGGGAATCGTCATCCTGGGCTTCATTTTCTACCACCTCCTGCATTTCTGGGCAAAGATGCAGCTCCAGATGTTCCTCGGCGGGGAAGAGGGGAATCCTTACCTTCTGCTTACCACAACCTTCGGCAGCTGGATCAACCTCGTGCTCTACCTTGTATGGTTCGCAGCCCTGTGGTTCCACCTTACCCACGGATTCTGGAGTATGTTCCAGACTGTAGGCTGGGACGGACAGACCTGGTTCAAGCGTATAAAGGTTATCGGTATCATTGTGGTAACCGTTCTCTGCCTTGCATTCGCAGCCGTTGCAGTGAACGCTTTCGTACAGGCGAATTTCATCCTTGCATAGCAAGGTCTTTGTTTTTACAGAATAATTTTATACCTTTGCGACCCCTATTTTGTGTAGGGATCGCAATTTTTATTAACTAATTAAAGATCAAGACAGTGGAGACACAAAGCTACAAGACGGTATCGCTTAACAAAGCAACCGCAGACAAGCAGTGGGTAGTGCTCGATGCTACAGATCTCGCTCTTGGTCGTCTCGCTTCCCGCGTTGCTCTTGTCCTCCGTGGCAAGACCAAAGCCGGTTTCACCCCCAACGTCGACTGTGGTGACAACGTTATCATAGTAAACGCCGAGAAGGTGGCCCTCAAGGGAAAGAAGATGACCGACCGTGTTTACACCCGTTACACCGGATATCCCGGCGGACAGAGGTTCACGACACCCAAGGAGATTCTCGCAACACGCCCCGAAGAGCTTATCAGGAGAGCAGTAAAGGGTATGCTCCCCAAGACACGTCTCGGTGACGATCTCCTCGGAAACCTGTTCATCTATGCAGGCCCCGAGCATCCTCATCAGGCACAGAACCCTAAAACAATCAAGTTGAACGAAATTTAAACAGAGCAAATGGAACAGACACACGCCCTTGGAAGACGTAAAGCAGCTGTAGCTCGCGTTTATCTTGCAGCCGGAAAAGGCAACGTAACAATCAACGACCGCACTCTCGAGAACTATTTCCCCGACGAGTCTCTCCAGTACATTGTTATGCAGCCCCTCAGCGTTACCGAGACCGTTGGCAAGTTTGACATCAAGATCAACCTCGCAGGAGGCGGAATCAAAGGTCAGGCCGAAGCCGTAAGACTCGCTATCGCCCGTGCACTTTGCGAGGTTGACAAGGAGGCATATCGTTCTACACTTAAGGCAGCAGGATTCCTCACCCGCGATGCTCGTGAGGTTGAGCGTAAGAAACCTGGCCAGCCCGGTGCAAGACGTCGCTTCCAGTTCAGTAAACGTTAGTTATTTGTTGACTTACGGCACAGCGTCGGTTTTAAACCGCAACATACCTTTATTATAATAGGTCAGAGGTTGCCGCGCTGCGAAAAAGGATGGAGACCTGCAAGGCAGCTACTCCTCCTTGAAGAAAAGAGACCTCACGCAGTGAGGACAGTTTTAAAAAACAAGAAATTAAAATGTCACGTACAAATTTCCAAGAATTGCTTGATGCAGGTGTTCACTTCGGCCACCAGGCCCGTAAGTGGAATCCTAAAATGGCTCCCTATATCTTCGACCAGAAGAACGGAATCCACATCATTGACCTGCACAAGACCATCGTCAAGATAGACGAGGCAGCCGAGGAGATGAAGCAGCTTGCAAAGAGCGGACGCAAGATTCTCTTCGTTGCTACCAAAAAGCAGGCTAAGGAAATAGTTTCCGAGAAAGCCACAGCAGTAGGTATGCCGTCAGTAACCGAAAGATGGGCCGGCGGTATGCTCACAAATTTCCCTACCATCCGCAAGGCAATCAAGAAGATGGGAACCATCGACAAGATGCACGAGGACGGTACCTTCGACAAACTCGCAAAGCGTGAGCGCCTTCAGGTAACACGCCAGAGAGAGAAACTCGAGAAGAACCTCGGTTCTATCCGCGATATGAGCCGCCTTCCTTCAGCTGTTTTTGTAATTGACATCCAGAAGGAAGCCAATGCAGTGAAGGAGGCCAATCGTCTTAACATCCCGGTATTCGCTATGGTTGATACTTGTTGCGATCCTACCTCGATTGATTATGTGATTCCGGCAAACGACGATGCTGCAAAGTCTATCGAGTGCGTTATGAGCGCTCTCTGTGCAGCTATCCAGGAAGGACTCGAAGAGCGCAAGCTCGAGAAGGAAAAGGAAGCCCCTGCAGAAGAGGCTGCCGAGGAGAAGGCTCCTGCAAAGCGCCTCCGCGCCCGTAAGAGCACAAAGGCAGCAGAAGAGGCTCCCGCAAAGGAAGAAAAGGAAGAGGCTCCCGCAGCCGAATAAGTTTCATTTGATAAAACAATAAAACACTATGGCAATTACAGCAGCAGACGTAATGAAATTACGTAAAATGACTTCTGCCGGAATGATGGACTGCAAGAAGGCTCTCGAAGAGGCCGCAGGCGATATCGAAAAGGCTATCGGCATCATCCGTGAGAAAGGCAAGCTCGTTGCAGCCAAGCGTGCAGACCGCGAAACCTCAGAGGGAGCGGTAAAGGCTCGTATCGCCGACGGAAAGGGTATCATCGTATGCCTCGGATGCGAAACCGACTTTGTTTCCCGTAATGAGAATTTCCAGAATCTTGCAGAGGCAATCGCCGACGTAGCCATTGCAAACTGCCCTGCCGACATCGAAGGCCTCAAGGCTTGCAAGATGGCAGACGGCTATACAGTGGAGGAGGCAGTTGAGGCCCAGACAGGAAAGACCGGTGAGAAGCACGTTCTTGTGGCTTATGCACTTGTAGAGGCTCCTTTCGTAGCAGCATACATCCATAAGATCAACGGAAAGCTCGGCGCTATCGTTGGATTCAACAAACAGGCTTCAGAGGCTATCGCAAAGGGAATCACAATGCAGGTTGCATCTATGAACCCCGTATCTGTTTCTGCAGAGGACTGCCCCGCCGAGACTCTTGCAAACGAGAAGGCGGTTGCTATCCAGAAGACCAAGGACGAACTTGTTCAGAAGGCAATCGACGCAGCTCTCAAGAAGGCCGGAATCAATCCTGCACACGTAGATTCAGAGGCTCACATCGAGTCGAATACTGCTAAGGGATGGATTACTGCCGAGCAGGCCGACAAGGCTCGCGAGATAATCAAGACCGTAGGAGAAGAGAAGGCTGCCAGCCTTGCAGCTCCTATGATTGAGAATATTGCTAACGGCCGTGTTCAGAAGTTCCTCAAAGAGAACACTCTTGCCGAGCAGGATTACCAGATGAGCGACGAGAAGATATCCGTTAAGGACGCTCTCGCAGCCGAAGATAAGGAATTGAAGGTTGTCGCTTTCAAGCGCATCTCTCTCAACGACTAATTCTAACCTAATATATAAATCCGACCCCGGGCCGTTTTGGTTCGGGGTTGTTTTTTTACCCCATACTTTGCGCACACGCGAGTCACTCGCGTTTTGCGCAAGTTTTCATTTGTGCAGGCGGAGGAAGAGGGAAAATCGTGATATTTTTATAAATTTGTGAGAATTCTGGAACTCAAAAAAAGAATATGAATCTTAAGTCTCTGGCAAAAGATACCGCGATATACGGGTTGAGCAGCATAGTTGGACGTTTCCTCAACTATCTGCTTATAATTCTTTATTCGTACAAGATACCGGCCGAGAGCGGCGGCTACGGCATTGTTACCAACCTGTATGCGTGGACGGCCCTGTTGCTGGCCTTACTTACCTTTGGGATGGAGACTACTTTCCTGCGTTTTGCAGGAAAGGAAAACGAGAATCCGCAGACCGTTTTCTCCACTGCACTCAAGATGGTGGCGTCGGTTTCGGTCGTATTCCTTGCAGTTGTTTTTGCGTTCCTTAATCCCATTGCCGATGCGCTGCTCTATTCGGCACATCCCGAATACATAGGCTGCTTTGCATTGATTACAGCTCTGGATGCGATCCAGGCCGTTTTTTTCGTACGCCTAAGACAGCAGAAAAGGCCAATCAAATTCGTGGCGCTCAAACTGTCGTTCATTTTTGCCAGCATTCTGCTCAATCTGTTTGTATTCCTTGTAATGCCCCTGATGTTCGGGCGTTTCCCTGCACTTGAGGCGGCATTTGTGAAGTACGACTATGGAGTAGGTTTCATATTCTTCATAAATCTTATTTGTACGGCTTGTGTAACCTTCGGATTCATTCCTGAGCTCAAGGATCTCAAAGTTAGATTCGACTCCGCTCTTTGCAAGCGGATGCTGGGCTATGCCTGGCCTCTGCTGCTTCTGAGTCTGGTTGGAATTCTGAATCAGGTGGCCGACAAGATACTTTTCCCGCATCTGATGCCGGGAACCGAAGGAAAGGTGCAATTGGGCATTTACGGTGCCTGCGTTAAGATAGCGATGATAATGTCTATGCTGGTGCAGGCCTTCCGCTATGCCTACGAGCCCATAGTGTTCGGCGAAGCCAGGGGCAAGAATACCGAAAAGACTCTGGCCGACGGAATGAAGTGGTTTGTCGTCTTCTCCCTGCTGGCCTTCCTTGCCGTGATTTTCTATCTGCCTTTGCTCAAATACATTATAGGAAAGAGTTACTGGAGCGGACTCGGAGTTGTTCCCGTTGTAATGGCGGCGGAACTGTTTATGGGTATTTACTTCAACCTGTCTTTCTGGTATAAACTTACCGACCAGACCTGGTGGGGCGCAATAATCAATGTCATTGCGGTAGCCATAATGATAAGCATTAATGTAATCTTCGTTCCCAAGATAGGGTACTGGGCCTGCGCCTGGGGCGGATTTGCCGGTTACGGTACAGCTATGCTCATAAGTTTCCTCCTGGAACGCAGGCACTATCCCATAGCTTACGATTTCAAGACCATCGGAAGTTTTGCCGGGGCTGCCCTGGGATTCTTTTCGGCGCATCTGTCATTCACCAATCTGGGCCTGAACCAATGGCTTATAATGGGGATAGATACCGTATTCCTTGGCATTTATTGCTTTGCAATCTGGAAAAACCTGAAAAAATCAAGAATATGAAAAGAATTTTAACATTACTGTGCTGCGTGAGCGCCCTGCTTATGCTCGCATCCTGCGGCCGTTCGGCAAAGAAGGCTGCAGAAGACGCTGCAATCGCTGCAGAAATTGCAAGACAGGACTCGATAGCTGCAGTAGAAAAACAACAGCAGATTATGGAAAAATTAGCCAATCTTCCGGCAGAACCGGTATTCGACATTGTAACCAGCGAAGGGACAATCAGAATCAAGCTTTATGAAGATACCCCCAAGCATCGCGACAATTTCGCAAAGCTTGCGCTTGAGGGTTTCTATGACGGAATCCTGTTCCACAGGGTTATACCCGGATTTATGATTCAGGGCGGAGACCCTCTCACAAAGGATGCCGCCAACAAGCAGCGCTTCGGAACCGGTGGCCCCGGATATACTGTTCCCGCCGAGATTCTTCCCAACCACAAGCATAAGCTCGGAGCTCTTGCGTCGGCACGTCTGGGCGATGCGGCCAATCCTCTGAGAGAATCGAGCGGAAGCCAGTTCTACATTGTTGTGGACGAGGTTACCTGCGCTCAGCTTGACGGTCAGTACACCGTTTACGGAGAGACTCTTGAGGGCTTTGAAGTGGCACAGAAGATTGCGCACAAGGATACAGATGCCCGCGACTGTCCTTTGACGGACGTTAAGATCGAAAAAATCGTCCTTGTAGATTAAAATTTTTCTGCGAAGGAACTGTTTTGGCACGGCAATTGAAATTATCGTGTTCGAATAGTTTTTTCATAGGTTAAATTAGGTTAGAATTGAATACTGCCCCCGATGTGAATCGAGGGCATTTTCTATGAAAGAAGTAAATAAATTTGCTTGATAAAAATTTTTATTTACCTTTGCAGTGTACTATGATACTAATACACTTTTAGAATTAAGATGCTCATAGAACTTAAAGACGTAAACAAGATTTACACCGGGGCCCAGCCTCTGCACGTGCTTAAAGGCATAAACCTTGGCATAGACAGCGGGGAATTCGTTTCAATTATGGGAACTTCCGGTTCCGGGAAGTCAACCCTTCTCAACATTCTGGGAATTCTGGACAATTACGACAGCGGGGAGTACCGGCTGGACGGGCGCCTCATCAAGGACCTGAGCGAGAAAGAGGCCGCCGCATACAGGAACCGAAAAATCGGATTCATCTTTCAGTCGTTCAATCTCATATCCTTTAAGACAGCGCTCGAGAATGTGGAACTTCCGCTTTTCTATCAGGGCGTAGCCCGAAGGAAACGTCAGTCGCTCGCGATGGAGTATCTGGACCGGCTGGGCCTTAGGGACTGGGCCGGCCATTATCCCAACGAGATGTCGGGAGGGCAGAAGCAGAGGGTAGCGATTGCCCGTTCGCTCATTACCCATCCGCAAATCATATTGGCCGACGAGCCTACCGGAGCCCTCGATTCCAAGACTTCGGAGGAGGTGATGACGCTGCTCGGCGAACTCAACCGCGAAGAAAAGGTTACCATTATTGTAGTAACCCACGAAAGCGGAGTCGCAAACTGCACCGACAGGATAGTGCATATCAAGGACGGCCTCATAGGGGCGATCGAAGACAATTACAGTCATAACAGTTCGGCATTCGGGACTTCTACCATAATGAAATAATGAGGGATATTCTGCTGGAAATATGGGAGTCGGTGCGAAAGAACAAGTTGCGCACCTGCCTTACGGGATTCGCCGTATCCTGGGGCATCCTTATGCTCGTTATTCTGCTGGGGGCCGGCAACGGGGTTATGAATTCCACAATGGGCAATATGGAGGATATTGCTTCCAATATAATGGAGATATATCCGGGCCGTACCAGCAAGCCCTATGGGGGTCTGAAGGAAGGCAGATGGCTGCGGCTTACGGAAAAAGACGCTTCTTTTATCGAGGGCAACGCATTTTCCGACGTCATAGACAGGGTGTCGGCGTCGAAGTCCCTGGACGGCGACAACTATAAGCTGACATACGGAAAGACAAAAGTTACGGTATATGTGAGAGGAGTCGGGTCCGACTATTCCAATATCAACAAGGTGGAGATATACGCCGGACGCTTTCTGAACAAAAACGACGAGGACCAGCTCCGCAAGGTGGTGATAGTGCCTTCGAACATTGCCGACCGTATGCTGGACGGAAAGGGGAGTTATGAGTCGCTCATAGGCAGGAGGGTCAAGGTCGGCTCGTTTTCCTTTAAGATAATAGGTATTCGGAAGCCATACGAAAATCAGGACGACAGGCAGTTGCTCATTCCTATTTCTACGCTTATGAGGCTCACCCCCGGCAACATATATCTTTCGAGCATAGACGTTTCGTTCCACGGGCTAAAGACCGAGGAGCAGAACAGAGAATTCGAGACAAAGCTCAAGCGTGCCCTGAACGAGCGGCATATGGCGGCTCCCGACGACGAAAGCGCTTTTTGGATATGGAACCGGTTCACAATGGCAATGCAGATGGAAAAAGGCCGCAGTATCCTGGAAATCGCACTTTGGATAATCGGTATCTTTACCCTTATGAGCGGGATTGTGGGAGTATCCAACATTATGCTCATTACCGTTAAGGAAAGGACGCACGAATTCGGAATAAGAAAGGCCATAGGCGCGAGCCCCCGGGACATTATCAGGCTTATCATAAGCGAAAGTGTTGCCATTACGGCCGTGTTCGGCTATGTGGGAATGGTTCTCGGACTGGTGGTATGCGAGATAATGGATAAAACGGTCGGGGCTTCGTCTATGGAGATTTTCGACTCGTCGATTAAGATAATGGAAAATCCTACCGTGAGCGTGGGTACTGCGGTGGGTGTAACAGCCGTTCTTATTGTTGCAGGAACCCTGGCCGGCCTCATACCGGCAAGAAAGGCTGCCAAGGTGAGACCCATAGAAAGTTTGAGAGCAGACTGATGAGACTCGACAAAGATACATTCCGCGAGATAGGCGATTCTCTTGTGCGCAACAGGAGCCGCAGCCTGCTTACCGGCTTTGGAATATTCTGGGGCCTGTTCATGCTCCTTTTCCTCGTGGGTGGAGGACAGGGTCTCAAGGAGATGCTGGGCAAGAATTTCGAAGGCTTTGCATCCAATGCCATAGTAATATTCGCCGACAATACCACCAAGGCCTACAACGGATTCAGGGAGGATCGCAGCTGGAATCTTACCCAGGATGACATCCTTCGCCTGAAAACACTCATTCCTGAGCTTGAAACGGCAACAGGAGCTGTTTCGGCGTGGGGATGGACGGCGGTAAGGGATGTGCACACGTCTTCCATCGTATTCAAGGGCATCGACGCCGACTACGTAAAAATCGAGACCCCAAGGTTGAAATACGGAAGGTACATTACCGAGGCCGACGTGATGACGGAAAGGAAGGTGTGTGTGATAGGCAAGAAAGTGTATGAAGAACTCTTCCCCGAGGGAGGAGACCCCTGCGGACAGACAATCAAGGCCGGACCCGTATTTCTCAGGATTGTGGGTGTGGATTTCTCGACAGGAAACATTAACATTAACGGAGATGCCTCTTCGGCGGTGGTTGTACCTGTATCTTATGCCCAGAAACTCCTGAACAGGGGGAAGGATGTAGATATAGTATGCCTTACCGCCAGGTCGGGAGTCAAGTCAAGTTCTCTTGAAGCCAGAATACGCCATATTGTGGCCCGGGAGCATACCTTCGACCCCACCGACAAGGGAGCGCTCATTTTCTTCTACCTGGAGCAGTTTTTCAATATGGTGGATACGCTGTTCCGGGGAGTTAACTTCCTGGTATGGCTGGTAGGTCTCGGGACCTTGTTGGCCGGAGCCATCGGCGTAAGCAATATTATGATGGTTACGGTTAGGGAACGGACGGTGGAGATAGGAATCCGCCGTGCAATCGGGGCGACCCCGTCCGACATTCTTTCGCAGATTATGCTCGAAAGCGTGGCTCTCACGGTTACTGCAGGGTCGCTGGGAATAGTGTTCAGTGTGCTGATTCTCAATGTGATGGAAATGATAACCAAAGGGCAGGCGGCGTTCCAGATAGATTTTGGGACAGCGGTACTGTCGGCGGTGCTTCTGGCTGTACTGGGGATGCTGGCGGGGCTTGCTCCTGCCCTAAGGGCGATGAAGATCCGTCCGGTAGATGCAATGAGAGACGAATAGTTAAAAAATTACAGATATATGAAACGTATTGTCAAGTACATTATTTTCGCGCTTATCGGAATTGTGATTCTGGGAACGTTCGCATTCCTGTTCGTGAAATCGCAACCGAAAGAAGTGTTGTACAAGGAACTGACCGCAACACGCGCCGACATTCGCAAGACTACCGTAATTACGGGGAAAATCGTCCCCCGCAACGAGGTGAACGTGAAGCCTCAGATAAACGGAATCATTGCAGAGTTGTACAAGCAGGCCGGTGAAACCGTTCAGCAGAATGAGGTTATAGCTAAGCTCAAGGTTATTCCCGATATGAATTCCCTGAGTGCGGCGCAGAGCCGTCTGAGGCTGGCCGAACTGAATCTCAAGCAGGCGCAGACCAATTATGACCGCGAAAAATCGCTGTATGACAAGCAGCTTGTAAGTTCCGAGGAATATGATCAGATTCTGCAGCAATTGAATCAGGCAAAAGAGGAGATGGCGGCCGCAAAGGAGTCGCTGGAAGTCATCAGGGACGGCGTTTCGTCCTCCAACGCAACCGGGAGCTCTACGCTGGTGCGTTCGACGATTACCGGGCTGATTCTGGATATTCCGGTAAAGGTGGGGAATTCGGTGATTCAGGCAAATACGATGAATGACGGTACCACCGTCGCTACGGTTGCGAATATGTCGGACCTTATCTTTGACGGGAATGTCGATGAAACCGAGGTAGGCCTTCTTGCCGAAGGGACACCGATGATCATAACCATAGGAGCGTTGCAGAATTTTGCTCTCGATGCTACCCTCGAGTACATCTCTCCGAAGGCGGTGGAAAACAACGGAACCAATCAGTTCGAGATTAAGGCGGCGGTAAAGGTGCCCGGCGACAAGGTCATCCGTTCGGGATACAGTGCAAACGCCGAGATTGTCCTGGATGCTGTGGAGAAGGTCGTTTCCGTGCAGGAGAGTGCGCTTGATTTCTCGGGCGACAGCACTTTCGTTTATCTGAAGACCGGAGAAAAGCAGTACGAAAAGACACTGGTTCAGACCGGGATGAGCGATGGAGTCAACATAGAAATCAAGGAAGGCCTTAAGGAAGGTGACGTGGTCCGTGGAACTAAAATTGTCGAAAAATGAAAACGTTGATAATGGCAATGATTCTTGCCTGCGGTACGCCCTGGAGCCTGAGCGATTGCATAGACTATGCGCTTGAGCACAATATTACGGTAAAGCAGAGCAAGATATCGGTAGAACAGAAGGAGATAGCCCTGAATACGGCAAAGAACCGGTTTCTGCCGGGAGTGTCGGCCGGGGCCTCACAGAATTTCTCGTTCGGGCGGGGACTTACTGCCGACAATACCTATGCGAATACTAACACGACTTCGACGTCTTTCAGCCTTGGAGGAGAGATGCCTGTTTTCCAGGGTTTGCAGCTGGTGAACAACGTGAAGCTTTCCAGGCTTGACCTTGAGGCTGCGACTAAGGATTTGGAGAAGACCAGGGACGACATACGCATAGCCGTGGCCAGGGCTTATATGGAAATCCTGTACGATACAGAGATGCTTTCCGTGGCAAAGTCTCAGCAGGAGGTGGATTCAATACTCGTAGAGCGGATAAAGCACGTCCGGGAGAGCGGGAAGGCCAGCGAGGCCGACGTTGCGGCACAGGAAGCAACCTATGCCCAGAGCTGCCTGAATGTCGTGCAGGCGCAGAACAACCTGCGTCTTTCGGTTCTGGAACTTTCTCAGTTACTGGAATTGGACTCTCCGGAGAACTTCTCCATAGAGACCCCCGACGTGGAAGGAATGGAAATAACGGTTCTGAAAAATCCCGAGCAGATTTATGCGGCCGCGCTAGAAGTAAAACCTGCGATTAAGGCAGAAGAAGCCCGCGTAGCATACGCCGAAAGGAATATCGCTGTTGCAAAGGGCGCATTTTCCCCGACGCTCTCCTTGAGCGGAGGGATAGGCACCAATTACTATACGACCAACGGTCTGCCATCCCCCACTTTCTCTGAACAGCTTAAGAATAATTTCAGCCAGTATGTAGGGCTGTCGTTGAACATCCCCATCTTTTCCAGAATGTCCAACGCCAACAGTCTTAAGGCGGCGAAGCTGAACTACAGCAACCAGCAGCTCCAGCTCGAAAGCGTAAAGAAGGAGCTGTACAAGGAGATTCAGCAGGCCTACTACAATGCCGTCGCTTCCCAGTCCAAGTTCATAAGCAGCGGGAAGGCCGCCGAAAGTTCATACAAGTCGTTTGAACTCACCAAGGAGAAGTATGCTGCCGGAAAGGCCAATATAACCGAATACAATCAGGCAAAGGACAAAAACATAGAAGCAGCCTCAAACTTTATCCAGGCCCGCTATGAGTGCCTGTTCCAGACGAGGCTGCTGCTGTTCTATGAGGGAGAAGAAATAATTCTCTAATCCAAAGGGCGGTAGTTGTATCCCAGGAAGTCGAGTGCTTTGAGATGATACTCTTTGAGAGAGGTCTTGAAGCGTCCGAGGTTCTTGTTTTCGGGGTTGCACCACTGTACTTCGCTCAGAGCCTGCAAACGGGGCAGAAGCATAAATTCAAGATGTTCATTGGTGCGTATGAATTCGGTCCAAAGGTTAGCCTGCACGCCAAGGATGTTGGCCGCTTGTGTTTCATTGAGACCTTCGACGGGATTGAATTTGTAAACCGCATCGTAACCCAGAACGTTTCCTACGCCGGGTTCATCCTTCTTATTGGACTGCCTGTAGTCGAAATAGCAGTAGGTATAGGGGGTCATAATGGCTTTGAACCCTTTCTGAGCAGCCTCTATGCCTCCCTTTGTGCCTCTCCAGGACATAATGGTGGCTCCTTCTTCAAGTGTGCCTTCCATAATCTCGTCCCATCCTATGATTTTCTTTCCCTTGCTTGCAAGGAACTTCTGCACTCTGGCTGTAACGTAGGTCTGAAGATACTGTTCCTTTTTGAACCCGTTCTTGTCGGTGAGGCCCAGTTCGGCGATTTTTGCCTGGCACAGAGGGCATTTCTCCCATTCTGTCTTGGGACATTCGTCTCCACCTATATGAATGTACTCGTAGGGGAAAAGCTCTGCAAGTTCTCCAAGAACTCCTTCGAGGAAGGTGAAGGTTGTTTCCTTTCCGGCGCACAGCACGTGCTCCGAGATACCCCATTGGGTCCAGACTTCCTGTTTTTCAGAGGTGCAGGAAAGTTCAGGATAGGAAGCGATTGCTGCCAGCATATGACCCGGGAGGTCAATTTCGGGAACTACTTCTATGCCCAGTTCGGCCGCGTATGAAATAATGTCGCGAACCTGCTCCTGAGTGTAGAATCCGCCGTAACGGATACCGTCGCTCTTGGCATTCTGCCAGTTCTTGCCTATTGCCGTTCCGCTGCGGAAACCGCCGATTTCGGTAAGGAGGGGATATTTCTTAATTTCGATTCTCCAGCCCTGGTCGTCGGTGAGATGCCAGTGGAAGCGGTTGAGTTTGTACATCGACATAATGTCGAGGTACTTCTTCACTTCCTCTACCGACCAGAAGTGACGGGAGCAGTCCAGATGCATTCCTCTCCAGGCGAAACGGGGATAGTCGTTTATTTCGCAGCAGGGGATTGCCCATCTTCCTTCGCCCTTGCCGGTGGAGGAATAAATTTCAGGGGGCAGCATCTGCCTGATTGTACTGAGTGCGTTCAGGAGTCCTTTATAGTCTGATGTAACTATCTGCGCGGACTTTGGGCTTACGGTTATTCTGTAACCTTCGGCCGGGATAGAGGAATCCTTATAAAATATAAAGCCTTTCACGGCCCCCTTTTGTGCCGATTCCTTGAGCATTATGGTTTTTGCTATGCTACTGCTACGCTCTGTGTGGGCGCTGAGCTCGTGGGCAAGCAGGGTAATTTTGTTGTACTCTTCCTGGCTGATGTTCTCTTCGCAGGTGAAAGATGCCCCCTTGGCATTGAAAAAGCCTTTGTTCAGAGTCACTTCCTGGGGGTAAGGAATGATTGGCAGCACTGCTGCAAGTAGGATTGATAGGAGTTTCATAGGTACAAAGTTAAAATTTCTGATAAAAAATTGAAAAAAGATTTGCGGTTTAGAAAAAAATATCTACCTTTGCAACCCTTTCGCACCACAACGCGGGAGTTCTTTGGAAGTTCTTTGAGAGATTTTTGTTTTTATCGAGTGAAGCGACAAGTGAGAGCGTGAGCAACCTTGCGGTTGTGACCGGTCGAGCGAGGAAGCTGAGCGAAGAGAAAAGCAAAAAGATCCAAAGAGAAAGTTCTTTGAATTATTGAAAGGAAAGTACAAGCAAGAAAGTACCAAGAACTAGGAAAATCGAGAGCGTTAATTCTTTTAGGAATTAAAGAGTGCCAAGGATCAGCTGGAAATT
>JAGHTF010000091.1 GCA_018065485.1 Candidatus Cryptobacteroides fimicaballi | reverse complement strand
TCTGATTTTTGTCAACTTTTTGTCAACCTAAGCGAAAACAGGTGGTTTTTAACGAAATTGTCCGAGGTACCAACTCGTTGATTTTGAGTTCAAAGCATTTCGGGCAGTTTCAGAAGATTTCATTCTTTGTACCCCCCAGGCGAATCGAACGCCTATCGTAGGAACCGGAATCCTAAATTTTATCCATTAAACTAGGGGGGCAATCCGGACGGCAAAGGTAATAAAATTATTTATACCTTGCCACCCTTGCTATCACTTTGGATATGTCGGTGTTGTCTTTGCAGACAATAAATTCGTCGGCACAGGCGCCTTTGACATAAAGTCCTACAGGAGAACCGGAATGCGAACTTCCGAAAAGGTTGATTCCGGCCTTACGTCCGAGCAGATTTACAGCCTCGAAAGCAAGTTTCTTGTTGGAATTGTAAAGATCCTTCTGCATATCACTTGTCAGATCCAGGAATGATTCCTTATAAAGCTGAGTGAAAACCTTCTCTTCATCCTTGGTTACAGGCACTTTGCTCCAGAGCCCGAGTTTGTCGGAAAGCACCTGCTTCACCTCGGGCCAGCCGGGGATATTACCGTCGGCGCTCATCTCAAGGAAAATGTCGGTAAGTTCATTCATACTGCATTTCTGATTGCCGACAAGGGAAGTTTCTCCGTAAGTAATCATAACGTATCCGGTCTCGTGGTCAGACGTTACCACAATCAGAGTCTCGTCGGGATGCTGTTCATAGAACCGAAGAGCACAATCGACCGATTTGGAGAAATCCATAATCTCGCTTACCATAGCTCCTGCATCACGGGAATGGCAGGCGTGGTCTATCATAGCCCCTTCCACCATAAGAAAGAATCCTTTCCTACTGTTGCGGTAAAGATGGTCGATGGCAGCCGATGTAAACTCCTCGAGCGAAGTCTGGCCCTCTTTCCTATCTATGGCATACGACAGATTGCTCTTAGACATATCGTCGGAAAGGCAGATCACAGGTCCATTGCAAGGGCTATACTTATTGTCACCTCCAAAAACGGTAAAGCCTTTCCTTTCAGCTTCAGCTACCCAGGCATCATTGCCTTTCCCGTTGGATTTGATGGAAGCGCCGGCGGCGAAGGAAAGTTTGGAAGCAACCAGGTCTCCGGCTATGTTCTCATAATCGTTACGGTTGCCGGCGTGGGCATAGAAGGCGGCCGGAGTTGCAAGATCTACGGCATCGGAACTGGCTACACCGGCAGCGTAGCCGGAGCGGATGACCCGTTCGCACAATGTTTCCACTTCTACAGTGTCGGCATTGACTCCGATGGCGCTGTTATACGTCTTATGCCCTGTCGAAAGCGCAGACCCCGCGGCGGCGGAGTCGGTCACGCGGCTGTTTGCAGGAGTTGTAGTAACAAACCCGGTATAAGGAAAGTGCCTGAAATTCAGGTCTCCCAAACCGACCGAATGCATATACATCTCGGTGGCTGCAGCCTGGTTTATACCCATTCCGTCTCCAATGAAATAAAATACATACTTGGGAGTCCGTCCCCAAGCCGAAAGCGAAACGGACGAAAGAAGGACGAAAATCAATAAAGTTTTTAGTTTTCTCATAATTTCAAATGCTATGGAGAGTTCGTTCAAAGCCCTCCCGAAGTGCAAAGTTACAATTTTTATTATTGCAGAATACTACAATTTTTGTTAATTTTGTGAGTTATGAGTTACGCAAGCATATTTCCTGGCCAGGGATCCCAATTCCCCGGTATGGGCAGAGAGATTTACGAATCCTCCGCCAAGGCCAGGGATATGATGGAAAGGGCCAACGAAATTCTCGGATTCCGGATTACCGACCTTATGTTCGGCACCGACGATCAGGCTCTGCTGGCCACAAACGTAACCCAACCGGCCATCTACCTGCATTCCGCTGTTCTGGCCGAATGCTCCTGCAAAGTAAAACCCGATATGGTGTGCGGACATTCCCTGGGTGAATTCTCAGCCCTCGCCGCCGCAGGAGTGCTCAATTTCGAAGACGGGCTCAGACTTGTTTCCATCCGCGCAAGAGAAATGCAGAAATGCTGCGAAAACACCCCGGGTCGGATGGCGGTAATCATCGGCCTGCCGGATGAAACGGTAGAAGAAGTATGCCGATGCACCGAAGGGATTGTGGTTCCGGCCAACTACAACTCCAACGGGCAACTCGTAATTTCGGGGGAAGAGGATGCCGTCAGTCGGGCCTGCGGAAAATTGAAGGAGATGGGCGCAAAGCGTGCACTGCCGCTGCCGGTCGGAGGAGCATTCCACTCCCCTCTTATGGAGCCTGCGCGGGTGGAGCTGGCCAAGGCTATCGAGGCCGCAGGATTCAAGGCCCCGATCTGCCCGGTGTACCAGAATGTAACCGCCCTGCCCGAAACCGACCCGGCAAGAATAAAGGCAAACCTGCTGTCGCAGCTTACATCTCCGGTAAAATGGTCGCAATCCGTTGGGAATATGCTGCGCGACGGATGCGTGCACTTCGTCGAAACCGGGCCTAAGAACGTACTGCAGGGGCTTGTAAAGCGAATCTGCGAGGCCGAAGGATACAAAGAGATAACAATCGAAGGAATTCAATAAAACTTAAACAGCAATAATATGGCAAAAGAAAAGAAATTCATTACCTGTGACGGAAACCAGGCTGCGTCCAACATCGCATATCTGTTCAGCGAGCACGCAGCCATCTATCCTATCACTCCGTCTTCCACAATGGCGGAAAACATAGATGAATGGGCCGCTCACGGAAAAAAGAACCTCTGGGGAGAAACCGTAAAGGTTACTGAAATGCAGAGCGAAGCGGGTGCCGCCGGCGCCGTTCACGGTTCGCTGCAGGCAGGTGCCCTTACCTCCACTTTCACAGCATCCCAGGGTCTCCTCCTTATGATTCCCAATATGTACAAGATTGCAGGAGAAATGCTCCCTTGCGTTTTTCACGTATCGGCACGCGCGCTCGCATCACACGCACTCTCAATCTTCGGAGACCAGCAGGACGTTATGGCCTGCCGACAGACAGGTTTCTGTATGCTGGCATCGGGTTCAGTTCAGGAAGCACAGGACATTGCAGCCGTAGCACACCTTTCGGCTATCAAGGGAAGCCTGCCTTTCCTGCATTTCTTCGACGGATTCCGCACCTCACACGAAATTCAGAAAATAGAGCTTCTTGACGAAGAAAAGCTCAAAGGGCTCATCAGCGAAAAGGCTCTTCAGAATTTCCGTGCCCGTGCCCTCAACCCCGAGGCTCCGGTAACCAGGGGAACCGCGCAGAACCCCGACGTATTTTTCCAGTTTGTAGAATCCCGCAATCAGGTTTACGACGCAATTCCCGACATCGTAGCCCGCTATATGGGTGAAATCGGAGAAATCAGCGGGCGTCAGTACAGGCCCTTCGAATACTACGGAGACCCCAATGCCGAGAACATAATCGTTGCAATGGGCTCAGTAACCGAAACCATTAAGGAGACTATCGACTATCTCGGAAAGCACGGACGCAAATACGGCCTCGTAACCGTTCACCTCTACCGTCCTTTCTCAGAGAAATACTTCTTCAAGGTTCTCCCGAAGAGCGTGAAGAAGATTGCGGTTCTGGACCGCACCAAAGAACCCGGAGCTCTCGGAGAGCCCCTGCTGCTGGACGTAAAGAGTATGTTCCAGGGAAAGGACGTCGCCCCTCTTATCGTAGGCGGACGTTACGGTCTTTCTTCAAAGGACACGACTCCTGCACAGATCATTGCAGTTTACGACAGTCTTGAGCTCAAAAAGCCCAAGAGCGATTTCACAATCGGAATCACCGACGACGTTACGTTCAAGAGCCTGCCCACAAAGGGAGAAATCTCCATCGTAAAGAAGGGCACCACCGAGTGCAAGTCCTTCGGTCTGGGCTCCGACGGTACCGTAGGTGCCAACAAGAACTCCATCAAGATTATCGGTTCCCATACCGACAAATACTGCCAGGCATACTTTGACTATGACTCCAAGAAGTCCGGCGGATACACCTGTTCTCACCTTCGTTTCGGCGATGAACCCATCAAAGCTCCTTACCTTGTGAGCACTCCGGATTTCGTTGCCTGCCACGTACCCTCTTATCTCGAGAAATATGACGTTCTAAAGGGTATCAAGGACGGAGGCAGCCTCCTGCTCAACTCTATCTGGGACGAGGAAGAGACCATCAAGCGCATTCCCGACAACGTAAAGGCTGTCATCGGCAAGAAGAACATCAAGTTCTACATCATCAACGCTACCAAGATTGCAGCTGAAATAGGTCTGGGCGGAAGAACCAACACCATCCTTCAGAGCGCATTCTTCCGCATCTCAGGCATCATTCCCGCCGAGGACGCCGTGAAGTATATGAAGGAAGCCGCTCTCAAGAGCTACGGCAAGAAGGGTGAACAGATTGTGAATATGAACTATGCGGCCATCGACCGCGGTGGAGAATATACTCAGGTCAACGTTCCCGAAGAATGGGCAACCATCTCCGCAAAGTTCACAAATCCCAACGCCAGCCGCCTTGCGACACCGTTCGTTAAGGACATCGCCGACATTGTGAACGCCCAGAACGGAGATTCCCTCCCCGTCAGCACATTCCTCCCCTATCAGGACGGAACAATGCCTGCCGGAACAGCCGCTTATGAGAAGCGCGGAGTGGCAGTGAACGTTCCCGTATGGAACGCCGAGACCTGTATTCAGTGCAACAGTTGCGCATTCGTCTGCCCTCACGCCGCCATCCGTCCGTTCCTCCTTACCGACGAAGAGGCCGCCGCGGCTCCCAAGGGTATGAAGATTGCCCAGGGCAAGGCAAACCTCAAGGAATACAAGTACGTCCTCGGAATTTCAGTCGCAGACTGTACCGGTTGCGGCAACTGCGTCGATGTTTGTCTGAGCAAGGAGAAATCTCTTTCTATGCAGCCTTATACTCAGAACGAGCAGGAACAGGCATCATTCGACTACCTCAACTCCAAGATCGGCTACAAACCCGTTGTCGATCCCAAGGCCAATATGAAGAACGCACAGTTCGCACAGCCTCTGTTCGAGTACAGCGGCGCCTGCGCAGGTTGCGGTGAGACTCCCTACATCAAGAACATCACCCAGCTTTTCGGAGACCATATGATGATTTCCAACGCTACCGGATGCTCATCGATCTACGGTGCTTCATTCCCCGCATCTCCCTACTGCACGAATGCGAAGGGTCACGGACCGGCCTGGCAGAACTCTCTGTTCGAGGATTTCTGCGAATTCGGACTGGGTATGCATCTGGGATCCGACCGCATCCGCGAGACTGTTGCCTCCCTTATGAAGAAGGGACTTGAGTGTCCCAAGTGCACCGACGAAATGAAGGCTCTCTATCAGCAGTGGCTCGACAACCGCGGAAATTACAATGTAACCCGCGAAGTCGCCGACAAGCTCGTTCCTCTTATGGAAGAGTGCAAGTGCGACACCTGCAAGGCTCTGCTGGAACTCAAGCAATATATCCCCGCACGCAGCCAGTGGATAATCGGCGGTGACGGAGCTTCCTACGACATCGGTTACGGCGGACTCGACCACGTACTTGCCAGCGGCGAGAACGTGAATATCCTGGTACTCGATACGGAGGTTTACTCCAACACCGGCGGACAGTCTTCAAAGGCTACCCCCGCAGGAGCCATCGCCAAATTCGCGGCATCCGGTAAGAAAATCCGCAAGAAGGACCTTGGAATGATGGCTATGAGCTATGGCTACGTTTACGTTGCCCAGGTTGCAATGGGTGCCAGCCCCGTTCAGTATATGAATGCCATCAAGGAAGCCGAGGCATACGACGGACCGTCCCTCATCATTGCATATGCTCCCTGTATCAACCACGGGCTCAAGGCCGGAATGGGACTTAGCCAGAAGGAAGAGAAACTCGCAGTCGATTGCGGATACTGGCAGCTCTACCGTTACAACCCCGAACTCGAGGGCAGCGACAAGAATCCGTTCTCTCTCGACAGCAAGGAGCCCGATTGGACCAAGTTCCAGGATTTCCTCAAGGGCGAGGTAAGATTCTCTTCACTGAGCAAGCTCTTCCCCGAGACTGCAGATGAACTCCTGCAGAAAACCGAGGAATTCGCTAAGATCCGTTTCGAGACCTACAAGAAACTTGCAGGGAAGTAAACCTATACCTTTAATATAAAAGCCGGGTCATTCAGATCCGGCTTTTTTTATGCTTATGTGGATATCTCCCTGCGACGACCAAATATGCGCATCGCTGGTATCGTCGAGCTTAAGGACCATCGGCTTTGCCGGCTCCTCATTCGAGCCCAGGGCCATTTCGGGCTTGAAAGCCATCTCGGCAACCCTGTACCAATGAAGAATCTGGTCGGAATAGGACTTGAACAACCTCCCCTTTCCGGTGAGCGACACCCGGCCCCGCTCCCTGAGAAACAGCGCGGAGTCCAGCTGCCGTTCCAGTTCTGCAATATTCTGGCTCACCGCCGGCTGGGTGACTCCCAATTCCTTGGCAGCAGAGGTAAAACTGCCCAGACGGGCAACAGCATCAAATATCCTAAGCCTGAAATCTTCAATCATATCAATGCAAAAATAAAAAAATAATATGTAATATTGCGTAATTATTGCATAGCTGAAATATTGTATATACTTTTGCACTGTACTACTCAACTAATACACTACATCATAAAATGAAAAAATTACTTTTGTTGGTTTTTGCGCTCTTTGGCGCTATGAGCATGGGAATGGCCCAGCAGATGCCGGCACTTCCCACAGATCCTTCCATCAAGGTCGGAAAAATCGAAAACGGAATGACCTACTACATCCGTCACAACGCACTCCCCGAGAACCGTTGCGAATTTTACCTTATATCCAACGTGGGAGCCATCCAGGAGAATCCTTCCCAGGACGGTCTCGCTCACTTCCTGGAGCATATGTGCTTCAACGGGACCAAGAACTTCCCCGAAAAGAATCTTCTCAACTGGCTCGAGAGCATTGGAGCAAGCTTCGGTGGCAACGTAAATGCTTCTACAGGCAAGGAAGTCACCGCGTATATGCTCAATAACATTCCTCTTATCAGGCCCACCGTTGTGGACAGCTGCCTCCTTATAATGCACGACTACTCTCACTTCGTAAACTGCGATGCTGCCGAAATCGATGCAGAACGCGGAGTTATCCTGGAAGAGAAGCGCACCCGCAACACATTCGGCTGGAGAAACAACACCGAACTCTTCAAGTGCCTGTGCAAAGGCTCCAAGTTCGAGGATTGTTCCATTATCGGAACCGAAGAGAACCTCAAGACCTTCAAGCCTGAGACCCTGGTCGATTTCTACCATACCTGGTACCGTCCCGATATGCAGGCTCTCATTGTTGTGGGAGACATCGACGTGGACGAGGTGGAAGCCAAGATCAAAACCATCTTCGCCGACATCCCCGCTACGGTTAATCCCCAGCCCAAGGCATCTCATCCCATTCCCGACAATGAGGAGCCCATCGTAAGCATTTTCACCGACAAAGAGGCTACAAGCACATCCATCAACCTCTTCTGGAAGAGCGAGGCTATGCCCTTTGAAGCAAACAACACAATGGTAGCCGCTATCACCGATCTCCTTAAGGGAATCGTAAGCATAGTGGAGAACGAGCGTCTGAGCGACATTGCATCAAAGCCCGATGCAGATTTTCTCGCAGCCGATGCGGGAATATTCGGAATCACCAATTTCAACGACGTGGTATGCTTCTCTGCCGCCTGCAAAGACGAATCAATTATGCCCGCATTCGAGGCTATCTATACCGAAGCCGAGAAGATGGGACGCTACGGTTTCACTTCCGACGAAATCAAACGCGCAAAGCAGGAGATTCTCTCTCAGCTCGAGAGCGAGGCAAAGAAGGCCGATACAAGGAAGAACGCACAGTTCATCCAGCCTATCGTCCGCAACTTCACCGTTAACGCCTATCTGCTTGCACCCGATATGAAATATGCTATGGCCCAGCAGCTTATGTCTGCGCTGCCCGACCAGGCAATCAATGAAGCAGTAAAGCAGCTCATAACCAAGGAGAATCTGGTGGTTTACATCACCGCTCCCCAGAAAGATGGTGTGCAAATTCCTTCAGACGAAGAGATTCAGGCCAAAATCAAGGCTGTCCGCGAATCCGACATCAAGCCCAATGAGGTAGAAGAGATTCCTACAAGTTTCCTCGACGCAGCGGCCCTCCCCGCCTGTGCAGTCAAGAGCAGCAAGGACGGCATCTACGATTCCAAGGAATATGTCCTATCTAACGGAATGAAACTTATCTTCAGACCCAATGACAAAGAGAAGGACAAGATTCAGTTCACAATCTTCAAGAAAGGCGGACGCAGCATCGTTGCCGACAAGGACCTTTATCATATCGAAGATAACGTCTGGGGGCAGTATCTCTACAATACCGGCGTGGCTGAATTCCCTCAGACCACCGTTGCCAAGATGCTGTCCGGAAAACAGGTGAGCGTATATCCCGAAATCGGCACACTCACCCACGGAGTCAGCGGTTCCAGCACAGTCAAGGATCTTGAAACCGCTCTGCAGCTTGCATACCTTTACTTCGAAAAGCCCAGGTTCAACGAGGACGAATACAACGTTGGCTACAACCAGATCAAGGCCGTTCTGCCCAATCTGGTAAAGCAGTCTCAGTTCAAATTCCAGGAGGCCATATACAATACCCTGTTTGACTCACCCCGCCGCTTCCTTATTAACGAAGAGGTTCTTGCAAAGGCAAACCTGCAGGGGCTTGAAAAAGTTTACCGCCAGCTCTTTACCGGTGCCAACGGAGCTACCGCAATCATAGCCGGCGACTTCAAGACCGATGATATTCTCCCTCTGGTCCAGAAGTATCTCGGAGCAATAAAGAAGGGTTCAGCGCCCAAGAACTGGAAATCGAACAATGACAGTTATGCAGACGGTTCCCATACCAACGAGTTCCGCACGGCAATGGAACAGCCCAAGGTTACCGTTCTTCAGTTCTACAAGGTGAACCAGCCTTACAGCACCGTGGCAGCAGTAAATTACGAGGCCGTAAGCTATATTCTGAATATGATTTATACCGCCACGCTCCGTGAAGACGAGGGCGGAACCTACGGAGCAAGTGTGCACGGAAGCGTTTCTAACGGACCCGATGCCTGCCGCACGTTAGAGGTAGCATTCGACACCAACGAGGACAAGTGCGACCGTCTGCGCCAGCTTGCAGTCGAAGGTGTTCAGAAACTTGCAACCGAAGGTCCTTCCGCCGAGGAATTCGACAAGACCGTGAAGAATCTGGAGAAAAAGATTCCCGAGAAGAAACTCACCACCTCTTTCTGGATTTCAAGCATTTCAAACTGGGAGAAATATGGAGTAGAGACCGTGGCCGGCTATGAGAATGCCGTAAAGAGCCTCACGCCCGAAGCCATCAGGCAGACCGCTAAGGAAATTCTCTATTGCGGCAACGTAACCGAAATCATAATGAAACCCGAGAAGTAGAAAGACCTTCCCGTAAAGAAAAGCGGCAATGGCGGACTCGGCAGAAAAATGCCTCCCCGTCATTGCCGCCTTTTTTGCCAGCTATGGTTATTTTTTGAAGTAGCGGTTGAAAAGGCCTTGGAAGCCGGCGCCGTGACGGGCTTCGTCCTTTGCCATCTCGTGAACGGAATCGTGAATGGCATCCAGATTGAGCTGCTTGGCAACCTTTGCGATATCCATCTTGCCCTGGCAGGCTCCGTGCTCGGCAAGCATTCTCTTCTCTACGTTGGTCCTGGTGTCCCATACCACCTCACCGAGCATCTCGGCAAA
>JAGHTF010000048.1 GCA_018065485.1 Candidatus Cryptobacteroides fimicaballi | reverse complement strand
ATAGCTGCCACAAAGGCAGGCAACGCAAACAAACGCTGCGAGAAACTTGCTTGCGCAAGCTTTTTTTGTTAATTGAATCGCATTCATAGATAAATTAATTGTGTTAATTTTTCTCTTTCTCCCTTGTATGGCTCAAATATTTTAGGCACACAAAGGCTCGCAAAGATAAATAATTATTTCAAAAAAAAGAAATTTACTAACAAATTTTTAACAAAAACAAATTATTTTTTAAATTTTTTTAAAAATGGGACATTCTGTAAATTCATTGAAAGTTAGTATGAACAACTACGTCAATCTGTACCTCCAAGACGTCAGGTCCGGCGTTCGCTGTACAGAAAAAGGAAATCGGTACTCTGTGGGCAGCACCTACATAATAAACAGGACCGTATCCTTGTTTAAGGAATTCGAAGAAAACGTGACGGGAACGCTGGACTGGAAAGATATGAATATGCAATTCTATTATAAGTTTGTTCAGTATATGAGAGATAACGGGTTGCGTCAGAATACGATCGGAAAGTATCTGGGAACGCTGAAAACCATCCTTTCCTGTGCCGAAAGCGACGGGTGCAACAAATGCTATACATACAAGAACAAGCGTTTCAAAGTCTCCCGGGAGCCGTCGCCGGGCATTTATCTCAACCACGAAGAGCTGCAGGCCATCGAAGACGCAGATTTGTCGGATCTGCCCGAAGTCTATTCGGTTGCAAGGGACATTTTTCTGATAGGAGTTCTTACCGCCCAGCGCTTTTCCGACTACAGCACCATTCGCAAGAAATCATTGGGTTATCTGTCCGACAAACATCCTGTACTGTTCATCACTCAAAAAAAGACCGGGAAAAGAGTTTGCATTCCCTGTAACAAGTCACTTATGGCCTTGCTTGAAAAATATGATTTCACCCTTCCACATATCTGGACTCAACATTTCAACAGGTATATAAAGGTGGTTGCGCAAAAAGCGGGATTGGGAGAACGGGCGCAGAAGGTAAGTTCCCATACGGCGCGCAGAACGGGTGCCACACTTATGTATCTGGCCGGAATGGACCTGATGGATATTATGAAAATCACGGGGCATTCCAGTTCGACTATGCTGAAACTGTATATCAAGGCCGATGAACTCGAAATAGCGGAAAAATTGATAAAAAAGTATCCGTTTTTCAGATAGATTTTTTAGCGAAAATTTCGCAAAAAACGCCCATCTGCTTGCGTAGAAAGGCGAAAATATTAGTGTTGTAGAGAAGGGAACCACAAACGGTGTTATGACCGACATCGCCGGTAATTTCTCTATAACCGTTAAGACAGGCGCAAAACTCGAAGTTTCTTGCGTAGGTTATCAGACTCTTGAAGTATCTGCTGCTAAAGGACTGAAAGTCGTTCTTTCAGACTCTGCAGACTTCCTCGACGAGGCCGTTGTAGTAGGTTATGGTACCCAGCGCAGGGCAAACCTCACCGGTGCCGTTTCTACAGTTGACGTTGCCAAGACTCTCGAGTCTAAGCCTTCAGCAACTCTTGGAAAGGCCCTTCAGGGTGCAGTTCCTGGTCTTACCATTCTCAACACTTCTGGTAACATCAATGACGATCCTTCGATGTCTATCCGTGGTATCGGTACATTGACTACCAGCAACACACCTCCTCTCTACATCGTTGACGGAGTTCCTATTGACAACATCAATTATCTGAACCCCAACGATATCGATCAGATTTCAGTTCTTAAGGATGCCGCATCTACCTCTATTTATGGTACCCGCGCTGCATTCGGTGTGATTCTCATCACCACCAAGAGCGGATCACAGCAGGAGGAGCATTTCTCTGTAAGCTATAACAACAACTTCGGTTGGAGCCAGGCAACAAACCTCCCCGACTATGACACTGTTGTAAATCAGATGTATGCATTCTGCGACGCTAACGCCAACATCAAGTCAGATCCTGAGCTTTTCGGTATGTACTTCAACTCTCCTGACTATCAGAAGGCAGCTGTTGCCTGGCAGGAGAAACACGGTGCAAAGGCCGGCTATCGCAAGATGGTAGAGGGAGACGACTACTTCTTCCCCGCAGGAAGCCGTCAGGCCAGCTACGTAGCAGACTGGGACGTTAACGGAATTATGTTCAACAAAGCTACCCCTTCACAGAGCCACAGCATTTCTATCCAGGGCAACACCGGTAAGACAAATTATTATATGTCATTCGGTTACAACCAGGAGCAGGGCCTTGTAAACTACAACCCCGATAAGGTTAAGAGATACACGGCAAATCTCAATGTAAGCTCTCAGATTACAAACTGGCTGAAGGTTGGTGCACGTGTAAACTATTCCGACAAGACCTATACATATCCTTATATGCGTCAGGCAAACTACACATATATGTGGAGATGGGGTTCAATGTTCGGTCCTTGGGGTTACTTCGAGGATGCAGACGGACAGCAGGTAGATGCACGTAATATGATCGGTTACCGTAAGACAGCCGGCGATTCTTATAAAAAGACTCGCAATCTGCGTCTCGGTGGCTTTACAACCATCACCTTTACGAAAGGCCTTACCCTCAATGCCGACTTCACTTATCTGTTCAACAACACTCAGTACAAGGGCGTAGGTCTCGATTCTTACCTTGTAAATACTTGGAGTAACATCAAGAACGCAGACGGAACACTTGCAGCCGCAAATATGGGAAGCTCAACCTTCGTTGAGACATCACGTTCTTTCACAACAGGTTACAACGTAAACGTTTACGGTAAATACGAGACTACCTGGGCAGGCAAGCACAACTTTGGCGCTATGCTCGGTTTCAATGCCGACGAGTCTGACTATCAGTATCTCTACTACGAGAACCACGATATTCAGGATCCCAACCTTCCTGAGCTTGCACTTACTCCTACATTCTACTCTTATGAGCAGAGTCACACCCAAAAGGGTTCAGCAGGTTTCTTCGCAAGAATCAACTACAACTACGACAACCGTTATTTCATCGAACTTAACGGCCGTTATGACGGTTCATCGAAGTTCCCTAAACTTCACCGCTGGGCATTCTTCCCTTCAGTATCTGCAGGTTGGAGAATTTCTGAGGAGCCTTTCTTCCAGGGTGCAAAGGGTGTAATGAGCAACCTTAAGCTCCGTGCATCTTACGGTTCAATCGGTAACCAGGAAATCGGTACCGACGTATTCCTCGAGACTATGTCAAAGCAGTCAAATGCTGTAAACTGGCTCGGAACAGGTACTGCAAAATACAGCTATTTCTCAATGCCTTCAATGGTTGACCCTACCCTTACCTGGGAAACCATCAACACTACCGATATCGGTCTTGATGTGGGCTTCCTCAGTGGAGACCTCAACATTACTTTCGACTGGTTCCAGAGAGAGACAATAGGAATGCTTGCTCCCGGTAAGACTCTTCCTTCAGTAATCGGTACCGGTGCTGCCAAGCAGAATGCAGGTAACCTCCGCTCTCGCGGTTGGGAACTCACAATCGACTGGCACAAGACCTTCGGTGACTGGAACGTTTACGCTATCGGAAACATTGCAGACTTCAAGACAGTTGTTACCCATTGGGACAATGACAACCCTCTGCTCAATACTACATATTCCGGAAAGAATTATGGTGATATCTGGGGATTCGAGACAGCAGGTTACTTCGCTAACCCCGCAGACGTTCAGAATTCTGCAGACCAGACAGCTCTCCAGAGCGGAAGCTTCGTATTCGGAACCGGCGACATCAAGTTCGTAGACCAGAACAACGATGGTAAGATTGACTGGGGCAAGGGTACCGAGGAAGACCACGGTGACCTTATCAAGATTGGTAACAGCCAGCCTCGCTTCCAGTATTCACTCCGCGCAGGCGCAAGCTGGAAGGGAATCGACGTAGACCTCTACTTCCAGGGTGTTGGCAAGCGTGACATCTGGACAACATCACAGTTCGTAATGCCTTATTCTCGTGGTGCCGATGCTATCTACGCTTCTCAGATGGACTATGTAAGCAACAAGGAAATCGAAGCCGCAATTGCAGGTTCAGGTACTATCGACCAGAGCCACAAGCAGCCTCGCCTCTATCCCGGTGAAGGTTCACAGGGCAAGGCTTCTTCAAACATCCTTCAGTCTGGACGTTACAACTTCTATCCTCAGACAAGATATATCCTCAATATGGCATATCTGCGTCTTAAGAACGTAACCGTAGGTTACACCATCCCTCAGAATCTTACCCGCAAGATTTCTATCGAGAAAGTTCGCATTTACGGAACAATCAACAATGCCTGTGACCTCATCAATCACAACAAGGGCCTTGGAATCGATCCTGAGATCAACGAAAAGAGCGGTTACGACTGGGGACGTGTAGATCCTCTTATGCGTACTTATTCATTCGGCGTTCAGCTTACATTCTAATTAAGGGAGGACAAAGAATATGAAAAAATTAATATCTATACTTTTTGTTATCGCGAGCCTTGCATTGGTATCCTGCAACAAAGTTCTTACAAAGGATCCTCTTACAAAGTTCACAAACGACAACTATTGGTCAAGTGAAGCGAACGTTGAGCTGTATGCAAATTACTTCTATTCAACATTCACCGCTTACGGAACCGGTGGTTCGGGAAATTTCTATTTCCCTTCACTCAACGACAACCAGCTCAATACTTCATTCCAGAACTGGAAGTCAACATCTGTAGACGCATCCAACTCAACTTGGAATAACTGCTATTCAGAAATCCGCCGTGCCAACATTCTTATCGAACACGTAAAGGATGTTCCCGGTCTGAGCGATGCAAAGAAGGCAAAATGGGAGGGAATCGGACGTCTTTACAGAGCTATGCAGCACTATGAACTGGTTCGTTCATTCGGAGACTGCTACTGGGTAGAAAAGGTTCTCACCCCTCAGGATGAGGATATTCTCTACGGACCCCGTCAGGATCGTGACGGCGTTATGGACAAGGTTCTCGAAGACCTCAACTATGCTGTTGCCAACATTCCCGCTACCGACGGCAGAACTGAGTTCAACCAGCAGGTTGCACAGGCTATCAAGTCTGAAATCTGCCTCTATGAAGGTGAATTCTGCAAGTATCGTACAGCTGCCGAGAACGGAAAGGCTGCCGACGAAGCCCGTGCAACGAAATTCCTCAATGAGTCAAAGACCGCTTCTGCAGCCCTCATCGGAAACTCAATGTACGCTCTCAATACCAGCGAGAACGCTCAGCCCGGCCCCGGTGGAGTATTTGCTAAGTATCCTGCATATCAGGCTAACTACAACTCAATCGATCTTGCAGGCAACTCTGAGATGATTATGTACAAGAAGTACGAGACATCCCTCCTTACCCACGGTGTTTCAGACTATACCGTTTCTTCTACAATGCAGAAGGGTATGTCAAAGGATGCGTTCGAATCATTCCTGTTCATCGACGGTGAGTGTCTCGCAAACACATCTTGCGACAAGAACGACAAGGCTGTCTTCACAGAGAAGGTAGTTGAAGGAACAACCACTTGGGATACCGACCTCTCAGCCGTTCTCGCAAACCGTGACCCTCGTCTTGCTATCGACGTTGACGATTGCCTTATGTATAATGGTACATCTGCAACTCCCCGTATCGGCTATGACGGAGGTTCAATGGCAACAACTTCATCTTCTGGCTACGGTGTGAAGAAGTTCGACAACCTCAACATCGAGTGGATACACAGAAACAACGCTAACTCCTGCTACACCGATGCTCCTGTTTACTGGCTTGCAGTTATCCTCCTCAACCATGCTGAGGCTTGCGCCGAGACCGGTGACGCTGCCGGTGCAGTTGCCGACATCAACAAACTCCGCGATCGCGTAGGTATGCCTCACCTCACAACTTCTCCCAAGGCTGATCCCAAGAACAATATGGGTGTAAGCGATATCATTTGGGAAGTTCGTCGTGAGCGCCGTGTCGAACTTATGTACGACAACGATGACCGTTACTGGTGCCTTATCCGTTGGCATCAGCTCGACAAGCTCGATACCACAAAGTATCCCGACATTGTTACGGGCGCTTGGGTAGGTGACCACATTGCAGTCGGCAGCACTGCCAAGGCTGATTCAAAGGGTTACCTCACAACAGCACACCTCGGTGACCGCAAGTTTGAGGCACGTCAGTATCTGCGTCCTATTCCTTCTGGACAGGCAGATTACAATCCTCAGATTGGCCAGAACCCCGGTTGGTAATAAAATATACTGTGTAAATCAGAGGCGTCATTAGATTGACGCCTCTGATTTGTCCCATATATTATGGATAACCAAATTCAATTAATTTATCTATGAATGCGATTCAATTAACAAAAAAAGCTTGCGCAAGCAAGTTTCTCGCAGCGTTTGTTTGCGTTGCCTGCCTTTGTGGCAGCTAT
>JAGHTF010000067.1 GCA_018065485.1 Candidatus Cryptobacteroides fimicaballi | reverse complement strand
TGCGGGTCGTGCCCGCAATGACGGAAAATGTTTTCCGTCAGAGACAAGCATTCCAATCACCTTGCGCAATTCCTCAATTGGAAATCCCCGCTTGAGACTTGTAACCATTTTCTTGTCTTCTATATTCAAAACCAGTTGAGTCATATCATATGGCCATTTTTGCAAATCCAACTCTTTTCTTTGCTTGATATTTGCCATCAAAGTACTTGATGGTTCCCAGGGAGCGGTAAGATCAAATCGGGGAAAAAACAGGCTCTCGCTATTTTATGGATGCGCTCGGTCATACTTTGTGTTGTCAGCGACGTGGTGGCAAGCCGGGAGGGCAGAGGCTCCGATGCAGGGTCGTACCAAGGCAAAAATACATTCGCCGCTCCGGGGTCCGGAACGGCGAATGAATGAGTTCTTAAGGTTATCCCAAGTCGGGCGGATAGGCCCGAGCGGGGGAAAGTTATTTTGCCTATTGTATCGTAGGAATTTGGTAGACAACTTGATCGTCAACTGTTACTTTTATCTTGCTTGCAACACTTGCATTGATGTCATCGACCTGCCAAAGGGCACTGCCAACCACAAGACTTTCAGAGGTAGACGCTGCAGGCCAGTTCTCACCATTAGCAGTACAATTCTTAATCTCCACATCGTAGTAAAGAGGCGTAGATCCACACGTGGCTTTAATGTTAAGAGCTGCCTTATTGGCTTTAGTAGAGTTAAAGGTACATCCTTCTGCAACTACCTTCCAAGGAATTTTATTTCCAGAACCATCACTTAAAGCGTTACCCTCATTAAAAAGATTCGCAAATTTGCCATTACAGTTAATTGTGCAATTCCTGTAAGTCACATCTCCTGCATAGCACCACATACTGTAGTTTTCCTCAGGCGAGTTAAACGTGCACTGGTCAAACAACATTGTGCCATAAGAATTGAAATATCCTTCAAAAGTACATTTTGTAAATGTCACACTCTCAGAATGCTGGAATCCTGTATAGTGGCTAGAGCCAAAGACAAATTTAACTGACTCAAAATTAACATCATGCAACAATGAAACAGACTGGCCATATTCTTTTATTGCATTAAATACGACACCCTCGATACCCTTAATTGTAATATTACTGATAGGTGAAGGCAATGTATACGTCCCAGCCTTTGTAATTTCGATTGTCTGGCCTTCCTGAACGGCAGCGAATGCATCGGCGAGGGTAAAGAAATTCTGGGTGCCGATGGCTGCTTCGAGTTTGGTGGTAGATTTCGCGTCGCTTCTCTTCACTTTTCCACTGCCCGTGCCGGCAGAGGCTACTTGGACAGATTCCTGAACATCAGTCGGAACAGTGACATTCACCTCTTGCGTAGTATTGTTCACTATGACAACATTGGCGCTAGTTGTGATACCACCTTCACCACCTTGTTCCGGGGTTCCGACAGTTGCTTTATTCGCAAGTGTAATCTGAACAGGAGCCGAAGTTCCGTAGGCAGTTGCATCAGCAACGACCTCGATAGCCTTAACGTTGTCATCATTTGTAATTTCTCCAATGATTTCCACGTTTCCGCCCTTGACTACAAGTTTCTCGCTGATCTTTGCAGGAGCAATAATTTTGAAGGTAGTAGCAGATGTTTTCAATTCGGCAGTAACTATCTCTCCCTGATCAAACTCAACGTGCGTATTCGGAAGTTCTCCACTTATATTTACTTTATTCCCATCCTTAACCTTAAGACAGAGTTTTTTAGGAAGATTGGAACCTTCGGCATACTTAAGGTTGATTAATTCTGTACCAGGATTCGATTTTCCTTCAAAGTATAGTATGACGCTATCTGCCTTCGGTAAGATGTACTCGTCTTTGGTTTTGGACGGAACCGACGTTAATAAATATCCGCCATCCGGAACGGTACCTATCGTAGAAGCCGGCATCAGCAGAATATCCTTTCGATTCACGGTCTGCGCGCTGATGCCTTCGAATTCATACAGAGGTTTAGCAGTATCATCATCGCCCAGCAACTTAAAAGCGAACTTAGGATATGTTCCACAAGGGAGAGGTATGTAAAATGCCATATTCCGAGACTGAGTCAGAGTAAAGGTCAGTGTGTATGATGAATTGGCATTGCCTTCATCATCAACTGTTTCAATGTACTTGTTGGTATCGCTCCCACTCCCGGTTTTGATATCGAATTCTCCCGTAATCTTCTTTCCCGGTGTGGAGAACACAAATTTCTTTGCCTCTGCCGGAACACCGTTGAGAGTTACCTTGACAACACCTCCCAGATGCTTGAAAGCCACATTGTCTCCATCCACGCTGCCGAACATCGAGCAATTCGTATTGCCTTCCGACCACTCGCGCGATGCCGGAATCTTTATTTTCAACTCCGAATCGAAAATGTCTGCCGGATAAGTGGCATAGTCGCCAAGAGTTCCAGAATAGTTTGCGCCGAAGGTTGCGGACGCGGTTCCGGCACCGGTCTTTAAATTGAACTGTGCATGACCTTCACTGGTTGCGACCTCGATAACATCACCTGTCTGCCAAGTTAAGCTGCCGTCAGTGTCGGAAAGCGCCGCCTTTGAAATGGAAGGGTATACTTCCATTGAAGCCCCGATAATCATCTCGCCAGTTTCTATTCCTGCAGGCGCTGTTTTCGCACAGGAGCAAAGAACAAGGGCGATAATTAATCCAAAATATAATTTTTTCATATTATGTATATCGTTATAGATTATTACCATCCGGGGGTCAGAGGCGTACTACCGCCTTCGAGAGTACTTCCAGGGCTCGATTCAAGAATCGCATTTCTGGCTATCAGTTCAATCACCTTCACATTCGGTGAAAAATACGGGGACCGTTTTAGATTAGTATTCTGTGGCATCTTTTGTAAAAAAATCTTTTTTTGCAAAGAAAACAATTTTTCAAAAAAAAAAAAAATCAAGAATTCCAGCAAGTCTTTTCAGAGTTTATTGGCTTCGAATTCGGCCTGGGCTCTCTGTACAGAGACAGAGCGCTTGAGCACGAAGCCGGCGCCAAGGTATTTGGTACGCACGTCTTCGTCGGCGGCAAGGGACTGCGGTGTGCCTTCCTGGAGGATGGAGCCGTCGTAAAGCAGATATGCCCTGTCGGTGATTGCCAGCGTTTCACCTACGTTATGGTCGGTGATTATGACGCCTATGTTGCGGTATTTGAGCTTGGCAATTATGTACTGGATATCTTCCACGGCGATAGGGTCAACCCCGGCAAAAGGTTCGTCGAGAAGAATGAATTTAGGAGAAATGCTCAGCGCACGTGCAATCTCGCAACGGCGCCTCTCCCCTCCCGACAGCTGGATTCCCAGATTCTTGCGCACCTTCTGCAGGTTGAACTCACTGATAAGGCTTTCGAGCCGTTCGGTCCTCTCGGCCTTGGACATAGAGGTCATCTCCATTACCGACATTATATTGTCTTCGACGGACATCTTGCGGAATACCGACGCATCCTGGGGAAGGTAACCCAAGCCTTTCTGGGCTCTCTTGTACATAGGCAGGTCGGTGATTTCCTCGTCGTCCAGGAAAACCTTTCCCCCGTTGGGCTTGATCTGCCCGGCTATCATATAGAAACTGGTTGTCTTTCCGGCTCCGTTGGGGCCGAGGAAACCTACGATTTCTCCCTGTTCCACTTCCATTGAAACCCCTTTCACAACTGTTCTGGGGCCATATATCTTTACAAGATTCTCGCAACGAAGTTTCATATCGGTTCTATTTTATATCAAGGTTAAGGTCTGAGACCAGCGAGGCAACCTGAGGGTTGGATGCCATCAGGCTTTCGGCCTTCTCCTTGGGCATATACAATTTTTTTTCGTCGTCGACAGGCAGCTGTTTCACGCACACCTCGAGGCGTACCTTCGTGCTGCCAACGATGGCGCGGTAGCTGTCTTCGAGCTTATGCAGCAGCGATTCCTGAATCCACTTCTGCTGGGCTTCGTTGAGCACACTGAATTTTACGGTCTTAACCCCTTCGGACTCAACGATTTCGAGATCCGACGATTCCAGCGCGCTGGCAAGGCGGGGGCGTTCCCGGTATTCGGGAGAAAGCTTTTTCCATCCGGCCAGAAGGACGTCGTCTTCGGGGGCGGCGGCTGAGGTTTCCTCCGGTATCTCCGGGGTTTTGGGAGATACCTTCTGCATCATTGAACCCAATGACAGCCCGGAGGCCTTTTTGGGCTGGGGCTGCGGCTCGGAGGCCGCAGTGACAGGGGCGGAGGCCTTTTTGGGCTGGGGTTGGGGCTGCGGCTCGGGGGCCGCAGTGACCGGGGCCGCAGTGACCGGGGCCGGAGTGACCGGGGCGGGAGCCTTTTTGGGTTGGGGCTGCGGCGCGGGGGCCGCAGTGACAGGGGCCGGAGCAGCGACAGGGGCCGGGGCGGGAGCGGCGACGGGAGTGGCAGCGGGGGCGGCAGTGAGGAAGCTGAGCTTCATAAGAGCATACTCTATGTGCAGGCGCTGATTGGCGCTGGTGCGATAGCCGGCTTCGCAGGCGGTAGTGACTCCCAGCGCATCGTACAGGAATTTCACACTGCAGCGGGCTGCCTGCGCGGCATAACGTTCCTTGAGCGATTCAGGGAGGTCGAGCAGGCATTCGAGGCCTCCGGTCTTGCTTACCAGCAGGTCGCGCAGATGCGAACTCAACGCTGTAACAAAATACAGCGCATTGAATCCCTTAGAGAGAATTTCGTCGAAAACGAGCAGCGCGCTGGCATAATCCGACGAAAGGAAAGCATCCACCAATCTGAAGCTGTATTCATAATCCAGCACATTCAGATTGCGGATTACGTCTTCGTAACGGATGTCGGTGCCGCAGAATGCAACCGTCTGGTCAAAAATGGTAAGGGCGTCGCGCATTGCTCCGTCGGCCTTCTGCGCAATTATATGGAGGCTCTCGTCGTCTATGGAAATATTCTCCCTGGAGGCTATCCCCTTGAGGTTTGAAACGATATCAGGGATGCCTATCCGGTTGAAATCGTAAACCTGGCAGCGGCTCAGGATAGTGGGGATTATCTTGTGCTTCTCGGTTGTAGCGAGGATGAAGATTGCGTGTGCGGGAGGTTCCTCCAATGTCTTGAGGAAGGCGTTGAACGCCGACTGCGAGAGCATATGAACCTCGTCTATGATATATACGCTGTACTTCCCCACCTGAGGAGGGATGACCACTTTCTCGAGCAGGGCCTTTATGTCATCTACGCCGTTGTTGGAAGCGGCGTCCAATTCGTGAATGCAGTAGGAACGGCCTTCCTTGAAGCTGAGACAGCTTTCGCACTGTCCGCAGGGCTCCATATCGGCGCTCGGATCGGAACAGTTTATGGTCTTGGCAAAGATTCGGGCCATACTGGTTTTGCCCACTCCGCGGGGTCCGCAGAAAAGATAGGCGTGGGCAAGCTGCCCGCGGATTATCGAATTTTTAAGAGTCTTTGCAATATTGTCCTGTCCTATGAGGGTTTCAAAGGAGTCAGGGCGGTATTTACGTGCCGATACTATATACTGCTGTTCCATAAACTACAAATATAAGCAAATATCAACGTTTTCTAATCAGAGTCAGCCCGTCCCGCAGGGGAAGCACAACGGTTTCTACCCTCGGGTCTGCGGCTACGGTTTCGTTAAAGCGTACCAGAGCGGCCGTCTGCGCATCTGCAGGGACCGGCTTTGCGTAAACCTTCCCGTCCCAGAGGGTATCGTCGGCCACAATGAGACCTCCCTGCCTTAAAAGCGGCAACACAGCCTCGTAATACTGCGGATATTCCCGTTTGTTGGCATCTATGAAAACCATATCGTAAAGATTGTGGGGCGGAAGGGTTTTCAGGGTTTCCAGCGCAGGGCCAAGGTGCAGTTCTATCAGACGTGACACCCCTGCCCTCTCCCAAGCCTGGCGCATAAGAGGCTCCAGTTCGTCGTTGATTTCGAGAGTGTCGATATGCCCCTGCGGGCCAAGGCCAAGGGCCATACAGATTGACGAATAGCCGGTAAAGGCTCCGATTTCCAGAATCCGACGGGCCCCGCTGATTTGCACGAGCATCTTCAGCAGGTTCCCCTGCACGGCTCCGGACAACATTCTGGGATAGTTGGTATGAATGTTCGTCTGTTTCTCGAGCCATACCAGCGGCTCCGCAACCGGGCTGCTGTGTTCTCTGATATATTTGTCGAGCAACGCTTCCATCCTACTCTTCCTGTCTGAGGTATTTCAACTCCATATGGGTGAATGAAGGCGAATTCCTTTTTCTGGCGTAATAGTAAAGCTTCATATCGGAAGTTCCTATGAGCATATGGTAATACCAGGATTTCTCATTGGCATCGGGAGGGCCTATCACAATGGCTATAGCCCCGTCGGGTTCGGCCATCTGCAACATCCGAAGCGATTCCTGGGCAGTAAAGCCTATGTTGAACCGGCGAGCCTTCCTAATTGATGTGGTATAGGCTGCAAGTCCCATATTGGCAACCCTCTCGGATTCTGCCGCATCCACTATGAACTGCTGCACAATGGCAATATAGGCAGGAAAACAGGTCTCCTCCAATACCGAAACCATAGAAGGGGACGATACAACCGGAAGGTCGATAAGGTGGATGGCAGTGTCGCGGGACTGCCGGTTGGTTCCGCCGCCTTTGCTCAGGCTGAGGCATACAACTCCCGAATCACCCGACTTGGAGTCCTGCAGCGTTACCGTCCGAAGGAAAAAATAGTGCGGATCGCTCTTGAGGGCCTCGTATTCCGACTCAGTACAGAATTCGTACGGAGTAATCTGCCACATCGCCGATACCTCTCTCTGCAATATCTCGTCGAGCACCAGATTACCCGGCAGAACCACCTTGGTTGTCAGATTCCCGTAGTTCTGAAGTCTTTCCTTGGTTGTATAGAATTTCCCCTGCCCCGAGCAGAACACCGGAAGCAGCACAAGCAAAAGCGAAAAATATATCTTGAATTTTCTCATCATCCTATAGTGGAACCGTTAGTCAGGGCCTCCGCCGGAGTTATGAAACGCATTTTCCCATCGCCCTGGCGAGCCATCAGAATCATACCTTTGGACTCTATTCCGCGGATTGTGCGGGGTTGCAGATTGGCCAGGATACATATCTGCCTGCCTACCATCTGCTCGGGAGAATAGTACTCTGCAATGCCGGAAACTATCACCCTACGGTCGATTCCGGTGTCGATGGTGAGCTTGAGAAGCTTGTCGGTCTTGGGAACCCTTTCGGCCTCCAGCACGGTTGCGGTACGGATATCCATCTTCTCGAAATCTTCGAACGAGCACAGCTCCTTTTGTGCGGGAACCTGCTTTGCCAGTTCGGCAGCGGCGGCCTCTTCGCGTGCCTTGCGGATTTGGGCAAGCCGGTTGAGCTGAATCTCTATCTGCTCATCCTCAACCTTAGCGAAAAGAAGTTCGGCAGGTGCAATCTGCTGCCCGGCGGGAATTATGCTGGGACGGCCGAGAATCTCCCAGTCCAGAGGAGAAGAAAGCATATTGCGCAGACGGGCGGCTGCGAACGGAGTGAAAGGTTCGAACGCGATGCCGAGGTCGGCGCAGACCTGAAGCGAAATGTTGAGTATGGTGGCGCAACGGTCCATATCGGTCTTGGCAACCTTCCAGGGCTCGGTGTCGGAAATATATTTGTTACCGAGGCGGGCGATTCCCATTGCGTCCTTCAAAGCTTCGCGGAATTTGAATTCGGTAATGTTCTTTTCAATTGAAGCCTTGAGGGCCGGAATCTGAGCTATGAGTTCCTTGTCGATGTCGAGCAGGGAGCCGCAGGCCGGAACCTTTCCGCCAAAGTACTTGTGTGTAAGCACAATGGCGCGGTTTACAAAGTTTCCGAATATTGCCACAAGCTCGGAATTGTTGCGGGCCTGGAAATCCTTCCAGCTGAAATCGTTGTCCTTGGTCTCGGGAGCGTTGGCTGTGAGAACATAGCGGAGCACGTCTTCCTTTCCGGGGAAATCCTTCACATATTCGTGAGCCCACACAGCCCAGCCGCGCGAGGTGGAAATCTTATCCCCTTCGAGATTGAGGAACTCGTTGGCCGGAACGTTCTCGGGCAGGATGTAGCCGTCGCCGTAGGCCTTAAGCATAGAAGGGAACACTATACAGTGGAACACGATGTTGTCCTTGCCTATGAAGTGAATGAGGCGGGTATCGGGCGACTTCCACCACTTCTCCCAATCGTCGGGAAGCAGTTCCCTGGTATTGGAGATGTAGCCGATGGGAGCGTCGAACCAAACGTAGAGGACCTTGCCGTCGGCTCCCTCGACAGGAACCGGAACGCCCCAGTCCAAGTCACGGGTCACAGCACGCGGCTGAAGCCCGCCGTCCAGCCAGCTCTTGCACTGGCCGTAAACGTTCGAACGCCATTCCTTATGGTTTTCGAGAATCCACTCCCGCAGCCAGGGTTCGTACTGGTCCAGGGGAAGATACCAGTGGGTGGTCTTTTTCTTGACGGGCTGCGCACCACTGAGCTTGCTCTTGGGGTCTATGAGTTCCTCGGGACTGAGGGTACTGCCACATTTCTCGCACTGGTCGCCGTATGCGTCGGGATTCCCGCATTTGGGGCAGGTTCCTACAATGTACCTGTCGGCCAGGAAGGTCCCGGCCTCGGGGTCGTAATACTGCTCGCTCTCCCGGGTTATGAACTTGCCCTCGTCGTAGAGCTTACGGAAGAACTCGGACGCATTCTTTTCGTGTACGGCCGACGACGTGCGTCCGTAAATGTCGAAATTGATTCCCAAAGCCTTGAAGCTCTCGGAAATGATTCCGTGATATTTGTCCACAATATCCTGAGGGCTGCAACCCTGCTTTCGGGCGGCGATAGTAATGGGGACTCCGTGCTCGTCGGAACCGCACACGTACAGAACGTCCTCACCTCTCATCCTCAAATAACGCACATAAATGTCGGCGGGGACATATACCCCGGCCAGATGTCCGATATGTACCGGTCCGTTCGCATAAGGCAACGCACAGGTTACAAGTGTTCGCTTATAAGTTTTTGCCATATTGTTTTTTTATTTCTGTCTTTATCGATTGCATTCTCTTAAGTTCTTTCAATGCCTCCATCTGGGCTCCGCTGTCCAAGGTGGGAAGGCTCGCGCGAAGGCGGTCTATCCGGTCCTGGAGCCTCCTCTCCCCGTATCTCGTAAGAGTCCGCGGCACATACACCGCAAGCCAGGACGAAGTTGTGGTGAGGGCTTTCTCGAAATTCTTGACCGTAAGCTGGTAGCGCTTGGTCGAGAGCTGGGCGGTAACGTCGGCAATGAGCCTGTCGCTCGAATTCAAGAGGGTACGGATGATGGCCTCCTGCTCCACAGAGGCGTCGTACAGCTGCCGGTAAGCCTCGTAAACCCTGCGGTAAACCGTGTTGGCAAAGCTGGTGCCGTCTTCGTCGAGAGTCCCACGGATAAACTCGAAAACCGTTATAGGCTCGACCGTGTAGAAGGCAGAATCGCTCTCGAACTCCAGTGCATCCCTTCCGTGGGTAAGGATAAATTCCAGCAGATCCTTCTCGGCCGGTGCCAGAATCTTATTGTCGACGGGGAAATTGTCTGCCGGATTCTTCTCGACCCTGGCCGATACCGGTGTGTCCGGAGGCAGCGGCAGCCCGTTTTCCTGCCAGCGGGCTTCTCTGATGCGTTCCTTGCGCTGCTCTTCCTGCAACTCTCTTCTGGTACGGGAGATGCGGGTGAAAAGCAGGCGGGAGTCTATACCGAACCGGTTGGCGCAATCCTCCACATACACCGTACGCTTTACGGGATCGGGAATGTCGGCTATGGTGTCGGCTATGTCGTTTATAAGGTTCGCCCGCTTGAGGGGATCCTTCCCCGCCTCTTCGCTGAGCAGACGGGTTTTAAAGCTGATGAAATCTTCGCTATTGGTTCGGATGAACTCCAGCACCTGATCCCTGCTGTGCGAACGGGCGAAAGAATCGGGATCCTCCCCCGGAGGCAGCAGCACCACCTTCACGTTCATTCCTTCGCGAAGAATAAGTCCTATCCCCCGGAGAGCGGCGTGTATGCCTGCAGAATCCCCGTCATACATAATGGTAACGTTCTCGGGAGAATGCCGGCGGATGAGGCGTATCTGCTCTACGGTGAGGGAGGTGCCGCACGAGGCCACCACGTTGGTGATTCCCAGCTGGTGCATCATTACCATATCCACATTGCCCTCCACCAGGATACAGTCGTTCTGACGGGCCATTTCGGCCTTGGCAAAGTAGATTCCGAGCAGATTCCTGCTCTTTACGTAGATGGGCGTTTCGGGCGAGTTCACATACTTTGCGGGATTGTCGCTGTGCAGGGTCCTGCCGCTGAAAGCGACCACCCTTCCGCTTACGGAATGAATAGGGAACATAACCCTTTCGCGGAACTTGTCCACCACCGAGCCATCCTCCCTGCGCACGGCAAGGCCGGCCTCCAGAAGATATTCCAACTTATATCCAGCCTTTATCGCGGCGTCCACCAGTTCCGTTTTGCCGGAAGGAGCCCATCCCAGAGAGAAACGCTCTATGGTTTCGTCTTCAAGGGAGCGGGACTTGAAATAGTTGTAGCCTATATCGCGGCCCTCGCCGCTCTTGAGCCGGTCCATAAAGAACCTGCAGGCGAACTCCGACACTATCATAAGCGACTCGGTCCGCTGGCGTGCAGCCAATTCTTCGGCCGTCTCCTCCTTTTCCTTTACCTCGATATTGTAGCGCTTTGCAATGAGCTTGAGAGCCTCGGAGTAGGAGCAATGCTCCATCTCCATTACGAATCCCACCGCAGACCCGGCCTTTCCGCACCCGAAGCACTTGAAAATACCCTTCGACGGAGTAACGTAAAAGGACGGCGTCTTCTCGTTATGAAAAGGACAGCAGGCAACAAAGCTGGCACCCCTGCGCTTGAGCGTAAGGTAATCGCCGACGATGTCTTCGACGCGGGCCGTTTCCAATATGAGATTAACGGTAGGGGCAGGTATCATGATGCAACTTCACAAAGGAATTTGATTCTGACCAGACGGATTTCCATCTCGTTGTATTCTGAGCCTATGTCCTGAAGAGCGTCCTCCAAAGAGTCGGAAGAGGCTTCCTCCTTGAAATATTCGTATATTTCATCGACAATATACTCGTCCAAAGTCTGTTTTATATAGTAATTGAGGTCCAACTTGGTTCCGGTGGCTACGATAGTCTCTATCTCGGACATCAGTTCCCCCATATCCATACCCTTCATATGCGCAATGTCTTCCAGGGACATCCGCCTGTCGATACTCTGTATGATGTAAATCTTGTTTGCCGACTTGTTAGGGGTGGATTTAACTATAAAATCGTCAGGCCTTTCGATATCGTTCTCCTCGACATACCTCTTGATGAGCTCCAGGAAGCGCATTCCGAACTTGCGGGCCTTACCGTCACCTACGCCCTGACAATTCTTGAGTTCATCGAAGGTCTCGGGATACAGGATAGACATATCTTCCAGCGCCTGATCTCCGAATATAATCCACGGCTGCAGCATCAGGGCCTTGGACATATCCCTGCGGAGATCCTTGAGCATCGACAGCAGCACAGGGTCTCCCCCTCCTCCGTTAGCGGCAGCACGTGCAGCCTTTGCGTCATCCTCGTCTTCCCCTTCGTCGTCGGTCCCCTCCAAGAAAGCCCGGTCTTCAAGAATGGGTACGGAATAGGGATTCTGCAGAAAATCCTTTCCCTTAGGCGTAATGAAGATGAGTCCGTAAGACTCGATCTCCTTGCCCAGCAGACCCAGTACCAGCCCCTGATGTATCACCGACTCCCAGAAGCGTTCGTCGTGGTCGTCTCCCGCGCCGAAGAGTTCCAGTTCGTTATGCCGGTAGGACTCTATCCTGGAATTGTTTTCTCCTGTAAGTATTGCCGCGAGATGGTCGGTCTTGAAATGCTCAGGCAGGGAATCCACCAGTTCCAGAACCGTGTGCAGGATTTCCTTCCCTTCCATCGTGGTCTTGGGATGCAGGCAATTGTCGCAGGAGCAGCATCCGTCCTGAGTGTAATGTTCTCCGAAGTAGTTCAGCAGGAGCTTGCGCCTGCACTGATTGGACTCGGCATAGAACACCACCTCGTCCAGCAGTTGGCGGCTTATTTCCTGTTCGGCCACAGGCTTGCCCTGCATGAATTTCTCCAGTTTGCGGATATCTTTTGCACTGTAATAGGCTATGCAGTTGCCTTCCTTGCCGTCTCGTCCGGCGCGACCGGTTTCCTGATAGTAGCTTTCGATGCTCTTGGGAATGTCGTAATGGATTACGAAACGTACGTCCGGCTTGTCGATTCCCATTCCGAAGGCAATTGTGGCTACAATCACATCGATGCGTTCCATAAGGAAATCATCCTGATTCTCGGCTCTGGTCTTGGCATCCAGCCCGGCGTGATAAGGCAGGGCCCTGATTCCGTTGATGGAAAGCAGTTGGGCCAGTTCCTCAACCTTCTTACGGCTGAGGCAGTATATTATTCCCGATTTGCCGGCGTTCTGCCTGATATACCGGATTATGTCCTTCTCGGGCTCTACCTTGTCCCGTATTTCGTAATAAAGGTTGGGACGGTTGAAAGAGGACTTGAATACCTTCGCATCCATAATCCCCAGGTTCTTGAGGATATCGCTCTGCACCTTGGGCGTAGCGGTAGCGGTGAGAGCTATGATGGGCCGGCGGCCGATACTGTCGATCAGATGTCGTATCCTGCGGTATTCCGGACGGAAATCGTGTCCCCATTCCGAGATGCAGTGCGCCTCGTCGATGGCGTAGAAGGAAACGTTTATCCTTCGGAGCAGAAGCACGTTCTCTTCCTTTGTAAGAGACTCGGGGGCAACGTACAGAATCTTGGTCTTGCCTACGGTAAGGTCCCTGTTCACCTCCTCCATCTGGGTACGGGTGAGGGAGGAATTGAGGAAGTGGGCGATGCTGCCCTTCCCCGACTCGAAGCCGCGCAGTACGTCGACCTGATTCTTCATAAGGGCTATGAGCGGCGAGATTACCACTGCCGTACCCTCCATCATAAGGGCCGGAAGCTGATAGCAAAGGGACTTGCCGCCGCCGGTAGGCATCAGTACAAAGGCATCGGAGCCTTCGATGAGACTTGAAATGACTTCCTCCTGGTCTCCCTTGAAGTTGTCGTACCCGAAAAATTCTTTTAGGAATTTGTGAATTTGAACAGTGTCTGCTTTCATATATCGCTTATTCCAAACTGTGTATTGCAAGTCCCGACCTGAGCTTAGGCTCAAACCAGGTGGTCTTTGGGGGCATTATCTCGGAATTGTCGGCAATCTCCACGAGCTGCTCCATACTTACCGGATACAGGGCAAAGGCCACTTTCATTTCTTCTGAATCAACTCTGGCGCGCAAAGCCTCCAAGCCTCTTATCCCGCCTACGAAATCTATCCTTTTATTAGTACGCAAATCCTTGATTCCAAGCAATTTATCCAGAACGAGGGCACTCAGCACGCTAACGTCGAGCCGGTCCAGACATCCGGAACCGTTCCAATGGCCGGGTCTCAGGTCCAGACTGTACCAGCAGCCCTGCAGATACATCGAGAAATTGCACGGCCTGCACGGACGGTAGGGTTCTGAGCCTTTTGCCTCAACGGTGAAGTCTTCTTCGAGGGCCTTGAGGAAGGAATCGCGGTCATAGGGGCCCAGGTCCTTCACAACCCTGTTGTAGTCCAGAATCCGGAGCTGGTCCTTGGGGAAGCATACCGCCATAAACCAGTTGTACTCTTCGTCCCCGCGGTGCAGGGGGTTAGCTTCCCTTTTCTCCCGGCCTACCCGCACCGCGGCTGCAGTACGGTGGTGTCCGTCGGCAACATAGAATGCATCTACCCGGGTATTGAAGATTTCGCTGATGCGCGCAATGACGCTGTCGTCGTCGATAACCCAGAAATCGTGGCCGAAGCCGTTCTCGTCGGTAAAGCCGTATTCCTTTTCCTGCGACGACGTCTGTTCTATTATGCTCTGGAGTCCGGCATTTTCGGCAAAGGCAAAGAACACCGGTTCGAGATTGGCATTCTGCAAGCTGATATGCACCATCCTGTCGTCTTCCTTGTCCTTGCGGGTAAGTTCGTGACGCTTGATACTGCCGTTTTCATAGTCTTCGATATGCGCGCACAGCACAAAGCCGTACTGGGTATGGGACCCCATTGTCTGGGCATACAGGTAGTAACAGGGCTTGCTGTCCTGCACCAGCCATCCATTCCGTTTCCACAAGGCAAAGTTATGCACCGCCATGTCGTAGGAGCGCTGTTCGTGCTCCCCGGCAAGCGGGGTGAAGTCGATCTCGGGGCGGGTTATGTGAAGGAGCGAACGGGGCCCGGCAAGAGCTGCCGCCTCGGCGCTGTTCACAACGTCGTAAGGGGGAGCGGACACTTCCGCCGCCATTTCTTTGGGAGGGCGTATCGCCGCAAAAGGTTTTACTCTTACCATCTTCCGTAAGTTTTTTCAAAATCTTTCATACAGTTCACCAGCGCCTGTACGTCTTCCATTGTGCAGGCGTTGTATATCGAAGCCCGGAGCCCTCCGGCGAGGCGGTGCCCCCTGATTCCAACAATGCCGGAACGGGTCGCATAATCCACGAACGGGTCCAGAAGGTTCTCGAAGCCCGGGGCCATATCAAAGGTTACGTTCATTAGCGAGCGGTCCTCCACGGCGGCGGTTCCCCGGAACAGAGAATTACGGTCCACCTCGGCATACAGGACATCGGCCTTGGCCCTGTTCAACTTCTCAAGGGCCTCCACTCCCCCGCTGTCCTTAATCCAATGCAGAGTCCGGTTCATAACAAAGACCGGAAACACCGGAGGCGTATTGAACATAGAGCCGTTGTTTATCTGAACCCTATAATCCAGCATAGAGGGAATATGGCGTTCCACTTTTCCAAGTATGTCCGGGCGGATGATTGCGAAACCTACCCCGGCGGTACCGGCATTCTTCTGCGCTCCACCGTAAATGAGAGCGTATCTCGAGACATCGACCGGACGGCTGAGAATGTCGGAAGACATATCCGCCACCAGATTCACGGGACATACGGGGTCTTCGCGCAGCTGGGTGCCGTAAATCGTATTGTTGGTGGTAATATGCAGATAATCAAGGTCTTCCGGAATTTCGTAACCTCTGGGGACGTAAGAGAAGTTTCTGTCGGCCGAACTGGCCAGCTCTACTGCGTTTCCGAAACCCTGCGCCTCTTTCATAGCCTTAGCAGCCCAGACTCCGCTGTTTACATAGCCGGCCTTGCGGCGCAGAAGGTTCGCGGCCACGCACAGGAACTGCATCGAAGCCCCGCCGGCCATAAATACGACCTCGTAACCGTCCGGAATGGCGAGAAGTTCCCGCCACAACGCACGTGTATCGTCCATAAGCGCCACCCATTCGCCGGAGCGATGGCTCACCGAAAGCACCGACACACCGGTGCCGGCAAAATCCCGCAATGCGGCGGCAGCCTCGTCATAGACGCGCTGCGGCAGCAGGCAGGGGCCGGCGGTAAATATGTGCTTTCGAATCATATCGTTTTTATTTTATCCTTAAAGATACCGATTTTTTCCATTTTGTCCAAAAAATCCTGCACAAGGCTCAGACGCACCCTGACCTTGACCGAGCAGTCCAGCCCGAAGTCCCTCTCCAGCAAGGGGATATCCATATCCTTGAGGATTTTCATAACCTGGGGAAGGCTCTCGTATGCGAAAGGAACAGAATACCGTACCCCGGCCGTCTTTTCAATCACAGACGCATTGGACAGGGCATCGGCAGTGGAAGTCTTATAGGCTCGGATAAGCCCGGGAATCCCAAGTTTTATTCCTCCGAAATAGCGCACCACTATCACGAGCACGTCGCTCAGACCGGCAGAATCGATCTGGCCCAGAATCTGGCGTCCGGCGCTGCCCGACGGCTCGCCGTCGTCGCCCGCGCGCCATTGCCGGCCGTCAAGGCCCAGCCGGAAGGCGTAGCAATGGTGGCGGGCGTCGTGATACTGCCGCCTGGCAGTATCAAGCAGCGCCCGGACCTCGTCCTCGCTTTCCACAGGGCAGGCCAGGGCTATGAAGCGGCTTCCCAGTTCCTTATACAGACCCTGAGACGGCTCCAGTATGCTATTATATGTATCCCGGCACTCCATATCTGTTCAAAATTAGTGAATAATTCTTATCTTCGCAATATGAATTTCAAATACAGAGTAACACTCGACGGAATCAAAGGATTTTTCCGCGTGTACGCAGTAAGGCCCGACACCACCCTATACAACTTTCACAAACAGATGAAAGCCGATATGGAATTTCCGGACGACGTTCCCATTCTGTTCAAGGCCTTCGATGCCTTGGGCGAACTGGTGGCCCGTTATGCCTATATAGACCTTGGCAGCGGCACGGTCGATAAAATCACCATTGCCGACACCCAGAAAGCCGGAGTGTTCTCTTTCACCTATTTCTATGACACCGTGGCAAAAAGAAGCGTCACAATCAACTTCGAAGACGATTTCCCAGGCACTGTAATCCATCCCTCGCTTCTGGAGAGCAAAGGTCCCAATCCGGTAGAATTCCTGGACCACGGATATGTCTCGTTCGAAGATATGACAAAAGAAGAACTCGCCGAAGACTTCGATGACGAAGACGACGACGAGTTCGACGAGTCTGAAGTATCTGAGGAGTCAGACGAATCAGACGATTAGCCTGTCTGCAATTATTCCGCTACAGCCTTTCCAATTTTATCGAGACCTACCTCGAAAACGAGAGTAGAGTTGGGCTCGATTCCGCGGTTGCCCTGAGGACCGTAAGCAAGTTCTGCAGGAATGATAAGCTTAATCTTACCACCTTCACCGATAAGTTTGAGACCTTCGCGGAAACCTGCGATGTTGTATCTGAGAACCATCTTGGCGGGTTCTGCATCGGCGGCAATCTCCTCGATAACCTTGCCCTTAACGTCGGTAAGCTTATAGTGAACGTAAACTGTATCGGCATCGGTAGGAACAACTTCGGTACCGGGCTCCTCGATAATGTATCGCAGGCCTGACTCTGTCTTCTGAGCACCCTGCTTCTCCATCTTCTCGATAAGTTTCTTTCCGGCCTCTGCATTTTCGAGAGCCATCACTTCCCTCTGCTTCTGGAGGTAAGCATTGAAAATCTTGTCAATCTGAGCGGGGTCAACCTTGAACTGTGCGCCGTATTCAGGGTCCTGAGGATTGCCCTCGGCCTTGAGAGCGTCATTGAAGCCCTTGCGGATGCGTGAGAAACTGAGGTCTTCGCCAAAGTTGTTGAATTTAACAACCTGTCCGAAATATACACCAAGCAGATACGCTACAGTATCCTTCTCGGCAGATGTAGGGGCAACATCCTTAACGTTTACCTGTGCAGGAGTCTGCTCCTGTGCGGGGGTCTGTTCCTGAGCGGTAGCCTGCTCTCCTTCCTGTGCGGGTTCCTCAGCCTTGGGGGCGCAAGAGAGAACTGCAAAGCCCATTGCAAGGGCTGCGAATAATTTAAGTGCTTTCATCTTTTTTATTTGTGTTTTTAAAAGTTCCGTTTAAAGTTCCCATCCCAAAGCGGAAGCGCCAAGGATAGCTGCATCCGACTCCTTAAGACTTGAGAACAGAAGTTTAACCTTGTTTTTCCAGAGGAATACCACATTTTCGTTCATTGATTCCATGATTGCCTCTTCCAGGAATTCCCTTGAGCGGGCAAGACCGCCGAAGAGCACGATAGCCTCGGGAGCCGAGAAAGCAATGAAGTCGGCAAAGCTTTCACCGAGAATGCGTCCCGTAAATTTGAATACTCTCCTTGCAAGTTCGTCGCCCTGCCTTGCAGCCTCGTAAACGTCCTTGGAAGTGATGTTCTCCATACCTCTGAGGAGGGAAGGTTCGTCACTCATATCCAGCCATTCACGGGCGGTACGGGCTACGCCGATAGCCGAAGCATAAGTTTCCAGGCATCCGTTCTGACCGCAGTTGCAGTGACGTCCGTTATGCCTTACGGCACAGGTATGTCCGAGTTCGCCGGCAAAGCCGTCGTGACCGTAAACAACCTTTCCGTCGATTACGATTCCACTGCCCACGCCGGTACCGAGTGTAATCATAATGAAGTTCTTCATTCCCTTGGCCACACCGTAGGTCATTTCACCCATAGCGGCGGCATTGGCGTCATTGGTAAGGGATACCGGAATGCCGGTGGCGGCGGAAAGCATCGATGCAAAGTGAATAGTTTCCTTTCCGCACCAGGTGATGTTCATTGCGCCTTCTATGTCTCCGGTGTAATAGTTGCCGTCGGGTGCACCTACGCCGATTCCGCGCACCTGACCTTCAACGTCGGCCTGCTTGATAAGGGTAAGAACAGTTTGCGCAAGATAATCCACGAATTCCTGTGCGACAGTGTGTTTGTTGGACACAATCACGGTTTGTGTAAGCACCTCGCCGCGGGCATCGACGATTCCTATCTTGGCGGACTGTCCGCCGATATCTATTCCTACAACGTATTTCTTTTCCATAATACCGATTCTATTATTCTACAGGGATATCTTTGTTGACATTCTTGCTTCCTACCAGAGCGTAGAAGATGAGATAGCCCAGGCAAGCGATAAGCAGCCAGTAGCTCTGCAGGGAGCCGACCTTGTCGGCAATGAAATTCTGGACAAAGGGGATGATACCGCCACCGCAAACCAGGGTCATAAAGATTCCTGAAGCGGCTGCAGTGTATTTTCCGAGGCCCTCAGCTGAAAGGTTGAAGATTGCTCCCCACATTACCGATGTGCATATACCGCAAAGCATCATAAATACCAGACAGAGAGGGATGCTGCTTTCGCCAAACTTGATGGCAACAGTCTCGGGGATGAAAATTACGCAGAGCAGGAAAGCGATTGCAAGGCAAGAGGTTGCGCAAAGCATAACCTTGCTGCTGACCTTAGCGCCGATTGCACCGCCACCCAGACGGCCGAGGAGCATACAGAACCAGTATGCGCCCACCATTATTCCGGTAAGGGCCGGGCCGACCCAGTCGAGACCGGAGAAGTAGATGTTGGCCGTATTGGGAATTCCAACCTCGATTCCTACATAGAAGAAGATTGCCACTGCACCGAGCACGAAGTGACGGAAACTAAGAGGACTGTATTTGTCTTTTTCGATTTTTCCGGCAAGACGGGCGGCTTTCTGCTCAGAAGTCTCCATATGAGGCTCGGGAATATTGGTAAGGGAAATAACCACGAATGCAATAGCGAAGATCGCAATTGCAATAATCATAACGGGAGCTGCCTTTGCAACGGTTGCATTGTCGATTGTTCCACCCACAAGCCAACCTACGAATACGGGAGCTATGGTGCCGCCGATTGAATTGCAGGAACCTCCGAACTGGATAAGCTGGTTACCCTTGTTGCCGCCGCCGCCCAGAGTGTTGAGCATAGGGTTGACAACGATATTGAGCATACACATTGCAAAACCTGCCACGAATGCGCCTGCTACATAAACTGCGAAAGACTCCACATAGCCTGAGAGGAACTGGATTCCAACGCCCACGATGCCCACAATGACAGCGGCACGGGAGGTGAATTTGTAACCTTTCCTTTGGAGAATAAGGCCTGCGGGGATACCCATACAGGCATAAGCGATGAAGTTAGCAAGCGAACCGAGCTGGGAAAGCGCCTTGCTTGCCCCGAACTGATTGGTTACAATTACACCCATAGAGCCGGCCAGATTGGTTACGAACGCAATCATAAAGAATAGCGCGAACATAACCACGATGGCCGGAGTGTAGTTCTGTTTCTGTGTAGATTTAGCCATAGTGCATTATTTTTTGTTAAACAATTATTTCCTATTTTTGCATTAAAGCACGAAGTTAACAAATTTATCAAATATTACTGTATGAACTACAAACTTTTTTCTGCGATTGCAGGTCTGTTTGCTATGGCTTGCGTATGTTCCTGCAAACCTTCGGTGACCTTTACCGAGGGAGCCACCGACCCTGAGACCGGGAAATGCACCTACACCATTACGGTTGACAATCCCCCTAAGGGAAACGACTGGACAATCTGGTTCTCCTGCTTCCGTACACGTCCTCAGATTCTGGAAGGGTCGAACGCGACCATTGAGCATCTGTTCGGCACGCTTCACAAAATCACTCCCACCGGAGATTGCGGCGATAAAGTTGTTATCAACTTCCTCACCAGTCCGCTCAGGCGCCAGAGCTGGGCTCCCGAGACATTCACCCTGGACGTTCCCGGAAAGGACCCCGTAAAGCTTGAGGCAAAATACATATTCCAGGAGCCGAAAGAAGTTAAGGAGTTTACCTACGAGACTGTAGAGCTCAATGAATTCGACATCGTACCCAGACCCAAGAGCATTGCCAGACTCGAGGGAAAATCGGCGCTGGGAATCCTCTCAACCGACGAAATCCTCGAAAAATGGCAGGCCTCTGCCGTTCCCGGAAAACCTGCCGGATGGTACAGCCTGACCATACAGGACGGGAACGTTGAAATAGGTGCCGCCGACGGGGACGGAGCTTTCTATGCAGCCGTAACCCTGAACAAGATTCTGCGCAACGCCGGCGGTGAGGTTTCTAACGTTACCATCGAAGACTGGCCCGACCTCCCGCACCGCGGACTTATGCTCGACGTTGCCCGCAACTTCACCAAGAAGGACGATATGCTCAAGCTTATCGACGTTCTGGCCGGTTTCAAGGTTAATGTGCTGCACATTCACATTGCCGAGGACGAAGGCTGGAGAATCGAGATTCCCGGACTTCCCCAGCTTACCGAATTCTCGGCATACCACTGCCTTCCCGTAAAACAGGAGGACGGCAGCTACAAGGAGGTGAAGCACCTCGCCCCTACCCACAGCGGAGATTTCATCCCCACAGCAGAGGGCTCTTCGAACGGATATTATACCAAGGAAGACTACATTGAAATAGTCAAATACGCTCACAAGAACCATATCCGCGTGATTCCCGAAGTCGATACTCCGGGCCACTTCCGCGCAGCCCTCAGAGGTATGGACTACTATTGCGACCAGACCGGAGACGAAAGTCTTCGCCTCACCGAGCCCGGCGACACATCCAGGTACTATTCTGTCCAATACTTCGACGACAATGCCCTCAACGTTGCTCTTCCCGCATCGTACAAGTTTATGGAACTCATAATCGATACCTTCATTGCCTATCACAACGAGGCCGGCGTGCCCCTGACCGAGTTCCACGTCGGAGGAGACGAGGTTCCCCACGGCGCCTGGATGGGTTCTCCCGCCTGCCAGGCCCTTATGCAGGAGAACGGCTGGACAACCGCAGCCGAGCTCAAGGCCTACTATATGCGCAACATTATGAACATTGCCGAGGCCAAGGGAATCAAGATTGCCGGATGGCAGGAGATTCCCCAGAGACTGGATCCAGCTACCGAGGAGCAGATGAAAAAGGACCTCGCTTTCACAAACATCTGGAGCACAAGACCCGAAGGACACAGCGACGAACTGCCCTACAAGATGGCCAACAAGGGATTCAACGTGATTCTGTGCAATATGACCAACACCTATGCCGACTTTGCCTACAACCGCAGCGTTCTGGAGCGCGGACACGACTGGGGCGGTCTTGTGGACGAGAGGCGCAGCTTCTGTATGCTCCCCTTCAACTCATACAATTCGATAAGGTTCGACGACGACGGCAACCCGGCCGACCTGACCAACGCAGCCACCGGCAAGACCGTACTTGAAGCACCCGAGCGCATTCTGGGAGTACAGGCCCAGCTGTGGACCGAAACCATCAGGAATTTCGACCACGTGACCTATTACATCTTCCCCAAGATGGTGGGCCTGTGGGAAAGAGGCTGGAACGCACATCCGGCGTGGGAATTCAGCAACGACGCACAGGATCCTGTCTTCACTCAGGATTTCAACCATTTCTACAGCATTGTCGCCGGGCACGAAATGCCCTGGCTGGACCAGTTGGGAATTTGCTATCGCAAGCGGTAGAAACCACCAGATTCCCTATCTGGCCCTTTCGACCAGATTTTCAGCAAAGCGATGCAGAGCCTCGGTCCTTACGGCGCCGAGGCTTATGTTTCTGAGAGCGTCCATCGCCAGGTCGGAATAACGTCTGACTTCGGCTCGGGCCTGGGAATCCAGTCCCAGCTCACAATAAATTGCTTTAACGGCGCCGATCTTGCCTTTACGCTCTTCAGCGCTGTTTGCTTCCCGGTTCATAATATCCTCGAGGGCCTGCCTGTCGGGGGCCTTGAGCATCGCCTGAACAGTGAGCCAGCTTTTCTTATTGTTCAGAATATCTCCGCCGATGGGTTTACCGAAGACTTTTTCGTCTCCGAATGCATCCAGATAATCATCGGCAATCTGAAAGGCCATTCCCAGGCGATAGCCGTATTCGTACAATGCCCGACAAAAGGAGGAATCCGCCCCGGCTATCAAGGCTCCCATTTTCGCTGCGCAGGCAATGAGTACGGCGGTCTTGAGACCTATCATCTGCTCGTAATCCTCCATCTGCACGCAACTTTCATTTTCAAAGTCCATATCGAGCTGCTGGCCTTCGCATACCTGTGCCGCAGTTTCCGAGAAAAGTTCGAGTACGGAATCAAGCGCTTCCACCGGGGCGCGGGCGATGCGCTTGTAGCTGTCGATGAGCATCACGTCGCCGGACAGGATTGCGGTCTGTTCGTTCCATTTCTTCCAGACGGTAGGCTTGCCGCGGCGCAGGTCGCTCTTGTCCATAATGTCGTCGTGTATGAGCGTGAAGCTGTGGAACACCTCCAGACCAGCGGCGGGCTCCAGAATTCCGCCGTCAAATGCGTCCTTGAACAGGCTGTACGCAAGCAGGCAGAGCTTCGGACGGATTCTCTTGCCTCCGATTTCAATCATATAGGAAAGCGGCCGGTAAAGTCCCGCAGGCTCATCGGGAAATTCTATCCCAGAAAAAAGTTCGTCAACTGTCCTGTTGAGTTGTGCTTCGCTTATCATAGGTCTTGTCTTTTTGTTGCGCAAAAATAACACTTTCCGGTGAAAAGTTGCGCAAAACCCGAGTGACTCGCGTAATGCGCAACTTTGATATTTCAGAAAAAATGGTGCATATTTGCGGCTATGATTGAACGTGAGGCAACGGTTGTAAAGAATGCGGGCAGCCACTTTGTACTTAGTGAACTGCCGTGCTGGAAGCCGTTCCCGGCAGTATTGCGGGGAAAGGCCCGCCTGGACCGAGGATCTTCTACAAATCCGGTGGCGGTGGGCGACAAAGTCCGGTATTGTATTGAAAACGAGCTTATTGTACCCGACGAAAAAAATCCTGCGGTCATTACCGGAATACTTCCCCGGAACAATTATCTGATACGCCGCTCCACCAATCTGAGCAGGCAGTCGCACGTGATTGCCGCAAATCTGGACCAGGCAGTGATTGCCGTAACCCTGCTCTTCCCCGAAATCAAACTCCCCTTCCTAGACAGGATTCTGGTAACCTGCGAAGTTTATAAGATTCCCGCCGTGATTGCCCTCAACAAGGTTGACCTGTACCGGGACTACGAAGGCATAGGAGAATTCGAAAGCGCCTATGAGAAAGCCGGTTACAAGGTGGTAAGGACATCGGCCCGCACGGGGGAAGGCATAGACGAACTCCGCCGGCTGTGCAAAGGGAAGCTGAATCTTTTCTCGGGCGAGTCGGGAGTGGGAAAATCCAGCCTCATAAAAGCCCTGGACCCGAATCTGGACCCGAAAATCGGGAAGATATCGATGGCCCATCTGCAAGGAAAGCACACCACGTCGCTCTACGAAATGTATCCCCTGAACTGCGGCGGATATGTCATAGACACTCCCGGCCTGCGCGGCTTCGGGCTGGTGGACCTGGAAAAGGAAGAGATTTCCAAGTACTTCCCCGAAATGCTGCGCTATGCCGACAACTGCCGGTTCGTTCCCTGCACCCATACCCACGAACCGGGGTGTGCAATAAAAAAGGCCCTCGAGGAGGGCCTGATTTCAGAGTCACGGTACAGTTCCTACCTCGGAATGCTCGAGGAGGACACCAAATTCCGCTAGTATCCGAAAAGTTCTTCGGTGGTGAGTTTCCTTATCTCCCCGAACTTTGACAGACCGGCCATATCGAAATCGGATATGCGGCCCAGGATTCCTATCGTATAAACGCGGTCCTTCACATTCTCCTGCTGGAACTTAATTACGTCTTCGAGAGTGAGTTCCTGAACCTTGTTGTATATAAGTTCATTAAGATCGTAGTCCAGGCCAAGCTTCTGAGCGTTGAGGTACGACCACAGCACGTTGGACTTCACGGTACGCTGAGTGCGGAGATTGGACAGGATGTTCTCCTTTGCAATCTCGAAGGCCTTGGGCGACTGGGGCATATTGTTGATGATTCCGTCGAAGGCGGTAAGAGCATCGACCAGCTTGTCGTTCTGGGTCATAATGACATCGAGGAAAACTTCGCCGTGGTCGAGGTCGGAAGGCTGCCTGTAAACGGCACCGGCGCTGTATGCAAGGCCACGGGCTTCGCGCATCTCCTGGAATACGATACTGTTCATTCCTCCTCCGAAGTACTCGTTGTAAAGCGTGGTTACAGGAGCCTTTTGTGCATCGAACTTCTCGCCCCTCGAAGAAATGGAATAAAGTACAGACTGGTTTGCATCGTAGGGAGCAAGCAGAACGGTATTCTTCTGAGTCCTGGTGTACTGGAAAGGATTGCCCTTTACAACCGGTTTGAACTGCTGGGGAACGTTGTGAATCTCATTGACCTTTGCAACGAATTCATCTTCTTCCATAGGTCCGTAATAAAGAACGGTATGCTCGGACTCAAAGATATGGTGAATCCTTTCGAGAAGCTTTGCATCTTCCAGAGCCATTATCCCGCTGTTCGTCAGGCCTGTCGTAAGAGGATTCTGAGGACCGTACATTGCATAGTACTGCAAGCGGTAAGAGTTGGCGTCCTGGCTGGTCTTGTCGTTGGCCCTCTGCTGTATGGAGTTGAGCTTGAGCATTTCCAGAGCCTCGGGATTGGGCTGGGCGTCGCTTATGAGAGTCTCCATAAACTTCATAGCCTCTTCCATATTTTCGGCAAGTCCGCTCAAAGAAACGTATGTGCGCTCCCCGCTGGAGAATGCAGAGAAATCGACTGCAATATCGTAGAGGTATTTCTTTACCTCCTCGGGGCTCATTGTGCTGGTTCCGAGGTACTTCAGGTAATCAAATGCATAAGAGAGCTCTTTGTCGGCATAGCTGCCGGTGTCGAACATATAGTCCAGTTCGAAGGTACCGTTGGAGGTGTTCTTCTTGTAAAGCACGGGCAAACCGTTCTTAGCCTCAAGCTCGGAAAGATCCCTGGAGAAATCGAGGAATACGGGCTCGATGGGCGCAACCTCTGCGGCCGCTGCCTGAACGTCGCGCAGGAACCGGCTGGAAGTGTCACGATTGGTAAAGATGGCAGTGATTGCCGGCTTGTCAATCTTTGAGCCGTCGTCCAGGGGCTTGCCCTGAAGTTTGTTCACCTGAACGTAATTTGCCGCAAAGTTTTCGACTGCGAATTTAACGATGTCGTCCTTGGTGATTTCGCTGAGTCTGTCGATTTCGTTCACAACGTCACTCCAGGGAACGTCGTTGATAAAACTGTTCACAGCCAGCGAAGCCATTGCGCGGGTAGATTCGTATCTTCTCATTGCGTCCAGCTTGAGGTTGTTGACGGTAGCCTCCAGCAGGGACTCGTCGAAATCGCCGGCCTTGATTTTCTCGATTTCAGCAAGCGCGAGGTCCCTGACCTGCTCCAGAGTCTGTCCGGGCTTGGGTTCCGCCATTATCAGGAATACGCTGTAGTCGGCAAGGTCCTCAACGCCGGAGTACATTCCGAGGGTTTTCTGCTGCTGGTTGATATCCAGGTCTATGAGACCTGCTCTTCCGTTCTGCAGCACGTTGGAGAAAGCCTGCAGCACGGTCATCTCGGGAGAATTGGCTCCAGGGAAACGCCAGGCAAGCATTATGCTGGGAGACTCGTTGCCAACCACTTCCTTTACGACGGGCTCGGTGATGGGAGCTTCGGGTTCGTAGGTAATCTTGGGAAGGTTCTCGTTGGGCTCGAGCACGCCGAAGTACTTGTCAACAATCTTGATTGCCTTGTCCGGGTCGAAATCTCCGGAAAGTACAACTGCCATATTGTTGGGAACATACCACGTGTCGTGATAGTTCTTCACGTTGGTGATGGAAGGATTCTTGAGATGAGAAGGCAGACCGATTACGTCGGTGTTGTAGGGATGATTCCTGAACAGCCCTTCGAACATAGCGTTGATCTCCTTGGTCTGATCCTGCGCATTGTACATATTGAACTCCTCGTAGATGGTCTCAAGCTCGGTGTGGAATCCTCTCAGAACGCAGTTCTGGAAACGGTCGGCCTGTATCTTTGCCCACAGCTCGATCTGGTTGGAAGGGATATTCTCTACGTAGCAGGTAACGTCGTAGCTAGTGTAGGCGTTGGTGCCGCTGGCTCCGATACTTGCCATAAGCTTGTCGTACTCGTTGGGGATGGCAATCTTGGAGGCTTCGTAGGAGATGGAGTCGATCCTGTGGTAGAGAGCCTTGCGCTCTGCCGGGTCTTCGGTCTTGCGGTAAACCTCGAAGAGGGCCTCGATCTCGTCCAGCAAAGGTTTCTCCTGCTCATAGTTCTGAGTACCGAACTGCTGTGTACCCTTGAACATAAGGTGCTCGAAGTAGTGGGCAAGACCCGTGGTTTCCCTGGGGTCATTCTTGCTGCCCACCTTTACGGCCACTTGGGCATCGATTCTGGGTTTGTCCTTGTTTACAATGGTGTAAACCTTAAGTCCGTTGTCGAGGGTGTAGATTCTGGTCCCGGTAGGGTCACCCTTGACGGTCTCGTAGCTGTAACCGCCGCAGGAAACCATTCCTGCAAGAGCCGCTGCGAGAGCAATGATACTGATCAATCTTTTCATCGTAAATATGTATTACTGTAATTTTTCCAAAGCTTCCTGCAGCTGGGTGTCGTACCTCAGCCTCAGCTGCACCGCACCCTTCTGAAAATGGTAACGGCACACTATCTCCTCTTCTATGAACGGTATTATCTCGTCTTTCTTCAGCCTCAGGAATTCTTCCTTTTCCATATTCAGAGCCTTCTCCATAGCGTCCAGGCTCTCTTTCATACTGTCTTCGAGCTTGTCCCTGCGAAGCTCCTCCCGCATACGGTCGAAATAGGTCTTTGCGCTGGAACGGTAATCGAATTCCTTGGTAAGGGCGTATTTTATGAAGTCTTCGTATTCGGTTTCGGACAGATGGAAGTCCTCCACTGCAGGAATGCTGTCGTGGGTCTTTACGTACTCCAGCATATAATTCTCTATGACTCCGTACATTACGAGCGAATAGGTAAGGCGGGAGTATTCCATCGGAGCAAGCTCCACATCCGGGGTCAGGCCTTTTATATCCTGTACGCAGCGTCCCGACGGGGTGTAGTATTTGGCAACCGTTACCTTCATCTTCCCGTCGTGAGGGAGAGGTCGGATCGACTGTACAAGCCCCTTACCGTAGGTCTGGCGTCCCAGGACAGTGGCCCTGCCGTAATCCTGCAATGCCCCGGTGACTATCTCTGATGCCGAGGCCGAACCGGAATCCACCAGGACTGCAAGCGGAATCCCGGTGTCCAGCGGTTCGCGTTCGGTCCTGTTCTCCACCGGTTCGGGAAATCTTATTCCCTTCTGCGACACTACCAGCGAGCCCTTGGGGACAAACACCGACACTATGTTCACTGCTTCGTTCAGAAGGCCTCCACCGTTTCCCCGCAGGTCCAGGACAATCCTCTGCGCACCCTTAGCCTTGAGTTCGGCAACGGTGCTGCGGAGTTCTTCCCCCACGCCCTCGGTGAATCCGGTCTGAAGAATGTACCCCGTCTTTCCGTCGGGCAGGATGGCCGAATACTGAATGTCGGGCAGATGAATCCGTTCGCGGGTAATTGCAACGTCGGTTTCTTCGCCGGTGCGGACTTTAATTACGTGGAATCTGACTTCGGTAAGCGGAGCGCCCTTCATTCTGGAACTGCTTTCACTCGCATTCAGGCCCAGGGTACTCTGGCCGTCTATGGTTACGATACGGTCGCCGCACTGCAAGCCCGCCTTCGCGGCCGGGGATCCCTCGTAGGGCTCGTTTATATATACGTAGTCGTCAACGTCGGGTTTATAGATAACCGCCCCGATTCCACCGTAGGACTTGCTCACCATCATCTGCAGGTCTTCATCTTCCTCCACCGGAATGTAAACGGTGTAAGGGTCGAGCTGGGAGAGCATCGCATCTACCGCAGCGCGCTCCATCCGGTCAACGGGGAGGGTATCGGCATAGGAACGGTTGAGTTCCTTGACAATGGAATTCCGAATTTCGGTCCATTTTCCAATCTTGAACGACTGGGACTGAGCTTCTGACGCAATGGAAAGAAGGATGGACGCAAGGATAAGTACAGTTCGCTTCATTATCATCATTAACAAACCCTAAAATTAGCAATTTTTCTGCAAATCAAACTTCTCTGCATAAAAAATGCCGGGGAAAGGCTAGAGATTTTCCCTGAGCCAGAGGGCCATCTGCCGGAGAGCCTTTCCCCTGTGGGAAATAGCATTCTTGGTGTGGTCTTCGAGCTCGGCTACGGTGCGGTCGGGGTAAGCGTCGGCAATGAACACCGGGTCATACCCGAACCCTCCGCATCCGGCTTTCTCCGTCGCGATGCGGCCTTCCATTATTCCTTCGAAGGTATAAGGCTTCCCGCCGATGATAAGGGTTACAACGCTGCGGAACCGGGCTTTGCGCTGCTCGGGCAGAACTGCTCCCGCAGCGGCGAGTTCCAGCAGCAGTTTTTCCATATTGTCGTTGAAATCGCAACCCTCACCGGCATAGCGGGCGGTATATACCCCCGGAGCTCCCCCGAGAGCATTGACCTCCAGGCCGGTGTCATCGGCGAAGCACATTAGAGCGGTCCGGTCCCAGAGAAAACAGGCCTTGATGAGAGAGTTTTCCTCGAGGGTAGTGCCGGTTTCTTCTATTTCCTGCGTTATTCCCAGATCGGCGGGGGTTACGAGCTCAAACTCCGGGCCCAGAATTTCGGCAGCCTCACGCAGCTTGCCCTTGTTTGCGGTAGCGAAAACGATTTTCATCTGAACAGTTCCTGTAACACCGCCAGGGATTTGACATTGATTCTGATTCCTATATGGGAGCTCAGGTACTCGAGGAGCGCGGCGGCGCATTCGCTCCGGTCCTTTCCGCTCATAGGATAGACAAGACATTCTTCCAGAGGCAGGGTTATGAGCCGCTGCAGATTTGCGAGCTGCTCTCCGGCAAAAGGCGCAAGGTCCTGTATCCCGGGGCTGAAGCCCATCGCCGAACAGAGTTCCAGGAGGGAACGCAGATGGAAATTCGGGCATCCGGCGGGCAGTTGTTCGAGCGTGGCGATGGTTTTTTCGCACCAGTCGAAAAGCCCGGGGTCGAACGCATCTTCGCGTACGGTACGGTAAAGCACCTCGCTCATAAAAAGGGCGATGGCATTCTTGTACGGATCCTTGCGGATATCGTTCAGTGCCAGGGCCTGACTTGCCCCGGAAAGCCTCCAGAGTTCGGATTTGGGATTCTCGGCGATCTCGGCATCAATTACGCTCAAAGGCATAAACAAAGCCAGTGAACCGCCTTTGCGCACCCTGCATATAAGTCCGCGCCGGCCCAGCTTCCTGCACAGGCAATGCACAACTATGGAATTCTCTCCAAGTTTGGTAATATGCAGGACTATGAGTCTGTCGCCGGTTTTCATCTGCCTGACTATGAACCGATTACAAGAAGAGCAAGCCCGGCCAGGAGCACGGCGAGCTCAAATGCCTTGGCTTTGATATGCTTTTCGCCGAACAGGATGGCACCCAGTGCGAAGGTAATTATCACAGAGCCCCGGCGGAGCAGCGAAATAACGCTCAGCAAAGATCCGTCGACGCTTATGGAATAGAAATAAAGGGCATCCGACGACACTATGAGCACAGCCGTAAGCAGCAGTGTCCAGTCCCAACGGAAACGTTCCCGGTTTGCCCCGTCCCGCAGCTGTTTTACAGCCAGAACTATACCCATAAGCACGGCGATATACAGATTGCACCAGCTGAGTACGAACATAGGGTCGAGTTCCTGTATTATGTATTTGTCGTACAGAGCGCTGGCAGCTCCGGTAAAGACCGACAGAACCATCCATACAAGACCCCTGTTGCTCTTGAAGGTTATCCCCTCTTCCCTGCTGGTCCGTCCCAGGAGGAAAAGCGCAACAATGGCAAATCCGACTCCCAGCCACTGAAAGGCATTGAGACTCTCCGAGAAAAGGAGGATGGAAAACACCACCACAAAGACAGGGCGGGACGACTTTATTGTACTGGCGGTAGTGAGCGGAAGCAGTTTTATGCCCTCCAGCCCCGAAATCCACGACACCGTTACCACTACGGCCTTGGGCAAGATGAGCATATGGTCGTTCAGCGAGCCTTCGCTCATAAAGGGGATGAGCAACAGTGTGGACAGCACCGATACGGCGAACAATACCCACATTACACCGTTCCTCTTGAGGGACTGTTTCTTGGCGACATCGTACGCACCCAGAAAAAGGGCCGAAATCAGTATTGTCCAAAGCCACATAACCGCGCAAAGTTAGACATTATTTTGTAAATTTGTCCTCTCAGTATGAAGGATACCGGACTCATACAGATACGTGGAGCTCATTCCAATAATCTGCGAAATGTAAACGTGGACATTCCGCGGGGAAAATTCGTGGTCATAACCGGAGTGAGCGGCAGCGGCAAGTCTTCCCTCGCCTTCGACACCATCTATGCCGAGGGGCAGAGGCGCTATATGAACACCCTGTCGCCCTATGCCAAGCACTTTATGGGTATTCTGGAGAAGCCGAAGGTAGAAAGCATCACCGGATTGAGCCCCATAATCGCAATCGAGCAGAAGACCACCGGCAACAACCCCCGCTCTACGGTAGGGACGGTGACCGAGATTTCCGATTTTCTGAGGCTTCTGTTCGCAAAGGCATCCAAAGCCTACTCCCCGGTTTCGGGAAAGGAGATGGTCCGATACAATGACAAGCAGATTGCAGACCTTATACTTAAAGAATACGAAGGACGCAAATGCATACTCCTCGCTCCCGTTGTAAGGGGGCGCAAGGGACATTACAGAGAACTGTTCGAGCAGCTGCGCAAAAAAGGCTACACCCAGGCCAGAGTGGATTCCCAGATTACGGAGCTGGCCGACATCGAGTCCCTGGACAGGTACCGCAACCACTTCGTGGAACTGGTGATAGACAAGCTCAAGCCCGGCGAAGGAGACCAAAAACGCATACGCGATTCAGTAATTCAGGCTCTTACGATAGGCAAGGGCTCGCTTGCCGTGCTGGATATTGAAACCGATGTCATGCGGCACTTCTCCAAGCACTTCGTGGACCCCGACAACGGTATTTCCATCCGGGAACCGGCTCCCCACAGTTTCTCGTTCAATTCTCCCGAAGGCTACTGCCCTCACTGCAAGGGACTGGGAATGATTGTAGACGTTGACCTGAACACCATAATCCCCGACCGCAGCCTGAGTGTGTCGGAAGGAGGAATCGTGCCTCTGGGCCGGATGAGGGAAAGCCGCAAGTTCGAGATTGTACGGGCCATCGCGAGAAAGCACGGTTTCTCGCTGTACGACCCCATCGAAAGCCTGAGCGACGAGGCCGTTACCCTGCTGGTGTACGGTTCCGACGAACTCTACCGCATAGGCGAGGGCTCCCTGTCGGAGATGGTGACCTGGCCCGGAGTTCTGGACGACATCGACGAGAAGGTAGTATGCCCCGTATGCCACGGCAGCCGGCTCAACCAGAACGCGCTATGCTTTAAGATAGACGGCCTGGATATAGCTCAGGTGAGCGCGATGGAAATAAGCGAGCTGCTGGAATGGATACGCTCCCTCTCCGGAAAGCTCAAGGGAAAGGAAGCCGCCGTTGCCCGCGACATTCTGAAGGAACTGGACGACCGGGTGGAGTTTCTTGTCAACGTAGGGCTGGAATACCTCAGCCTGGACAGGCCCACAGCGTCGCTGTCGGGAGGAGAAAGCCAGCGAATCAGGCTTGCAACGCAGATAGGCTCCCGCCTCGTGAACGTAATATACGTGCTTGACGAACCCAGCATCGGCCTGCACCAGAAAGACAACCGCAAGCTCATTGCCTCGCTCAAACGGCTTCGGGATGCGGGAAACAGCGTAATCGTTGTAGAACACGACGAGGAGACGATGCGCTCGGCAGATTACCTTGTAGATCTTGGCCCCGGAGCCGGGGAAAACGGTGGAAACCTGTGCTACAGCGGTCCCGCAACACAGGATTTCCTCAACGGTTCGGACGTGATTGAGACTCCGTCGAGCCGCCGGCAGCCGAACGGCAAGTTCCTTACCATCCGCGGAGCGAGCGGCAACAACCTCAAATCGCTGGACGTTTCGTTCCCGCTGGGCTGTATGATAGGGATAAGCGGCGTGAGCGGCAGCGGGAAATCCACCCTCATCAACGAAACCCTTATGCCGGCCCTCAAGAATCTGGTGCAGCACAGCCGTCTGAAGCCGCTGCCATTCGAATCGCTGGAAGGGGTGGAGTACATCGACAAAGTCATAGAGATAGACCAATCCCCCATCGGGCGAAGCCCAAGGTCCAATCCGGCAACCTTCACCGGGGTTATGAACGACATCCGGGACCTGTTCGAGGACACCCCCGACGCCAAGGTGCGCGGGTTCAAGGCAGGCAGGTTCTCCTTCAACGTAGAGGGAGGCCGTTGCCCGGAATGCAAGGGTGCCGGAATCAAGGTCATAGAAATGAACTTCCTGCCGTCGGTGAACGTGGTATGCGAACAGTGCGGAGGACGCAGGTACAAGGAAGACACGCTGGAAGTGAAGTATAAGGGCAAGAACATTAACGACGTACTGGAGATGAGCGTGAGCGAGGCCTGCGAATTTTTCAAGGCCAGCCCCAGGATTGCGACCAAACTCAAGGCTCTGGAAGACGTGGGACTGGGCTACATCCGCCTGGGACAGTCGTCGGTAACCCTCTCGGGAGGCGAGAGCCAGAGAATGAAGCTCGCGGCGGAACTCTCTCACAAAGCCACCGGAAAGACTCTGTATATGCTCGACGAGCCCACCACGGGACTGCACGCCAAGGATGTGAAGCAATTGCTCGACGTACTGGAAAAGCTTGTGGACCAAGGCAATACGGTTATTATAATAGAACACAACACGGATGTGCTGCGCTGCGTGGACTACCTTATAGATATGGGCCCCGAAGGCGGAAAGAAAGGCGGGTACACGGTTGCCTGCGGAACGCCTGAGCAAGTCAGCGGCGATCCGGCTTCGGTAACAGGAAAATACCTTACAGGATTATGACAAAAATCGAATCGGCCAGGCAGGAATATGCCGACTGGTGCAATGCCATAGGCATAGACACCCTCCCAAAAGTGAACGAAGCCCTTACCGACGGCAAGGGCATTGAGCTCATTAACCTTTGCGAAGCAAGGCAGGAGCGCAAGTATGCCAGCATCGCAAATCAGATTTACTGGCGGCGGAAGAAGAGCCGCATCGTTATGATGAGCGGCCCCTCGTCGAGCGGAAAGACCTCCAGCTCGCTGCGGATTGCACAGCAGCTCAGGGTTCTGGGGCTTACCCCCAAGGTAATCGAACTGGACAACTATTTTGTGAACAGGGAGCAGACTCCGCTCGACGAGAACGGCGAAAAAGATTACGAATGTCTGGGAGCAATGGACGTGGCTTTTCTCAATGAACAGCTCAATGACCTGCTGAGCGGAAAGGAAATCGAAATTCCCAAGTTCGACTTCAAAGAAGGCGCAAGGATCCCTTCCGGCAAGACAATGACTTTGGGCGAGAATGAAATTCTGTGTATGGAAGGCATCCACGCCCTGAATCCGGCCCTCACCCCCGCTGTGGACCAGTCGAAGATTTTCAGGGTTTACATCTCGGCCCTTACAGCACTGCCCGGGGGCGAGAAGACGCATTACACCACAACCGACAAAAGGCTTCTGCGCCGAATCGTAAGGGATAACCGTACCCGCGGGATTTCGCCCGAAGACACTCTTCTGAGGTGGGCTTCGGTGCGCCGGGGCGAAGAAAATTATATCTTCCCCTTCGAGGACAATGCCGACGTGGTGTTCAATTCCTCCACCCTGTACGACGTTCCCCTGCTGAAATACTATGCGGAGCCACTTCTGTACGGGATTTCAGAGTCTTCGCAGGCATACGGAAAAGCCACCTCCCTGCTGGAATTCCTTACCAGAGTGGTGGCTCTCAAACCGAACGAGATTGCGGCTATTCCGCCGACCTCGATTATGAGGGAGTTCATCGGGGGTCAGACTCTCTGAAATCGAGTTCCTCCTTTTCGTTGAAGGGCTCCAGGAAGGGGTTGTTGGCTCTTTCGTAGCCGATGGTGGTGTCCGGTCCGTGCCCGGGAAGCACCAGGGTTCCGGCGTCGAGCCAGATAAGTTTCTCCATAATGGAAACTATCTCCTTGTCGTAGGACGAACCGTCGAAGTCGGTTCGGCCGATGGCTCCGGCGAACAGGGTGTCACCGCTCAGCAGCACTCCTTCCTCCCTCTCGAGATAGCATACGCTTCCGGGGGTGTGTCCGGGGGTCTCCAGCACCTCCCAGTTCATCCCGCCGATACTGATTATCTGACCCTCGGACACCGGGGTTATCTCCCAGTCGTGCCGGATTACCGGCAGTCCGGCCTTGCCGCTGTACATATCGTTCATAGCATACACGGCCTTGTCGAGCGGGTTCATATAAACCGGGATTCCCATCTGTTCGTAAAGTTCCTGCACTCCCATAATATGGTCGAAATGGGCGTGGGTAAGCAGGATAGCCCGCAGGGTTATCTCATTGTCACTTAGCCAGCTGTAAAAGGTTTCCCTCTCGACCCTGGTGCAGAACGACGGGTCAGCCACAATGGCGGAGTCCGCCTCCTTCCACAACACTCTGGTCTGCTCTCCCAGCGGATTGAACGTAAATTTCTTTATATTCATAGCCTGTTTTCTCTTTTTCCTGAAGCAAATATAGCCATTCTGCCCGAATTCCGCGTGAACGGGAGTTAATTCCAAAAATTTTATGTAAGTTTGATTCCACGAAAAAAAATTAAAAATATGAAATACAGGTCTTTCTTTGCAGTTGCCGCTGCACTTCTGCTCTGCCTTGTTCCGGCAGGCGTTTATGCTCAGGGTTCACAGGTTTTCAAAGGAAAAGTCTTTGACGACAGAAACGGCAACGGAATAATGGATAAAGGCGAAAAGGGAATCGCCGGCGTGAGCGTATCGGACGGTTTCGGCGTTACCGTAACCGGCAACGACGGCAGTTATGCAATAGAAGCCGATCCAAGAGCGAGGTTCATCAGCGTTTACACTCCGGACGGCCTGCGCAACACCAACAATTTCTTCTGCGATGTCCGGGCCCTGATGTCCGGGAAGGAAGCCGGCCCCGAAGTCATCAACAGGGGGAACCAGGGACTCGATTTCGGCCTTTCCAAGTGCAGGGCTTACGGCAAGTTCGTGCATATGAGCGATATCGAAGACCGTACATACCGGGACTGGATAGACCGTTTTAAAGAATATGCCCAACTTCACGACATAGACTTTGCAGTCGTTACCGGCGACATCTGCTATGAGAGCGGACTCGTGTTCTTCTCCAAGTCGATGAACAGTTCCAACGTGGGTCGCCGTATGGTATATACCATTGGAAATCACGACCTTATAAAAGGCAATAAGGATTATCTGGGGAACAATTACGGCGAAAAGAACTTCGAAGACTGCTTCGGTCCGGCGTGGTATGCGTTCAATGCTGCGGGCGTGCACTATATCATCACTCCTATGCTGATGGGCGACGCAGTCCCCTCTTACAGCGCCGACGATATCTGCGCCTGGATTCAGCAGGACCTCAAGACAGTCCCCGCCGGCACCCCTGTGATTATGTTCAATCACGATGCCGCGCAGAAGCTCATTCCGCAGAACGCCAACGTCAAGGCCTTCGTTTACGGTCACAGACACGACGACTACCGTACCGTTACGGATTCAGGGGTCGAGTTCTACTGCTCGATGGCCCCCAGCAAGGGCAGCAACGACCATTCGGCGTCGGCAATGCGCGAATTTGCCATCGATGCGGCAGGAAACATCTCTACCCGAATGCATTATGCTCCCATCACCAACCATATTGTAGCCCACGAGGTGGGCGGATGGGTCCGTTCGGTCATATATGACGCGGCCAGCGAGCCGGTCAGCGCCCGGGTGCTGCTTCCCGACGGAAAGAAGGTCGCAATGACACAGGTAAACGATATGATGTGGGAGGCAAGACTCCCCGAACCTATGGCTGGGGGCGCGATCTACAAGGTTGAGGCTCAATTCAATGACGGCGAAACGGTTATCACCCGCCAGCAACAGGAACCCGGTCTGCGGTGGATGACCACCCTTCCCTGCAAGGCGTTCTTCACCGACCCGGTAATCTCCGACGGCCATATCTATGTTGCCGGTATGGACAACGAGAACAGCCGCGACTGTGCAGTATTCTCGTTGAACGCCGTCAACGGTCAGATTGAATGGGCCTGTCCGGTAAAGAACTCAGTCAAGGGCGACATTACCCTCATGGACGGAGTCATTTACGCTGGAGACGTAGATTATAACGTATATGCAATCGACGCCGTCAACGGCTCGGTTCTCTGGAGCAAAAGAATAGAAACGACCTTCTACCCCACCTTTACCGAAGGTCTCCACGCCGCCGGCGGACTTGTATATGCGGGCTGCGCATCTTCTCTGTGCGCTCTCGATGCCAAGACCGGCGATGTGGTTTGGAAGAACACCCACAGGCACTCTGCAATTACCAATGTGAATACCAACAGGACTGCCGGCGGAGCACTGCTCACCAACGGATACTGGGTAGGACGTTATTGCTATGATGCGCAGAGCGGAGACTTCCTCTGGGAGAAGAAGGATTATGACAACCGGTACAGTTCCAGCACTCCGGCAGTTCTCGACACAACCTTCGTATATACCGGATATTCTGCAATAATGCAGGTAGGAGCCCGTTCGGGAGTGGAAATCAAGAAGCAGTCTTACGACGGCTGCATATTCAATACCCGGAGCGAGCCGCTTGTGTGCAACGGACGCATATTTGTGGGAACCTCCAACAACGGTCTTCTCGCCGTCAATATGGAGGATATGTCAAAAGCGTGGAACTATCTGTGCGAACCGGCAGTCATCTACACTTCTCCCTATACCATAAACCACGAGAAAACGGTCGAGAGTTCGCCGTCGGCCTATGGCGAATATGTGATCTTTGGCGCGAACGACGGGTTCGTGTACTGCCTGCGACAGGACAATGGTCGGTTCGTATGGAGAATCAAAACCGGCCTCCCGGTGCTGTGCAAGCCCCGGGTAAGCGGTGATTTCCTGTACTTTACCGACTTTGCCGGCAACGTGTACTGCTACGAGATTGACTCCAGGTTCTTAGGATTGTAGAGGTCTTTTCCCTCGGGAGTCATAGCGTATTCTATGCGGTCGGCATAGAATTTCTCTACCTTTCCACGTACAATCTTGGAGGTGCTGTTCATCATACCGTTCTGCTCAGAGAAAGGAACGCCGGCAACTACAATTGCGGCAGGAAGCCATTTCTCTGGGAACATTCCGGAGTGCTTTCCTCCCGGACGGTAGGCGTCGCACTCGGCCTGAAGGATATCGAGCATCGCTTTCTTTCCCTCCAGGGTTGCGGGGTCGAGGCCCTTTGCCTTTACTGCATCGGCAAGAACCGTCTTGTTGGGAACTGCCACTACAACCGTGTAGGGGCTCTGGTTGTTATAGAGAACGGTGGCGTCTATGAACTTACTGTTATCGGCCAGGCTGTCCTCGTATCCCTCGGGAGAGTATTTCTCGCCGTCGGAAGAGATGAGAAGGCTCTTGAACCGCCCGGTAACATAGAGGTAGCGGGGATCTTTCTTATACAGATAACCGCGGTCGCCCGTATGGAGCCATCCGTCGACAATGGTCTTTGCGGTAGCTTCGTCGTTCTTCCAGTAGCCTGCCATAACGTTCTCGCCGCGGATTACGATTTCGCCCGTTTCTCCCAAAGGGAGTTCTTCGCCGTCTTCCCCGCAAATCTTGATGTCCAGAGGTTTAACGACGCGCCCGGAAGAACCGAAGATAGCGTGCCCCTCGGCATTTGCGCAGATGATGGGAGTTGCCTCCGAGAGGCCGTATCCTTGGAAAATAGGCATTCCAATAGCGCAGAAGTAGCGCTGGAGTTCAATGTCGAGCAGGGCTCCTCCGCCCACGAAGAAGTGGATGTTGCCGCCGAAGTTGTCACGGATAGGCTTGAACACAAGCTTGTCCATAATGTCCTTGATGGGCTTGCGCCACCAGAGTTTCCAGCAAGGCTTGCCCATATTGTGGTATTCGCGATTGTATTTTATCGCATTGTCCAGGGCAAAGTTGTAGAGCTTTTCTACCTTGGGGCCCTTCTTCTTGATGCCGGACTCGATATTCTTGCGGAAATTGCGGGAAATCGCCGGAACCGACAGCATTATATAGGGCTTGGTCTCGTTGATTGCTATAGGAATGTTCTTGAGCATTGTAATCGCGCTCTTTCCTCCAGGGACGGTAGCTATGCTGCCACCATAGAGCATCATTGTATAGAAACCCGCAACGTGCGCAAAACAATGGTCGAGAGGCAGGATGATAAGCATCGTGGCTCCCTCGGGGGCGCTGATTACCGATGCTCCCTGCTCGACGTTTGCCGTATAGTTGCGGTGGGTCAGCAGAATACCCTTGGGGTCGGCGGTGGTTCCGGAAGTGTAACTGATGTTGGCATAGTCGTCCGGGCCTACCGTAGCTATTCTCTTCTCGAGTTCTCCGGGGTGTTCCTCAATGAACTTGAGTCCCATCGCGCGAATCTCGCCGATATGTATTTCGTTTTCCTGCAGAGGAATGTCGTCGAAAACGATAACCTTCTGTACGGCAGGGCACTTGCCGATTACACGGCGGACTTTCCCGATCTGACTCTCGGATGCAATCACGTATTTGGCATCGGAGTGGTTGATTCTGAAAGTAAGGTCGTGGTCCGACTCCAACTTGAAAGACAAGGGTACGTTTACGCCTCCGGCATACAGGAGGCCAAGTTCGGCGATAACCCAAAGATTGCGGCCCTCGGAAAGCAAAGCGGCTTTCTCTCCTTTCTCAAGGCCCAAAGCCATAAATCCCGCTGCAAGAATCTTGCTCTCGTCACGGGTCTTAACATAAGACGTTTCCGTCCATACACCGTCCACCTTCTCGCGAAGGAAAGTTTTGTTCTGGTACTTTTCCGTGTACTTTTCGACAAATTCGAGGATTGTCGGTCTTTCTTGTGACATAATGCTGCTATTTTGGAGGGAACAGGCCAAAGAGACGCGCATCGAGCATATTGGTGATTTGCTCGAAGTCCTCGGGCCGGTTTCCGAACTTTATATTGTCTGCATCGATGACGAGCAGATTTCCATCGTAATCCTTAATCCAGTTCTCGTATTTTTCGTTGAGGCCTGTAAGATAGTCTATGCGGATGCCTTTCTCGTATTCCCTGCCGCGTTTCTGAATCTGAGAAACCAGGTTGGGGATAGACGAACGCAGATAGATAAGCAGGTCGGGCTTGCCTACAAGCGACATCATAAGGTCGAAAAGGTCTTTATAGTTTTCGAAGTCACGAGAACTCATAAGCCCCATATCGTGCAGATTGGGGGCGAAAATGCAAGCGTCTTCGAAGATGGTCCGGTCCTGGACGATGATGTCGTCCGTTCTGGAGATATCCACTACGTCTTTGAAACGCTTGTTCAGGAAGTATATCTGAAGATTGAAAGACCATCGGGCCATATCTTCATAAAAATCAGTGAGATATGGGTTGTAGTCAACCGACTCGTACTTGGGAATCCAACCATAATGGGCGGCGAGCATCTTGGTGAGCGTGGTCTTTCCACTGCCTATGTTTCCGGCTATTGCAATGTGCATAATCTATTCAATAACAATCACAAAGTTAAATAATTATATCATTTAAACAAACCGAAGAGCTGGGCGTCTATCCTATCTGTAATGAGGGCGAAATCCTCGGGTCTGTTCTGGAAGTCCAGTTCGTCCGCATCCAGTATCAGAAGCGGGCCGTTGTAAGCTGATATCCATTCCTCATAACGGTCGTTGAGCCCTCCCAGGTACTCCAGGCTGATGCTCTGCTCGTAGTCGCGGCCGCGCTTCTGGATATTCGCCACCAGGTGCGGGATGCTGCACTTGAGATAAATGAGCAGATCCGGGAGCTTTACGGTTGCCATCATAGACTCGAACAACTGCATATAGGTGTCGTAGTCTCTTTTCGACAGGTTTCCCAATTCGAGGTTATTGCGTACAAATATGTGTACACCTTCCAGGATTGTACGGTCCTGAACAATGACATCCGTGGCTCTGGATATTTCCAGCACGTCTTTGAAGCGTTGTGCCAGAAAGTATGTTTCCAGATTGTATGACCAGCGGGGGATGTCTTTATAATAATCCTCCAGATATGGATTGTACGTTACGGACTCGAACTTCGGGGTCCAGCCGTAATGTGTTGCCAGCATTTTTGTGAGGGTGGTCTTGCCGCACCCTATATTCCCTGCAATTCCTATGTGCATATCGTTCCTTGTTCACCACAAATTTAACAATTCGCTTGAAAATTGCCAAATGTCTCGCTTTTAGTAAATTTTTCCTTACCTTTAACCGTTATGAGAACATTACTTTTTCTGATTTCCGTCATTGCAGCCTGCACCGCCTGCACGGAAAATGCCGGGGACAGCCTTAAAATGCTGGTCGGCACATATACAAACAACGGCAGCTATGGAGTTTACCTCTATGATTTCGATTCTTCCACCGCACAGCACGCCGTTCTGGACAGCGCCAAAGCCGGCAACCCGTCGTTCATAGTTCCGTCGGCCGACCACCGCTTTGCCTACGCAGTGAGCGAATACGAGAACGGCAGCCAGGGGGTTTATTCCTTCCTGCTCGGCGCCCGTAGCATTGAGAACCTCAACTTTCAAAAAGGCACCGGCGGCTCGCCCTGCAACATTGTGATTGCCGGCGGAAATGTTCTCACCTCCGACTACGGAGGAGGGACTCTCTCGGTTTTCCCTGTCCTTGCCGATGGTTCCGCAGGAGAGCGCACCGGGCAGTTCGATCCTCAGCGGGAGAGCGTGGAAAACATATCCAGAATTCACTGCGCTGCAGTTTCCCCGGACGGGAAGTACGTTTTCATAACCGACCTGGGAGCCGACAAAATCTACCGTGCGACCCTCGGTGGCAAGGCCCCTGCAGACTTCTGCACCGCATACAGCTTCGATCCCGAGGTTCATCCGGGGCCCAGGCACCTGACATTCTCGCCCGACGGACGGTTCGCATATCTGATTTCGGAAAAGGGCGACTGCATCAGCTGTTTTGCCTACAGCGACGGGGAACTTACCCATATTGAGACGCAACTCGCCTACGACGGGCAGGGCCACGGCAGCGCCGACATCCATATCAGCCCCGACGGCCGCTTCGTCTATACCAGTCACAGGCTTAAGGCCGATGGTATTGCGCTGTTCGAGCGCGACCCTCTCAGCGGAAAACTCACCCGCAAGGGATACTTCCCCACCGGCAGGCATCCGCGCAACTTTGCGCTCACCCCCGACGGGAAACTGCTCCTGTGCGCGTGCAGGGACGACAACCGGATCGAGGTATATTCGGTGAACCCGCGCACCGGCGAACTTACGAATACGGGGAAGGCTGTTTGTGTGCCCTCCCCGGTATGCATTCAACTGTATCTGCAGTAAAGACTTATTTAAGGAAAAGTTTCAGGACGGACGAGAGCCGGTCCGGACAGCTGGTTCCCTTTCCGCCGCAATCGATACCCTCGAGCTTGCCTATGGCATCCTTGACCTTCATTCCCTGCACCAGCGTAGAAACGGCCTTTGTATTGCCGGGGCATCCGCCTACGAATTCGACCTTAACGATTACATCTTTCCGGACAGAAACGTTTATCTGCCTGGGACAGATACCGTAAGGCTTGGCTTTGATTGTACGGGTGCCGTCCTGCGCAGTCTTGTCTTCCAGCACCGCTATTGCGGAGTTGCCTGCAGACTGCTGGGCAACCCCGGCAGGAGCATCGGAAAAAGAGGACTTTGCAGTTGCAACGTTACCGGCGCAGAAAAGCACTGCGGCACACAAAGTGGAAAACATCAAAATTCTGTTCTTCATATTCTTTCTTTACTTATCTGAAGGCAAATTTATAAATTTTTCTTAATTTTGTAAGATTCAACAAATCGACAGATTCATTATTTTTTATATCGGATATGATTTACACAAAAGAAGTGCAGCAGATGTGCTGCGTAACCAAAGGCGCAAATCACGCCAATGCACCTATTCCTGAAGAAGGCAAATGGGTGCATGCAAAAGAAATCAAGGACATCTCCGGTCTTACCCACGGTATCGGCTGGTGTGCTCCTCAGCAGGGTTGCTGCAAACTTACCCTCAATGTCAAGGACGGCATTATTGAGGAAGCCCTTGTAGAGACACTCGGATGCTCAGGTATGACTCATTCTGCAGCTATGGCTTCCGAGATTCTTCCCGGCAAGACCCTCCTCGAAGCCCTCAACACAGACCTCGTATGCGATGCCATCAACACAGCTATGCGCGAACTTTTCCTTCAGATTGTTTACGGACGTACCCAGTCTGCTTTCTCTGAGGGCGGCCTCCCCATCGGCGGCTCACTCGAGGATCTGGGAAAGAACCTCCGCAGCCAGTTAGGTACAATGTACGGAACCAAGGCAAAGGGTTCCCGTTATCTCGAAATGACAGAAGGTTATTGCACCAAGATGGCTCTCGACGCCAACAATGAGGTTATAGGCTACGAATTCGTAAACCTCGGCAAGCTTATGGATGCCCTCAAGGGTGGAGCTACCGGTCCCGAGGCCATTGAGAAGGCAAAAGGCACCTACGGCCGCTTCAAGGATGCAGTTAAATATATTGACCCCCGTAAAGAGTAAGAGACTATGGCACTTTTCGAAAGCTACGAGCGTCGTATTGATCAGATCAATGCAGCTCTCAACAAATATGGTATCAAGGACATCGACGAGGCCAAGGCAATCTGCGACGCCAAGGGTCTCGATCCTTACAAGATGTGCGAAGAAACACAGAAAATCTGCTTTGAAAATGCAAAGTGGGCTTATGTAGTTGGTGCAGCCATCGCTATCAAGAAGGGTGTAAAGAGTGCAGCTGAGGCAGCCGAGGCTATCGGCGAAGGCCTTCAGGCATTCTGCATTCCCGGTTCCGTAGCAGACGACCGCAAGGTTGGTCTGGGACACGGAAACCTCGCGGCAAGACTTCTGCGCGAAGAGACCGAGTGCTTCGCCTTCCTCGCAGGACACGAATCATATGCTGCCGCAGAGGGCGCTATCAAGATTGCCGAAATGGCAAACAAAGTACGCCAGAAGCCTCTCCGCGTTATCCTTAACGGACTTGGAAAGGATGCCGCAAAGATTATCAGCCGCATCAACGGTTTCACATATGTGCAGACTCAGTTCGACTACTACACCGGCGAGGTTAAGGTTCTCTCCGAGACCAAATACTCCGACGGCGTACGCGGCGGTGTGCGCTGCTACGGTTCCGACGACGTTCGCGAAGGCGTTGCCATTATGTGGAAGGAAGGCGTTGACGTTTCAATTACCGGAAACTCAACCAACCCCACACGCTTCCAGCACCCCGTTGCAGGAACATACAAGAAGGAGCGCGTGCTTGCAGGCAAGCCTTACTTCTCTGTTGCATCAGGTGGCGGTACCGGACGTACGCTTCACCCGGACAACATGGCTGCAGGTCCCGCATCCTACGGTATGACCGACACCCTCGGCCGCATGCATTCTGACGCTCAGTTCGCAGGCTCATCTTCTGTTCCTGCCCACGTTGAGATGATGGGCTTCATGGGAATGGGAAACAACCCTATGGTCGGCGCAACCGTAGCTGTCGCAGTTGCAGTTGCTCAGGCTATGTAAATCAGGAGTTTACATAACAACCTATAAAAAAGCCGGCCGGAATTTGTTTTCCGACCGGCTTTACTCATCCGTAAAGTCACTCAAGGACGAACTTGGCGTTTACGTTGGCCGATACCTTGATATTGTTGAAATCGATGATTTCTTCCTCCTCCATTCCAAATCCGTTGGATGCGTCCATCGTCATAGACTTGGTCATTCTGGGCTGCGCGTAGAGTATGGCATTGCCACTATGTCCGACATACATATAGAAACATCTGCCGATATTCTGGCCAACCGCTTCCGCCATTGACTTGGCCTTATCCCTCGCATTCCTGACCGCCCGGCAGCTTACTTCATTCCTTAAACTGTCTATTCCGCTGTATTCGGCTTTCGTGAAAGCAACGTCGGAAATTCCGAGATTGTCCAGAACGCCCAAAGCTTTCGACACCAGTTCCGGTCCGTTGAGTTTCAGCTGATACGTACCCGTTGCCAGATTGTTCTTTCTTTTGTAGTATCTGCTGGAGAGGGAAAGCCGTGTGAGCCTGCCGTCGGTATCGATGCCCAAACCGCGAAGCGCCTTGATCATCTCCTTCTCCTGATTTTCAAGAGAGAACCTGCCCTTGCCGTCCTGCTCGTCAATCACTATGCGTAAATAAAACACGTCAGGGGCCACTTCCTGTTCGGCGTATCCCGAAATTTCAATATAACTGTCGAATGTCTCTCCTGTAACCTGAGCCGAGGCCCCGAAAGAGACCACCATTCCCAGAATGGCGGCCATATAAAGGATTCCTGCTTTCATTATTTTTATTTTTGTTCCACCCTCCTTAATCACATTTTATGCCACGATTATGCTTCGGATTCATCGATGTGGGCGGATGAAACCTTGCGCAAAACGCGAGTGACTCGCGTTTTGCGGAACATTCATATGTCTGCGCGATTGAATGGGTGCCTTTCGGAAAAGGGCGGAGATGTCTTGCGTTTTTCAACGATGGGAATTAACTTTGGGTGCTATTTTGCGTATATGAATACAAGGCAGAGAATAGTCGGGTCTATAAGGGACGTAATGCCCGGGACCATCAGGATATGCATCTGGATGATCAAGATTACCGTAGGGATATCCTTTGCAATGATGCTGCTGAAATATCTCAACATCCTCCCCTGGATATCCGATTTCATCGGCCCCGTATTCAAATACTTCGGACTTCCCGGTTCCGCCGCGCTGGCCTATCTTTCCGGGTACTTCGTGAATGTCTATTCTGCCATTGCCGTCATAACCTCCATCGGCCTGGACTGGCGCGCGACTACCATAATAGCTACGATGGTTCTGTGCTCTCACACTATGGTCCTGGAGACGGCGATACTCAAGAAGACCGGGGCATCCGCAGTAAGAATGGTTATCATCAGAACACTCTCGGCGCTGATTCTCGGTTTCATCCTCAACCTTGTGCTGCCCGGCTCCAGCGAACATCTGACCGATGCCGCAGCTCAGAAGTGGACAATGCCGTTGGGGCAGACTCTCCTTGAATGGCTCATTTCCACCCTCAAGCTGGTTGCCCTTATGACCGTAATCATTTTCTCCCTAAACATTCTTCAGCGCATATTGTCGGAGTTCGGGATTATGGACTTTATCGCCCGGCTGCTCAAGCCCATTATGAGGGTGCTCGGCCTTCCCGAAAACACGGCTTTCCTGTGGCTGGTGGCCAACTTTGTGGGACTTGGATACGGTGCGGCCGTGATGCTCGACGAAATAGGACGCGGCACACTCTCGAAGCGCGACGTCAAACTGCTGGACACTCACATCTGCATAAACCACAGCAACGTCGAAGACCTAACGATAATGTCGGCCTTAGGCGGAATCTGGTGGATAATGCTCACAATACGGCTGGCTGCAGCCATCGTTCTGGTATGGGGAACGAGGCTGGAGATACTGCTCCGGAAGGAATGAATCAGGCTTCTTTTCTATCGTACAGATACCCTGCGATTATTGCGGCGGAATCGCCCACCAGCTGCTCGCAGGGCCGTTTTTTGTAAAATCGTGCACTCCGTACCGACGGTTCCGGCTTCTGCCAGTCGCCGCTTTCGAGACCCAGAAGTTCGCGGCACACCACACTGCCGTTAAGCTCGCGGAACTCCCCTGCCAACCGCTGCACCAGCTCGTAGCAGGCCTTGCGTTTGGACTGATTCTGAGGGTCGTCGGATGGGCAGATGAACCCGCATACGATAGCCATCCCGCTTACCGTTCCGCACACGTCCCTCATCCGCGCAACGCCGCCTCCGAGTCCGGATCCGATCTTCACAAGCGAACCGCTGTCGAGTCCGGTTATGTCTTCGAAAGCCATCAGCACTGCCTGACAGCAATTGTACCCACGGCGGAAAATTTCCATAGCCGAAGCCCTTCTCTGCTCAACAAAAGCCTCCCGCATCATAAGCCTTACGCTATTTTATTTTCTTCATATACGGATAAAGGTACTCCGCCATACGCAGGAATCCCAGGTCGGTAAGGTGGGTTCCGTCCACAGATGCATCGTTGTCGGGCCCGGTTGCAGCTCCCTCCATAGGTTCGATGGCGCTGTGAGTGCCCCCGATTTCGATGTACTGCAGGTTCTTAAGGCCTTCGGCGCGGAGCTTGTGATAAAGTTCCTTCCAAAGGGCATCTTCCTCGTTCACGTCGTTGCGGGTGTATTCGTCGAGCCACTGGTACTGGTAGGGATAATTGCTCAGCATTATTATGGGAACATCGGGATGAGCCTTCCACAGAATCTTCATAAAGGACTCGGTGCTGTCCCTCACCGTCTTTACGGTGCAGTTTCCGAGGCAATCGATAATGTAGGCGCCGGCGTCGATGCGGGCCATCTCCTCGGCCAGAATCATATCCATCCGGCCGTTGCCGCTGAACCCGAGATTTATGCACTCACGCTTGAGCATTCGGGACAGGATGCTGGTGTAAACCATTCCGGGACGGGATGCGCATCCTCCCTGGGTTATGCTGGTGCCGTAGAAAACGAGCGGTTTTTCGCTCTTTCCGCCGAAGGGGTTGCTTCCAAGAACGGTGGGCTGCTCTATCACTGCGCCTTCCTCAACTCCAAGGGCGAGGTCGATGACTCCGTCGTACAGAGGGAAGAACATAACGTAATCGCGCATCTGCCCGTCCATATTCCTGCGGAAAACATTGATGGATTCCTTGCCGTTGGGCTGGGCGGTGCCTGCAAAGCGCCACTGCTTACCGTCGAAGGCGTAAAGGTCGAAACCGCAGATTCCGGTAGGGGTCATATGGTTCATCCTGAAGTTGTTGAGCAGAGTCCACTTCGCTCCTATGGCCTTGGAGTTCGTCCTGAACCTGAGGGCTATGCCGGCGCTGTTCTGGCCAAGATCCCATACGGCCTGGCGCACCTTCCCTTCTATCCTTGAAGAAAGGCGGGTGTAGTATCCGTCATTTACTTTTGCCCGGGGAGTCTGAGCCGTTGTTGCAGGGTCGGCGGGTTTCTGCATATTCACGTCCAAATCGACAGCCGTCTTCACATTGGCGTCCTTGGCGGCGCTGCCGGTCCTAACGCAGTCGTCGAACCCCTGGTTTACAAGAGGCAAACCCAGTTCCCTTACGTCGTAGTATTTCAATTCCGAAGCTTTCTGAGCAAATGCCTGGGTGGCGCTCAAGGTCGCGAACATTGCGGCCATCATCAAAAATCTTTTCATATCGTTAAAATATTGATTCACTGGTTTCGGTTGTAAAAAGTTCGAGAGCTTTCATTCCCATAATACTGTTTCCCTTGGAATTGAGCCGGGGACTCCAGACCGCTATGGAATAGAGGGACGGGTAGATAGCCGCGATACCGCCTCCGACGCCGCTCTTTCCCGGAAGACCTACCAGAAAGGAGAACTCCCCCGCCTCGTCGTAAAACCCGCAGGTCTGCATTATCGCATTTATTCTCTTTACGTTGGATTTGGTGAGCGTAACCTCTCCGTGCCGGAACTCCTCGTTGCTTCGGGCAAAGCACATAAATGCCTTCGACAGTTCGGCGCAGCTCATTTCAACCGAACACATAAGGGTGTACAGCCTCAGAACCTCATCTATTCCGTTATCTATGTTGCGGTGATACTTGAGCAGATTCGCTATGGCTGCATTCAGATAGCCGGTGGAAAGTTCCGATTCGGCGACCCTGCGGTTGTAATCCACTGTTGGACTGTCGCTTATCTTGCGTATGTAATCGATGAAGAACTGCTCGGGATTCTGCAGACGGGAAATCATAATGTCGGCCAGAACCAGCGCTCCGGCATTGATGAACGGATTCCTGGGAATGCCGTTCTCATATTCGAGCTGCACCAGAGAGTTGAAGGATGAGCCGGACGGCTCTTTTCCCATCCGCTTCCAGATTGCCTCCCCCTCCAGGCTTATTGCGATGGTAAGGGCGAACACCTTGGAGATACTCTGTATGGAGAAACGGGTGTGCGCATCGCCAAGTTCGAAAGTGCTCCCGTCCATAAGCCGCAGGCTGATTCCGAACCGGTCCGGTTCAACCTCGGCAAGTGCGGGGATATAGTCGGCCTGCTTTCCCTCGCCGGCATACGGCAGAATCTCCCGATAAATATTTTCCAAAATTGCCTGATAGTCCATAAAACTTATTCCGGAAGTCTTTTTTTGTGATAGTGCTTGAACCAGGTGCCGTAAACCTCAGATACGTTGCCGGCGGTAATGAACGCATTGATTTTCTCGTCCTTGATATACTGCATAAGTTCGGAGAACTCGTCCTGCAGGAGGATAGCCTGGATTTCGAACCGGTCTTCCTCGGAATAACCGCCCTTGCAAGGGTACAGGGTGCATCCTCTTACCAGTCTGTTCACAATGAACCGCCGGATCTTGTCGTAGTCGTTGGTCACGATGCACACCCGCTTTCTCTTGCTGAAACTGGCCGAGAAATAATCCACCACAAGCCCGTTGATCCAGGTTCCGATAAGTCCGATGATAACCATTCTGACCGGGTTGATGGCGAGCGCCGTAAGGCAGATTGCCGCACCGGCTACGGAAATGGAAACTCCAATGTCCAGATGCAGATATTTGTTCACAATCTTGGCCAGGATGTCCAGCCCGCCGGTAGAGGCGTTGATATTGAAAAGCACCGCCTGGGATGCGCTGAGCAGGAGCACGAAACAGCAGAGGTCGAACCAGGGGTCGTTCATAACCGAAGTCTGTCCCGGTTCGGTAAGAAGTTTCGTATAAGGGTAGATGGCGGCCCAAATGTCGGTCATAGGACCGAGGATGAGAGCAGTATATACCGTTTTTGTGCCGAACTCCTTGCCTATGAGGAAGTATGCCAGAACCAGCAGGAAAAAGTTGATTACGAAAATCACCACCGACAGCTTTACTTCCAGCCCCATCTTCGTGAAAATATTGGTGAGAACTATGGAGAGACCCGAGATGGAGCCTACGATAAGCCTGCTGGGAACCAGGAAATAATAGATTGCCGCCGCGGCTATGAACATTCCGAATGTCATAATGAAAAGTTCCTTCCAGAACTTTGCAGTCTTTACCACCGACAGCGTTTGAACGATATTCTGAGCTTTCATTTTTTTGTTTTTCCTATGAGGAATAGCAAATTTACTGATTAAATTTGCATCCGAGCACAAAAAATTTGAAAAAAGTACGCGCCGGGGATGTGCCCCGATATGGAAAGAGAGGCAGGCAAGATTTTTGCCTACCTCTCTTTGCGTAGCGGGAGTGGGGCATGATCCCACGACCTCCGGATTATGAATCCGACGCTCTAACCAGCTGAGCTACCCCGCCATTGGGAGTGCAAAGTTAGTTTAAAATTCCAGAAATTCAAATAAAGTTGAATTATTCCAAAAGCAACACTAAATTTGTGCTTTGACTATGAAAACTCGGATACTCTTCACACATCTTCTCATTGCCGCCGCTCTGTGTCTGTGCCCGATTGCAAATGCACAGACCTGCAGAATATCTGGCAGAGTCTTTTTCAAGGACAGCCTCAACCGTCCCGCACAGAACGTAACGGTTTACGTTCCCCAGAACGGGAGCGGCACCATAAGCGACGAAAACGGATACTTTCAGCTGAATCTGAAATCCGGCGCCAAGGGCAACAGTTACACCATTGAATTCTCTCACATAGGATACGAAAGCACCCTGAAGGAAATAAACTGCAAAGGCTCGCAGCCCCTGGACCTTGGAGACATTGTCCTGGAAGAGCAGCTCATTATGCTGCCCACCGCCTATGTGCTTCCCAAACGCAAGTCTGCCGCCGACTACATTCTGGCTCAGGTAAGGAAAAAGGCCATCGAAAACAAGAGAGACCATCCGGACTACGACGCTACCATATCCTATACAGGACAGACGCATCAGATTCCGCTGGTGTCACAGGTCTTGCCGGGGATTGCCGAAGGAGTCATAAAGATGGCCGGGGGAATGCTGGGCATAGGCAACTGTGTAAAGTACGCTATGGACACCGATGACCTGTGCGGCGAAGTCGCCTGCGAACGGAGCGTCAGAGGCGGAAAGACCCGGGACTACAACGCAAGAATCGTAAGAAGCAGCACCCCGCTCCCCCCTAAAGTACAGAAGGAACTCACCGGCGTATTCAGGCACCTGAACCTTTTCAGTTTCCTGTATTCCGACGACTGCCTGTGGGGTATAAACTACAACTACCGCTACAGGTTCAACCACATAGGAACCTATATGTGGAACGGAAAATGCGTGGATATTCTGCAATGGAGAGGCAAGCGTGGCTTCCTGTGGGCCAGCGTACACGTGGTGCAGGACGACTGGGGAATCCTCAAGGTAGAAGCGGGTTATCAGGACAAGAAGGTGCTGTGCGAAGCCAGGGACTGCGGCAACGGAGTATATATGCCGGTAAGCCTGGTGGTGACCCCGAATTTCTTCCCCGTAATCGAAGGCAGCAAATCTGCCCAGCACATAGAGTTTATCCAGGCTCAGAAAAAACTTCCCCCGGGTGTCAAGAAGAAAATCATTTCATTCCTGAAAGATAACTCCGACAAAGACATCCATCCTTATATTATAGGAAGGGTTATGGTACAATACCACTAATTTTTGCTATTTTTGCTCAAAACGGCAGATATGGGAATTTTCAATATGTTCGGCGAGCAGGAGCACAGAGTGTTCAACTACAAGCCAATCTATTACGACAAGGAGAAAGACGAACTCAAGCAGAAGTTCGGAATGGTTGACGGCACTATGGACAAGGAGAAGGAGCAGGGCACCTATGTCCCCGGATCATACATAAAGGGTTCTATGAGGGAAGGCCGGTACAAGAGTTCCAAATCCACATCGGGCCGCGCCCATAACCTGATAGGGCTGGTAGGCCTGCTGCTGGTTTTCGCCATCCTCTTTTACATTGCAAAATTCTATTCTCTTCTGTAGTGGGCAAGCTTAAGGTACTCTCGGCAGACATTGCCAATCTGATAGCCGCCGGCGAGGTGGTTCAAAGGCCCGCTTCGGTGGTCAAGGAACTGATGGAGAACGCTGTGGACGCCGGCGCCGGACAGGTAAGCGTTTACATTACCGACTCGGGACGCACGCTCATCAGGGTTATCGACAACGGATGCGGAATGTCAAAGACCGATGCGATGCTGTGCTTCGAGCGGCACGCGACCTCCAAGATAGGCAAAAGCGAAGACTTGGAAAGCATTCTTACCTACGGATTCCGCGGGGAGGCTCTGCCATCTATAAGTGCGGTAGCCGAAATCGAGCTCAAGACCCGCCGTAGCACCGACGAAACCGGAACCCGGCTTACGATAGGCAGTTTCGGCGACCGGAAAGTGAGCGACTGCTCCTGCCCGGCCGGCTCTTCTTTCGAAATAAGGAACCTTTTCTACAACACCCCGGCCCGACGCAAGTTCCTCAAAAGCGACGTAGTGGAATTCAAGCACATAGTGGAAGAGTTCCAGCGCATTGCACTGTGCTGCCCCAAAACAGCTTTCAGCCTTAACCACAACGGGCGGGACATCTACGTGCTTAAGCCAGCCAAATCGCTGAAATTCAGAATATTGGACTTGATGGGACAAGGCGTTGTGTCGGATGTGATAGACGTGCAGATCAACACCTCCACCGTAAACGTAAACGGTTTCATCGGCCGGCCGGACACGGCAAGGAAGACCGGCGGCAACCAGTATTTCTTCGTCAACGGAAGGTTCTTCCGCAGCGCCTATCTGCACAAAGCGGTGCTCAAGGGGTACGAGGAACTTATTCCGGAAGGGATGAACCCGCCGTATTTCCTGTACCTCGAGGTTGACCCGCACAACATAGACGTAAACATTCATCCGACTAAAACCGAGGTCAAGTTCGAGGATGAGCAGATTATATTCCAGACCCTGTATGCGTGCATAAAGGAGACTCTGGGCCGGAATTCATTCGGTGCAAGCATCGATTTCGACACTGCGGGGGCGATAGACCTGCCGTCTCTGGGGAAGAGTTTCGAGGAGTACCGCGGAGCTGTAGAGGCCCCGAAAATCACCCTCGACCCCACCTACAACCCGTTCAAAAAAGCCGAGGATTCCTATCAGACTCCCGTTTTCAAGGCTAAAGCCGATGATTACGGCATCCTGTTCGAGGAAAGGGTTTATCAGGAGGGGAAGGCGATGGTGCTGGACGGGAAATTCATTCTTGCAAAATCGGCCTCCGGACTGATGATAGTGAACATCAAACGGGCCCACGAACGAATCCTGTACGAGAAGGCGCTGAAGGCGCTGAGCAAAGACCAACCTGTAGCCCAGACGGTTATGTTCCCGATAAAGGTTCAGACCGGAGTACAGAACCAAATCCTTCTGGAAGGGAATTCCTCTCTGCTGAGGAGCCTGGGATTCGACCTGACCCCGGAAGGACAGGACAGCGTTACGGTAAACGCCATACCCGAAGGCTACGCCGGCGATCTTGACAAAATTGACAGTATCGTAGGTGACATATGTACCATTCTGTCAGACGGCACCTCCACCCTGAGCGAAGTGCTGCAAGCCTCTATGGCACGAAAATTCGCGCTTCTGGGTGCCCTGAACGCCCAAAAGACAGATTCACCGCAAAAAGCCCTCAAACTTCTTGACACGCTTTTTGCCTGTGAGAATTCCGAAACCACTCCCGACGGCAGAAGGATTGTTTCCATCCTGGATGTCGCCGAGATAGAAAAAAGATTCTGATGGCATTTTTAAATGACGTTCCAAAGGTTACCAGAAACCTGATAATCATCAATATACTGGTCTATGTCGCGACTCTGATAAACCAGAGTTTCATTATCCGGTATTTCGCATTGTTTTATCCGGCCTCGCCGTTTTTCCTTGTATGGCAGCCCGTTACGCATCTCTTCGTACACGGAGGTTTCTTCCACCTGTTCTTCAATATGTACACCCTGATGATTTTCGGAGGCGTGGTAGAGCGCATCATCGGTGAAAAGAAATTCCTCATCCTGTATTTCCTGTGCGGCCTCGGGGCAGCCGGCCTGCACCTTGCGGTCCAGGCCATCGGCGGCGGTTCCAACATCCCCTGCGTGGGAGCATCGGGAGCCGTTTACGGAGTAATCCTCGCCTATGCAATGCTTTTCCCCGATTCAAGGCTCACCCTGCTCTTTCCTCCCGTGACCCTGAGCGCAAAAAAGATGGTGCTCATCTTCCTCGGTATCGAGCTGGTTGCAGGAATCTTCGGTTCGGGGTACGTAAGCAGCCTTTCCGACGGCATAGCTCATTTCGCTCATCTGGGCGGGATGCTGTTCGCCTTCCTGCTCATTACATTCTGGAGGAAAAGAGGAACCTTATTTGACAGAAACTGATGGAAACCGCAGAAATCATAAAAGAAGCGCTGGAGACGCTGCGCAAAGGAGGAGTTATCCTTTATCCGACCGACACCATTTGGGGAATAGGCTGTGATGCAACCAACGAAGATGCCGTGAGAAAGGTCTTTGAGATTAAAAGAAGGGCCGACAGCAAATCCCTTGTCCTGCTTGCCAGCGACCTGGATATGGTTGCCCGCTATGTCAAGGAGATTCCCTCGATTGCCATAGACCTGGTAGAAGTGAACGACCGCCCGATGACCCTCATCTACCCGCAGGGACAGATGCTCGCGCCGTCAACCCTGGCATCCGATGGTTCCGTTGGTATCCGGATTCCTATGAACGAGTTCTGCGTCGAACTGGTAAGGAAACTCCGCCATCCGCTTGTGAGCACTTCGGCCAACATTTCGGGAGAGCCTTCTCCGCACAGTTTCAAGGACATTCCCCAGGAAATCAAAGATGCGATGGACTATATTGTCCCCGCAAAAATGGAAGCCGGTTGCACGGGGCAGGCATCCCAAATACTCAAAGTCGGGCTCCGGGGCGAAATCGAAATCATCCGGGCATAAAAAAAGCTGGCCGTCCGGTCAGCTTTGATCTTTCCTGAGAGTATGAATTACTCTGCGGGAGTCTCAGCAGGAGTCTCAGCGGGAGTCTCGATAGTGCAAACACCGCAAGAATCACACTTGCCAGTGCACTCCTCGGTGCATTCGGTGCACTCTGTGCACTCTGTTGCAACAGCTTCCTCGGCTGCAGCCTCTTCTGCCTTCTTGTTATTGCAGCAAGAAGCAACAGCTACCAACATAGCAGCAACTGCGAGAACAGAAAATACCTTCTTCATTTTTACTAACTGTTAAATTATGGTTATAACCTTGCGGAATATTCCGCAGGCGCAAAGATATTGCGTTTTTTTTATAAATCAATATTTTTTTTAAAAATTGATAATCAACCAGATAGTCTAACGCGGAAGTTCAAAGACCTCCAT
>JAGHTF010000047.1 GCA_018065485.1 Candidatus Cryptobacteroides fimicaballi | reverse complement strand
CCCCTTTCGCCCCGCCCCTTGCTCTCACCAACAACCGGTCCACCCGCCCCCCGGCGCCCCCCCCCCCCCCGCCCCCACCCCCCCCGCCCCCCCCCTTACCCCCCCCGGCCCCAACACCCGCCCCCCCCGGGTTTTCCCCCCAACTTTTTGCAATACGATAGTGTGTCGTCCGTCGGAACTTTGCAGCCTGCGCAAAGTCCACAGAAATAAGAAAAGGCCGACTCCAAGTCCGAACGGACTTTTAGAGCCGGCCTCTTTAATGTATCGATAAGGATTATTCGGCGATAACGATAACCTTTACAGTTGCGAAAACGCCCTTGTAGCACTTAACCTTAGCCTCGTACTCTCCGGCTTCCTTGATTTCGGGAACTGTAATGTTCTTCTTCTCAACCTGGATGTCGCTCTGTGCAAGAGCCTCTGCAACCTGCGCGGCTGTAATGGAACCATAGAGCTTTCCGCTCTCACCTGCCTTCGCAGTGAGCTTAACCTCTACAGCGCCGATCTTAGCTGCCTGAGTCTCGGCGTCGGCAACGATCTTTGCTTCTTTGTGAGCTCTCTGACGAAGAGTCTCCTCGTGCTGCTTGAGCGCAGAAGGAGTGGCAACGGTTGCCAGTCCCTGAGGTACAAGATAATTGAGAGCGTAACCTGTTTTAACTTCTACTACATCTCCCGGATCTCCGAGATTTGCAACTTCTTTCTTAAGTATGATTTTCATATCTCTCAATTATTTAAGGAGGTCAGTAACATAAGGGAGAAGAGCGAGGGAGCGGGCACGCTTAACGGCCTGGGCAACCTTGCGCTGGAATTTAAGAGAAGTTCCGGTAATGCGGCGGGGAAGAATCTTACCCTGCTCATTGAGGAATTTCTTAAGGAATTCGGCATCCTTGTAATCTACATACTTGATACCTGCTTTCTTGAAGCGGCAGTATTTCTTCTTGCGAACCTCTACGGTAGGAGGATTCAGATAACGGATTTCACTATTCTCAGCCATAATTATGCCTCCTGATTTTCTACGGGTTCAACAACTTCTGCTTCTTCTTTAACGGGCTCAGCCTCTGCCTTGGGAGCGGCAGCCTTGCCTGCGCGTACCTGACGGCGATGCTCTGCGTATGCAACTGCATCCTTGTCGAGCGCTACTGTGAGGTAGCGGAGGATACGCTCGTCACGGTGATACTGGGTTTCCAGAGTTGCTACGAACTCGGGAGTAGCCTTGAATTCGATCAGGTAATAGAATCCTGATGTCTTGTGCTGGATAGGGTAAGCAAGCTGCTTGAGACCCCAGTCCTCTTCTGACACAATCTCGCCACCATTGTCCTTGATGAGAGATGTGTACTTGGCAACCGCTTCCTTCATCTGAGCGTCAGACAAAACGGGAGTTGCAATGAAAACGGTTTCGTACTGTTTTAACATCTTGAGTTATAATAAATTAATAAATTTTAGCCCCTTGGACACAATCCAAAGGGCTGCAAATATAGTCATTATTTCTTAATAATCAATGCTTCCGCGGTTATTTAAAGTTCAATCGGAGCGGAAGGCACGCTTTCGTTCCAGCAGTGGTCGGTAACCGTCACATAATACTTGTGAGTGCGGCCGCTCTTGCAGGCGGGAATCTCAAAGGAAGTGTCCTTGGTGATGAGGTAAATCCTTTCGGGATTGTCGAAGTCAACCTTCTCGTCCTTGAGGAAACGGTAAACCACGAAGAATCCGGGCTCCTGCAGGGGATCGCTTGTTTCGACGGCTTCCCAGTAGATGCTGCGACCCTTAGAGTAAATCTTCTGTACCGGATCCGGTGCAATTGCATCGATTCTGGTGTAGGCGGGAATAAGAGCGCGTTCCTTCTGGTATTTGTCTTTGAGTTCTTTCTCAAGTTTGGTTCCTCCGTGTGCTCCGTTCGAGAAGTACCATCCGGGCCACCATACGTTTCCATCTACGTGGGGAAGATCCCGTACGAGTTTCATCTTCGCTTCGGTCTGGTCTTTCTTGTGATTCTTAACGTCGGGTTCCTTGAATGTCGCGATGCTTTGGCCGATGTAGAGCTGGGCGCCGAAGTTGCCGTCGTTCCACCATTTGATAAGGGTCTCGTAATCAGCAAGTTTGTGTCCAATCTTCCAGTATAGCTGAGGAACGTTGTAGTCTATGTAGCCTTCTTTGCACCAGAGGGGGATATCGGCGTAAAGCTGGTCATAGGTGCAAAGCCCGTTGGTCTCGGAGCCTTCGGGGTCCTGTTTCTTGTTGCGGTGGATTCCGAAGGGTGAGATTCCGAACCGAACCCAGGGCTTGATAGCCTTGATGGCTGCGTTTATCTCCTTTATGAGTTGTGTAACGTTGTATCTTCTCCAGTCTCCCTTGTCGGTGATTCCGTTGGAATATTTCCCGAATGAGTCGTTGTCCGGAAAATCCTGTCCGTCGATGGGGTAGGGGTAAAAATAGTCGTCGAAGTGGATGGCGTCCACGTCGTAGCGGCGCACGATGTCTTCAATGACCTTGACCGTATGCTCCCTTGCCTCGGGAATGCCCGGATCGAAGTAAAGCTGCTTGCCGTATTTTACAAAGAGTTCAGGCTTCCTGAAATACAGATGGTCGGGGCAGAGAACTTCCTCGTCATTCGATGTTACACGGTAGGGATTGAGCCAGGCGTGAAGCTCCATTCCTCTTTTGTGGCATTCTGTGATTGCAAACTGAAGCGGATCCCAGTACGGGTTGGGTGCCTGTCCCTGTACTCCGGTAAGGAATCTTGTCCAGGGTTCCAGTTCAGATGAATAGAAGGCGTCGGCCTGGGGCCTTACCTGAAAAATCACTGCGTTGCAGTTGATGCTCTGCAGCGTGTCCAAAGTGGATGTGATCCAGGTCTTTACCTGGTCGGTGGACATAGTTTTGATTGTCTGATTGCCTACGATGTGCAACCAGGCTCCGCGGAATTCCCGCTTGGGAAGCTGCTGTGCAACGGCCGATACGGCAATGACCGCCGCCAGAATGGTGGTTACCAGTTTTTTCATATATTTTAAATAAAAAAGCCAGCGTTACGCTGGCAATAAGTTATTGATATCTTATTCACCGGGAGTGATTGCTCCGGTGGGGCAAGCGTCGGCGCAAGTTCCGCAGTCCACGCAAACAGCGGGATCGATTGAATATACATCACCTTCCTTGATAGCTCCGGAAGGACATTCGCCCTGGCAGGTGCCACAGGCTACACAAATGTCGGGATTGATTTTGTATGCCATAATGAATTGTTTTGTTAATACAGGACAAATTTAGGGAATTTTAGCCATTTGTCAATAGGGTTGGAAAGAATTTTGTGATTACATTTGCAGTTATGAAACGATTCAAGAGTATTGTACTGTTGCTCGCGTTCTGCCTTCCGGCCGGCGCCCATACTGATTTCGGGGATGTTGTCCGCTTCGACAGAACCATCTATGATTTCGGAGATATCGTACAGGATTCGGGGCCGGTGAGCTGCAGTTTTATTCTCACCAACATTTCAGATAAAAGCTGGACGATAGACCAAGTGGCTTCTTCCTGCGGCTGCACCGAGGTACGATGGACAAGAAACGCGGTTGCCCCCGGGCAGAATGCCAATGTTACCGCTACCTATTCCAACGACGAGGGTCCTTACCCCTTCGACAAGACTCTGACCGTGTATGTGTCTTCGCTGGCAAGGCCGATGGTGCTGCATCTCCGCGGAGTTGTCCGCTCCAAAAGCGCGTCGCTGACCGACAGCTATCCCGTGCATTACGGTCCTCTGGCCTTCAGGGACAGGGAAATACGGGCGGGGAATATGTCTCAGGGCGAATCGCGCAGCGGCGAGGTAACCGTCGCCAATATCTCTTCCAGGCCCATCAGCGTAAGCTTTAAGAACGTTTCTTCCGGCCTTACGGTCCGGATTAAGGAAAAACGCATTCCGGCACGGGGAACTGCGACCTTGGTTTATACGGTAGAGTCGAGCCGCGAGCGTTGGGGCGAAAACTATTATTTTGCAACCCCGGTTATAAACGGGAAGGTCTTTTCCTCGACCGGAAAGAAAGCCGGGCAGAAGCCCGTTCTGGGAGCTCAGGCCATCGAAAACGACACGGCTTCCTTCCTTGCCGAAGGCTGTGAGTTCATTGGGATATCGGCGGTGACCCGGGAGTCTTTCTCGGCTTCCGACCGAACCTCGCCCCCGGTGCTGGAAATTCCCGGCAGCACCTTTTCCTTCGGAAAGATTAAGGCGGGTAAAACGGTGAAGGTGAATTTCGAACTGAAAAACACGGGAAAGAGGCCCCTGTTCATATACAAGGTAGAACCGGTATCGTCCCGGGTAAACTGTGCCGTTCCGGTGAAGGAAATTGCTGTCGCGCAGTCTGAAACCCTGTCTTTCGACCTCGATACGTCCGGACTTGGGGCGGGGGAGCATCTTTTCATCGTGAATCTCTATACCAATGCTCCTTTCCAGTCGGTCCGCAGTCTGTATATTACCGGAATTGTCGAATAAATTTCGTATATTTGTAGGTTATGACAAATTACGATGACAGTCAGATAAAGACTCTCGAAGGAGTCGAGCATATCAGACGGCGCCCCGGAATGTACATCGGCCGCCTTGGAAACGGCAACAATCCCAGCGACGGCATTTATGTTCTCCTGAAGGAAATCGTGGACAACTCCATAGACGAGTTTGCGATGGGGTGCGGGAAGAACATTATAATCGGGATAGAAAACAACGAGGTTACTGTCCGGGACTTTGGCCGCGGAATCCCCTTGGGGTCTGTAATAAAGGTCGTAAGTGTACTCAATACAGGAGGTAAGTTCGACGACGCGGTGTTCAAAAAGTCTGTCGGTCTGAACGGGGTGGGTACCAAAGCCGTGAACGCTCTGTCCCAGAATTTCTATGTTTGCTCATATCGTGACGGAGAATGCTCCTGGGCCAGATTCTGTAAGGGAGAACTGGTAGAAGGCGCTCAGGAATCCACCAAGGAAAAGAACGGGACCCTGGTCCGCTTCCTGCCCGACGAGGAAATATTCGGAAAATTCAATTACAACCTGGAGTTTGTCGAGACCCTGGTCAAGAATTACTCCTATCTGAAAAGAGGCCTGACCCTTACTCTGAACGGAGTGTCCTATAAGTCTGAAAACGGCTTGCTGGATCTTGTGAAGGAAAATCTCAGCGAAGCGCCTCTCTACGAGCCGATACATCTCGAAGGGGAGGACATAGAGATTGTGCTTTCCCATTCAAATTCCTACGGCGAGAACATAAGTTCCTTCGTGAACGGGCAGAATACCCGCGACGGCGGTACCCATCTGGCCGCATACCGCGAGGCCATCGCCAAGACACTCAAGGATTTCTTCAAAAAGAACTATGCTCCCGAAGACTGCCGGATGGGCATTGTAGGAGCTATCAGCATTCAGATACAGGAGCCGCAGTTCGAGGCGCAGACAAAAATCAAGCTCTCCTCTACCTATATGTGGGAGAAGCAGGTTAAGGGCGAGCTGCAGCACGGGCCTACAATCAGGGCGTTCGTAAACGATTTCGTCTCCCGGAATCTGGACGATTATCTTACCATTCATAAGGAGATAGTTCCGGTAATCGAAGATAAAATCAAGGCTTCGCAAGCCGAAAGGCAGGAAATTTCGAGTATTCAGAAGAAAACCCGCGAGCGCAACAAGAAGGCCAACGTGTATAACAGCAAACTTCGCGACTGCCGCTATCATTTCAACGACAAGCGCACCGATGCTACGCAGGAAAATATCGAACGCTCCAGCATTTTTATAACTGAGGGAGATTCTGCCAGCGGAACAATCACCAAGGCCCGCAACGCCAATTTCCAGGCTGTTTTCAGCCTTAGGGGAAAACCGCTGAACTCCTACAAGGAGAGCTATAAGAAATTTGCCGAAAACGAGGAGCTTCAACTGCTCATTTCGGCCCTCGGCATCGAGGAGGATATCGAGAACCTGCGTTACAACTACATTGTAATCGCAACCGATGCCGACGACGATGGAATGCATATCCGTATGCTGGTGCTCACTTTCTTTATGAAGTACTTCCCGGATCTTATCCGTCGTGGGCACGTTCACGTACTTCAGACCCCTCTTTTCCGTGTCAGGAACAAGAAAGACAACCGCTACTGCTACAGCGACGACGAAAAGCTCAGGGCTGTCGCCGAGCTTAAGAACGGTGTGGAAATCACCCGTTTCAAAGGTCTGGGAGAGATTTCATCCGAGGAATTCGGCGCGTTCATAGGAGAGGATATGCGCCTCGATCTGGTAAAGATTTCAGACGAGGAGTCTATGCAGGAGATAATGTCGTTCTATATGGGAGACAACACAATGGAACGCCAGAATTTCATCTGCAGCAATCTGCGGAGCGAGCAGGAACTCGAAGATATCGATATCTGAAGACGGAAGTTTCTGTCTTGATTAAATAGGAAATTGAATCTAAAAAATTACAATTATGGCTAAATGGATTTGTCCTGTATGCGGTTATGTTCACGAAGGTGATACCGCTCCCGAGAAATGCCCCCAGTGCAAGGTTCCCGGTTCAAAGTTTAAAAAAATGGAAGAAAATGCATCTCTTGCATTCGCAACTGAACACGTTATTGGCATCGCCAAGGATATACCCCAGACTGAAGAGGGCGCTTTTGTTCTTCAGGGACTCAAGGACCACTTTGCCGGAGAGTGCGCAGAGGTTGGAATGTACCTTGCAATGAGCCGTCAGGCAGACCGTGAAGGTTACCCCGAAATCGCTGAAGCCTTCAAGCGTTATGCCTATGAGGAGGCAGACCACGCTTCGCGCTTTGCCGAGATGCTCGGTGAGGTGGTATGGGACACCAGGACCAACGTAGAGAAGAGAATGCTTGCCGAGCACGGAGCCTGCCAGGGCAAGATGGATATCGC
>JAGHTF010000009.1 GCA_018065485.1 Candidatus Cryptobacteroides fimicaballi | reverse complement strand
ACGATGGTCTTGTCCATCTTGCTGCTGACCACTACTCCTATTCTTTCCTTACGAAGATTTCTTTCCATAAGTCAAACCTTTAGTTCTGTTTCTTTTCTTTTTCAGCAAGGATAGTGATCATAAGAGCGATATCCCTTCTGGTCTTCTTAAACTTGGACGTATCCTCCAGGGGAGAAATAGCGTGATTAATCTTCATAGTGTCAAGATTGCTCTTTTCAGCTGCAATCCTGTCGCGTAAGTCTGCTACAGACATCTCGCGTGCTTCTGATGCTTTCATTTCTCTTTCCGGGGTTAATTATTCGACATAGTCTCTGCGAACCACGAATTTCGTGGATACAGGAAGTTTGTTTGCGCCCAGTCTCATTGCCTCTTTGGCAACCTCCAGCGATACACCTTCGGCTTCGAAGATGATGCGGCCGGGAGTGATGGGAGCTACAAATGCATACGGGTCACCTTTACCCTTACCCATACGGGTATCGAGAGGCTTCTTGGTGATAGGCTTCACGGGGAAGACCTTGATCCAGAGCTGACCCTCACGATTCATATGACGGGTAATAGCCTGACGGGCAGCCTCGATCTGCTGTGCTGTGAGCCAGCATTCCTCGAGGGTCTTAAGACCAAAAGAACCGAAAGAAAGCTGAGCGCCTCTCTGGGCGTTTCCCTTCATACGGTTTTTTTGTTCCCTTCTAAATTTTGTTCTCTTAGGTTGTAACATCTTTGTATTACTTTAAAAAATAACTTTCTATCTAAAACTTTGATAATCAGCGTTTTACGCAATTATATCGCAGTTTTTGGACTGCAAAGTTACAAAAAATTCACGTACGCGCAAGCATTTTTTAATTTTTTTCGACGATTTTCGACAAAAAAACTTATTAGTCAAATTATCAATTTTCAACGAGTTACAAGAAGTGATAAAAAATTTTTCCGCACATTTTCGACAATGCTTTTCCGACTCCGTAAACCAATGCCCGATTTTTGTTATTTTTGCCCTCGTGAAAATGTCGTCTTTCCTACTGCTTTCGGGGGTTCTGGCAGGCACGCTCGTTCTGTGCTCCGCCGCCTCTCCCCAGATTCCCCAAATCCGCCAGCCCAAGGGGGTGGTGATGGGTGTCGGCACCGATGAAGCGGGAGACACGGTATATCTCGACCAGATCGATCCCATCTGGGTTTTCCCCCGCGGGAAGGGAATGAAAAAAGGCGATTGGCGCAGGTATTACAAAACGGTCTATAACTTCAACAAAATTTATCCGTATGCGCTTGCCTGCCGCAAGCTGATGGCCCAGGTCGACAGGGAACTGGCCATTGGAGGATACCGCAAAAGTGACAGGACCCACTATATCAACCAGGTCGAAAAAGAGTTGTTCAAACTGTTCGAAAAAGACATCTGGAAGATGACCGTCTCGCAGGGAGTGCTGCTGGTAAGGCTGATCGACCGCGAATGCGGAATGAGCGGTTATGAGATAATCAAGAATTACGAGAGTGGGTTCGCTGCCGGTTTTTGGCAGTTGGTTGCAAAGCTGTTCGACCAGGATCTCAAGAGCCGGTATGACCCAAAGGGAAAAGACGAAAAGACCGAGCAGCTGATCCAAATATGGGACAGCGGAAACTGGAAACAGTTCTACTTTTCCATCTTCTTCGATAACCCCGAGGAAACCGTCATACGACAGGACAGCCTGCAGGTCAGCCTTCGAAGGTCTTTGCTTGAAGAGAAGTCCCGTCGAAGAAATAGTAAGGGGAAGCGTTGACCCAGTCTCCCATAATGTAAAAACCGGCTCCGCTTTCGAGAGTGAGTTTCACGTCGCAGTGGAAGTGCCCGAATACAAAATAATCCACTTTTGACTTTTTGTCCACTTCCCTGGCCCAGTGAACGATTTTCTGCCTGTCGGGATCAAACTCGAAAGGTTTGTGGGAATTGCGGCTCAGGCGGAACCATTTGCGGGTTATCCAAAAAAGGAATCGCGGGTCCATCAAGCGGAAGATAAACTGCGTAATTGGGCTTGTATATACCCAGTGAAGCACCCGGTAACCGATGTCGGTTCCGCCTATGATGTCGCCGTGCCCGAGACAGAATTCTTTTCCCCCGATATTGCAGAAATACGGTTGGGAATGCAGGGAAATCCCGTTCTTTCCAAAGAAATCCCTAACCCACATATCGTGGTTTCCGGGGAAGAAATGCACCTCTACGCCGTCGTGAATAAGATTCAGAAGAGCAGCCGTAACCCTGGCTCCGTCCTTGGGAATAAACTCGGAATATTCGTACCAGAAGTCCCATATGTCTCCAAGCAGATAAATTGCCTTGGCATCTGCCGGAATGCTTTTCAGAAAGCGCACGAAACGGTCTTCCCGCTCGGCAGGATCGCCGATATCGGCACCTATGTGCACATCGGAAACGAAATATATGCCCTTACGTTCTTCCATATCCTAAGCGAAAACGAGCAGCAGCACTGCGACGGCCGCACAATAAATCGAGAACCAATACAGTTTGGCTTTTTTCACCAGTTCTACCATAGCCTTGCAGGCAAACAGGCCGGCCAAAAAGGCTGCAACCGCCCCGGCGACAAGCGGAAGGATTCCTATGCCTCCTCCCAGTTCCACCTCCCCGGATACGGCTTTTAGAAGATCCAGGCACTGTTCTCCGACGATGGGAACCAGAACCATAAGGAACGAGAACTGAGCCATATTCTCCCGTTTCACTCCGCACAGCAGACCGGTAGCGATGGTTGTCCCAGAACGGGAAAGCCCGGGGGCAATTGCGCAAGCCTGCCCGAGTCCTACTACCAAAGCCTGCCACCAGCTGATACCGTTCCGGCTATTATTCTGTATCCGGATGGTTTTTGAAAGAAAATCGGACAAAGAGAGCAGCACCGCAGTTACCAGAAGGCACACTGCCACCGTATGCAGATTGTCTCCGAACAGGCCCTCAACTTTATCCTTGAAGAAAAGGCCTACAACCGCTACTGGAATCATCGACAGACAGATCTTGAAAACATAATCCGTCTCGTCGTTAAGCTTGAATCGGAACAGTCCCGAGAATATCTTCGCTATCTCTTTCCAAAACACAACGATTGTGCTGAGCACCGTTGCGAAATGTACGGCTACCGTAAAATCCAGGAAACCCTCGGTCTGAACCCCGAGCAAGTCCCGCGCAATCATAAGATGACCGCTGCTGCTCACCGGAAGAAATTCGGTAAGGCCTTGAACGATACCGAGCAAAAAAGCCTGCCACCAATCCATATGCTATTTGTCTTTTTTTGAATCGAAATTTCCCATAATTGCGATGACCTCCACCACAATTCCCGCCAGAATGACTATGGGAGCCGCAACCGTTTTGCGGAAATCGAACATACCGTAATCGAAAACGTTCGGATCCGGGCTGAGCCCGCCCATCATCAGAATATAGCCGGCTACCATAACGACGAATCCTATCACCAATAATTTCAGGCCTTTGGGCCCAACAGGCATCTTATCCATATATCTCCTCCTTGCTCATAGAAAGCAGCTTGTTTACGTCAAAAAACGTTCCTGCAACACATATCACGACTCCGCACAGCACCACGGCGCCTGCGGTCATTTCAAAAATCTCCTTTGTCATAACTTCGAACAGCTGAGGCAGGGAGGAATGTACAAACCATAACAACCCTGCAATAAGCAACAAGGCCACAATTGCCGAAGCAAGCCCCTGGAACACAGCCCTGATAAGGAAAGGCTTTCTGATAAAGCCTCTGGTAGCGCCGACCAGTTGCATTGTCTTGATCGAAAACCTCCTGTCAAATATATGGAGCCGGACCACATTGTTTATCAGAATGAGAGAGATGAACAGCAGCAACGCCATAAATACGGCAAGCAGCATTGTCACTTTCCTCATATTCGTAGAAAGCGCCTCCACAAGGTTCTTCTGACTTTCTACCTCGTCGGTCAAAGGGTCCTTCTCCAACAACGATTTTACAAGTTCGAGACTGTCGGAAGACACGTACTCTGCCTTCAGGTTTATATCCACTGAAATAGGCACGGGTGAAGACTGGAAAACATCCAGAAAATCTTCTCCAAGCATCTCCTTCAACTCTTTTGTGCCCTGTTCCCTGTCGATAAAAGTTACGCTGGAAACATAAGGGCGGCTCTCAAGCTCACGGGCATAGGCACGGCCCTGTTCTTCGGTGGCCGACTGCTTGAGCATTACCGACACCAGAAGGTTCTCCTTGAAATAGTCGGCAACCGACTGTGCACTTGTCAAAAGCAGTGTAGAAACGCCCACAAGCACCAAAACAAGGGATATACTCAGGATTGAGGAAATGTATGCTCCTACCATCCGGCGTTTTATAGAGCTGTTCTTTTTTCTTTTCATAGAACGGGATTTCAACTTTCAAAGATAGTGAAATAGCGAAATATAAAAAAATATTATTATCTTTGTGATAATGGCTAATAGTGTCAAACGAGTTTTATTTGTGAATTCTGAGATTCTCCCGTATTTACCGGAGAACCGGATTTCATCCATAGGCAGGTATCTCCCGCAGGGGATACAGGAAAACCATAAGGAAATCCGTTCGTTTATGCCAAGGTTCGGCTGTATCAACGAGCGGAAAAACCAATTGCACGAGGTTATCCGCCTGTCCGGAATGAACCTGATCATTTCAGATATCGACAGACCTCTTGTAATCAAGGTGGCATCCATTGCCTCTGCCAGAATCCAGGTGTACTTCATCGACAACGAAGATTATTTCCGCCGCAAGCAGACTTTCTGCTCGGAAGACGGAAAATTCTTTGAAGACAATGACGAAAGAGCCGTCTTCTTTGCCCGGGGAGTTTTGGAAACAGTAAAAAAACTCCGTTGGGCTCCCGATGTGGTTCACTGTCAGGGATGGATTTCACATCTTGTTCCTCTGTACCTTAAAAAGGCTTACAGAGATGACCCTATTTTCGCTTCAAGCAAGGTTGTCGTCTCTTTGTACGACGACACCCCGAAAGACAAATTCAACGACAAATTCGCCGAAAAGATACCCTTCGGAAGCGTTAACCCCGAAGATATCTCCCTGCTTCAGGAAAATCCCACTGGCACCAATCTTGCTAAAACGGCCATCCGGTATTCAGATGGAATTATCCTCGGATCGGGCAATGTGGACAAGGAACTCCTGGATTTCTGTGCCGCTGAAGGCACTCCCGTCCTGAGTTATGATTCCGCAAGTCTGGAAGATGGAAGTTACATTAAGCAGTACGACGAATTTTACGAGACCCTTTAAGATGAAAATCAAACTCATCCCTATACTTGCTGCGGCTTTTTTCGGTTGCGTTTCCTGTGTTGAACTGAGCAGCAATGTCGGAGAAAATTTCCTTCCCGGAATCCAAGGTTACAATATGTTCAATGTCGAGTTGCCACTCGAGTGCATTACCAACCGCATGGCAGACAGCCTTTCCGGGTTCTCACAAACAAAAATGGCAGTAGGCTCCATCGTCGATTCGGACGGAAACGTTGTCCGCCGTGCAGCTGCCGTTACGATTGCTCCACTTAGAGACTCCCTCGACTGGGGAACGGACCCCGTAATAAAGTCGATGTTTATGGTGATGTCTATCGACACCACCTCAGTTGCCGATCCCCGCTATACGAGCATTCTTCAAAGGCTCAATGTCTATGAACTGGAGAAAACCTATACCGCTGCAAATGATTTTGACTGCAACGGGAAAGGCATTCGTCACAAAGAAGGGAGAATCACCAAGGGAGACCCTATGATTGCCGGCCCGGGAATCATCAGCTTCGAGCTTTCCGAGGAATACGCTTCTAAGTTCCTCACAGTAACTCAGGCAGACCTCGAAGACTCCGACAAATACTTCGAAAAAATCCCCGGCCTGTATTTCGACACTCCCGATCCTCTTGGAGAAGGCGGCAGAATCAATATTCTGGGACTTCAGGTAGACTACGCTTCCGAATACAATTCCCTGGACAGCAATTTTGGAACACTCACCATAAATTCCACCTACAACGGGGAAAGAAAGGATACATCCTTTATGTTCTACCTCGGAGCCAATGACATTTTCAATGCAGACTCACTGATAACGCATTCCGCTACCGGTGTGATGTACCCGCAATATGCCTTGAACCTTACCGACGAAAACTGCCGCAGGAAAGAGGCCGGAGAAAATTCAGAGACAATATCCGTGAGCGGAGGAGGAGGCCTGAAGCCGTATGTGAGCGCAGCCTGGCTTAAAAAAGCTGTGTCCGATGCAATCGCAGCCGAAGGTGGAAATCCCGAAACTGCAATAATCAATAAAGCTTCGCTCATCCTGCCCTTTGAATTCCCCGACGACTATACCCAGATGTTCAAATTCTCCGAGGCATTGAGCCCTACTACGAGAATCAAGACCGACACATCGGCTGTTTTCGTCAGCCTTACCGACTCTTCCAATGAAACCGAGAACGGAGGAGAAATCAACCGTTCCACCCTTGTCTTCTCTCCCGATTTCACGTACCATATGCAAAAATTGCTCTCCGTCGATGATGCGGATATAGCAAATGGGAACTACGACATCTGGCTTCTCACAATGACAACCGAGACTACCACCATCGACAATTCCAACGCGGAGCTCAGCCAGATGTATGAGGAACTTGCATACCAGTCCTACTATAACAGCATGTACGGCGGCGGAAGCTATGGCAGTTACGGTTATGGTGACTCATATACCAACTATTACAATTATATGATGATGGCCAATTACGCGGCGAACAATGTGAGCAGTTCTTCGGCGCTTGCCTTGAACCTGTCCGACTATTTCAATTTCAAGATAAACGGACCTGCATTCCCCGACAAGACAAAACGGCCGAAGATTTCCATAACGTTCTCGCTCCCGGAGAAAAAATAAGGACCCTGATATAACGAATGACGGCCACCCGATTGGGTGACCGTCATTATTTTTTTCTCGACGCTTACTCTGTTTCTCCGAGTTTTTCTGAAACTTTGTCTATAGCATCCTTAACTGTAGCAATAGAACTGGTTTCCTCGTCGGGAATCTTGATTCCGAATACTTTTTCAAATTCCATCAAAAGCTCTACTGTATCAAGGGAATCTGCACCGAGGTCATTTGTAAAGTTGGCATTCTCTGTTACTTCAGAAGGCTCAACTCCGAGTTTATCGACTATGATGCTCTTTACCTTTTCTACGATTTCTTCGTAATTCATAATCAAAAATTTTAGTTTATTATTAGTACTGTTAATTTGCTTTTCTACTGTACATTGAACGGCAAATTTAATAAAAATCTTGTATTCTACAAAAACTCCTTCCGCAGCATCTTTGTCCAGAGTCTTAGGCCGTGAACGGAATTCAAGAAATACAGGCAGTATTTCACAACATATATGAGAGCGAACGAACTGGAGCCGGTACCAAGGGCCTGAATCCATATTATGATAGAGAACACGTTGACCCCAAGCCAGAACACCCACTGCTCAACGTAAGCAGTACTCAACAGGATCTGCCCGAATATGTTGCACATAAGCGTGAGAACGTCCAGAACAACAGCCACTTTAATAAAACCGTCGGCAGCAGACTTGTCAAAATGCACAAGAATAAGATATGCCACAACCGAACCTACAATGAAAGCGGCGGAACACAGCAGCCGTTTCTTGCCGCTGAGTGCTCTTGGAGCAACTCTCTGAGTAGCATTGGCACCCCGCTTTCTCCACTGCGAAAAACCTATGAACTGCATAGGCACGAAATACAGCAGATGCAGAAGCCCGTTTCCGAGGCCGGCCCCACCGTTGCGCCAGTTTACAAAACACATAGCCCCATAAATGAGTACGTCAAGCAGAGAAAACAAAAAAGTTATTATCCTTCCGCTTGCCGACGTCACTGCCGACAACACTCCCATAACGGAACCGAACGCCGACACCAGCAGCAAAGCCTTCCCTACCGGAGTTGTGTCGCTAATCTTGAATATGGTTGTAAGTACAACTGCTATTGTCATCCCCGCAAGGATGAAAATACTGAACCATTTGTTATACGTTTCCTGTTTCATATCTTTTATTTTTTCAATTCCTCTTTAATTGCAGCGGCAAGTTTTTTCCCCACAAGAGCCGCTATCTCCTCTTCCTTTGCCTCGGCAATGCGGGCAACACTCCCGAAATGCAGCAAAAGGCGTTCTTCGGTCCTGGGCCCTACTCCTTTTATCGACCCCAGAACCGATTCTATCTGCGCCTTGCTCCGCAAATTGCGATGGAAGGTTATCCCAAACCTGTGCGCCTCGTCCCTTATATGCTGTAAAACTTTGAGAGACTGCGAATTACGGTCGAGGAACAGGGGATACGGGTCCCCTACCCTGATAACCTCCTCCATCCGCTCGGCAAGCCCGACAACGGTCAGCTTGTCTGTAAGACCCAATTCTGAAAGGGCTTGCCAGGCAAACGACAGCTGTCCCTTTCCTCCATCGATCACTACCAGCTGCGGAAGGTCGTCCGGGGTTTCAGCCAGAAGGCGGGAATACCGCCTGTTCACTATCTCCTTCATTGTGGCATAGTCGTTCGCCCCTATCACGGTCTTAACCTTGAATTTGCGGTAATCGCTCTTGCTGGGCACTCCGTTCCGGAACACTACGCAAGCCGCTACGGGATTCGTTCCCAGAATGTTCGAGTTGTCGAAACACTCTATGTGTACCGGCAGTTCACTCATCCCAAGGACCTTCTGCAATTCTTCCAGCACCCCTTTCCGGTATTCGTCGGGGTTGGTATGCTCCCTCTGGCGGCCTATATTCATCCGGTACTCCTTCGCATTCTTCGCGCTCAGCTGCAGCAGCGCCGACTTCTCCCCCTTTACGGGTATCCGGTACTCCAGTCCGGGGAGTTTGACATCCGGCAGGAAGGGAACAATTACTTCCCTGCTCAAATTTCCGAACCGGCTTTCAATCTCGGCAATGAATTCGCTCAAGACGCTTTCCCTTTCCTCTTCAATGGGCATTTTGAAGCACAGATTGAGCGACTGTACTATTGAACCTCCCCTTATCCGCAGGAAATTTCCGAAGGCCTCGGAGGGGTCGCAAATGAGCGAAAAAACGTCGGTGTCGGTGTCGGAAGCACTGGTGATTACCGACTTTGAATAATGGTTTTGGAGATGGTCGATCTTTTCCTTGTACAACTGCGCCGTTTCGAAATCCAGATTCTCGCTGGCAAGCAGCATCTTCTCCCTGCAATCGCGCACAAGCCCTTGTACTCCACCGCTCAGCAGCCGTACGATTTCCTCTATGCCGGTGTTGTACTGCTCCTTGGACACTGCCCCTATGCAGCAGCCCTTGCATTTCCCTATATGGAAGTCCAGACAAGGCCTGAATTTCCCGCGAAGAATGGCGTCGGACGTAATCTTAAGGTTGCAGCTTCGCAACTGATAGCTACTCCTGATGAAATCCAGCAAAGCTTTTGCGTGCATTACCGAGCTGTAAGGCCCGAAATAGCGCGAGCCGTCACGGGTCACCCGTCGGGTCAGGAAAACCTTTGGGAAATCGCCCGTACCTACGCATATCCAGGGATATGTCTTGCTGTCTTTTAGAAGGATGTTGTATTTGGGTTTGTACTGCTTTATGAGGTTGTTCTCCAAAAGCAGGGCATCCGCCTCGCTGTCAACCACAGAGTATTGGACACTGGCAATCCTGCTTACCAGAAGGCGGGTTTTGGTGTTGAGCCTCTCCCGGGGAACAAAATACTGGGACACTCTCTTGTGCAGGTCCTTGGCCTTTCCCACATAAATCACTGTCCCCTGGGAATCGTAATACCTGTAAACCCCCGGAGAATGTGGCAGAAGCGCTATCTGTTCTCTGATGTCCAACGCTTTTATAATAAAAAAACCGGTTTCGAAACTCGAAACCGGCAATAAATATAGTAAAAATTTACTACTTCTCTGCACGAGGTCCGCGACGGTCACCACGACGGTCACCACGGCGGTCACCGCGACGGTCGCCTCTGTCTCCACGTCCTGAACGTCCGGCACCTGCAGCCTGTGAGTTTGCGGCGGCAAGGGCAGCGGGAGTAAGATCCTGCTTGCCATAACGTTCACCGTTGCAAATCCAAACCTTTACACCAAGACATCCAACCTTTGTGTGAGCTTCGGCCAATGCATAGTCGATATCGGCACGGAATGTATGAAGAGGAGTACGTCCCTCTTTGAACATTTCGCTGCGAGCCATTTCGGCACCGCCTACACGACCGCTGATCTGAACCTTGATACCTTCGGCACCAACTCTCATTGTGTTGGCAACAGCCATCTTGATGGCCCTGCGGTAGCTTACACGACCCTCGATCTGACGAGCGATTGAATCTGCTACAATATGAGCATCAACCTCGGGACGCTTAACCTCGAAGATATTGATCTGAACGTCCTTCTTGGTTACCTTCTTAAGCTCTTCCTTGAGTTTGTCAACCTCGGTGCCACCCTTACCGATAATGAAACCGGGACGGGCTGCATAAATGGTCACAGTGATGAGCTTGAGAGTTCTCTCGATTACAATCCTGCTAAGGCTGGCCTTTGCAAGACGGTTAGTAAGATACTTGCGAATCTCGTAGTCTTCTGCGATTTTCTCGGCATAGTTACCACCACACCAGTTAGAGTCCCAACCACGGGTGATACCGATTCTGTTGCTGATAGGATTTGTTTTCTGTCCCATATTATTTCTCCTCTACTGGTTTTTTAACATCGAGAATTACGGTAACGTGGTTAGAGCGCTTGCGGATGCGTCCGGCACGGCCCTGAGGGCAGGGACGGATACGCTTGAGCGTGCGGCCTTCGTCTACCATAATAGTCTTGACATATACGTTTCCGTTGTCGAGTTCCTTGCTCTTGTCCTGATTCTTTGCTTCCCAGTTAGCAATAGCGCTGCGGAGAAGTTTCTCGAGACGTACCGAAGGCTGCTTCTTTGAGAAATGAAGCAGATCCAGAGCGTGGTTAACTTCTACTCCTCTTACTGTGTCTGCTACGAGACGCATCTTGCGGGGAGATGTAGGAACGTCATTCAGCTTTGCAATAGCTGTAACCTTCTTCGCCTCCTTGAGGCGGTCGGCCATAAGTTTTTTACGCTTTCCCATCTTGATTACTACTTATTGTTACCTGAATGTCCGCGGAATGTACGTGTAGGTGCGAATTCACCGAATTTGTGACCTACCATCTGCTCTGTTACATAAACGGGAATAAACTTATTTCCATTATGAACTGCAACGGTATGGCCAATGAAGTCAGGGGAAATCATGCTGGCGCGTGACCAGGTCTTGACTACCTCTTTCTTCTTGCTACCTTCATTCATAGCAAGAATCTTCTTCTCCAGAGCTTCCTGGATGTATGGACCTTTTCTTAATGAACGACTCATAATCTCTTAAGTTTTATTCCTGTTATTTCTTTCTTCTTTCAATTATGAACTTATTTGAAGATGCCTTGGGATTACGAGTCTTGTATCCCTTGGCAGGCATACCTTTACGTGAACGGGGATGTCCACCGGATGCACGGCCTTCACCACCACCCATCGGGTGATCTACAGGGTTCATAACAACACCACGGTTGTGAGGGCGGCGGCCCAGCCAGCGGCTGCGTCCTGCCTTACCGAATGATTCCAGATTGTGATCCGGATTGGAAACTGTTCCAACGGTTGCGCGACAGCTTACGAGCACCATTCTGGTCTCGCCTGAGGGCAGACGCAGTACTGCGTGGTTGCCTTCGCGGGCCGCGAGCTGAGCAAACGCACCGGCTGAACGTGCCATAGCGGCACCCTGTCCGGGACGGAGCTCGATGTTGTGAACAAGTGTACCAACAGGAATTTCTGCAAGAGGAAGAGCGTTACCGACTTCGGGAGCGACTCCGCTACCGGAAGCGATTACCTGTCCTACTTTGATTCCGTTAGGAGCGATGATATAACGCTTCTCGCCGTCTTCGTACTGAACAAGAGCGATGCGTGCGCTGCGGTTAGGATCATACTCGATGGTCAGGACCGTTGCTGTGCATTCGTCTTTGTCGCGGCGGAAGTCGATGATACGGTACATTCTCTTGTGACCGCCACCGATATAACGTACGGTCATCTGACCGGTGTTATTGCGTCCTCCTGTACTCTTAAGGGGTTCGAGCAATGATTTCTGAGGTTTGTTAGTGGTGATTTCGTCAAACGCACTGATAACCTTATTTCTTTGACCCGGGGTTACCGGTTTGAATTTCTTTACTGCCATTGTCTATCCCTCCTTAAATATTAGCGTAGAAATCGATCTTATCTTCACCTGCAAGGGTGATATAAGCTTTCTTGAAATGATTCATACGACCACGGAGAAGACCTGCCTTTGTGTAGCGCTGCTTCTTTTTTCCGTGATAGTTGACAGTATTGACATCAGCCACAGAGACACCATACATCTTCTCGACTGCGTCCTTTATCTCAAGCTTGTTGGCTTTGCGGTCAACCACAAAACCGTAACGGTTCAACTTTTCGCCCTGAGCCGTCAGCTTTTCTGTTACGATTGGCTTAATTAAAATTCCCATCTTTGCTGATTTTTACTTTACTCTTTGCGCGAGGATGTCCTGAACGCCGTCGATGAGCACGAGTGAATTCGCATTCATTACAGCGTAAGTGTTGATTTCGTCAACGGTAATGACATTAACCTCGGGAAGGTTGCGTGATGAAAGGAAGATATTGTCTGAATTCTGCGGGAGAACGTAAAGGACCTTGCGGGTACCGGCCTTGATGTTGGCGGTAATCTTAAGCATTTCCTTTGTCTTAGGAGCCTCCAGTGTGAAGGGCTCGAGCATTATGATAGCTTTCTCTGCAGCTTTGTAAGAGAGGGCTGAGCAACGTGCGAGGCTCTTGAGCTTCTTGTTGAGCTTAGTCCTGTAGAAACGGGGCTTAGGTCCGAATACACGGCCACCGCCTACAAAGATATTGGCCTTGAGGGAGCCGTGACGTGCACCGCCGCCGCCTTTCTGGCGACCAAGCTTCTTGGTGCTGTATGCAACCTCTGAGCGATCTTTTGTCTTTGCATTACCGTGACGCTGGTTGGCGAGGTACTGGATAACGTCCAGATAAATCGCATGGTCATTAGGGGTAACGCCGAATACTCTTTCGTCAAGTTCTACTTGCTTTCCGGAGTCTGTTCCGTCTATTTTGTAAACAGGTAATTTCATAGCTTATGCCTCCAATAATACATAAGAACCTTTAGCTCCGGGAACGGAACCTTTAACAATGATAAGATTGTTCTCAGGCATAATCTTCACAACCTTGAGGTTGAAGATCTTAACTCTTTCGTTGCCCATATGTCCTCCCATACGCATTCCGGGGAATACGCGTGAAGGCCAAGAAGATGCGCCCAAAGAACCGGGTTTGCGAAGACGGTTGTGCTGGCCGTGTGTCTGTCCGCCTACTCCGGCGAAATGATAACGGTGTACAACGCCCTGGAAACCTTTACCTTTAGAAGTACCAACAACGTCCACGAACTCAACGCCATCCGCGAGGATGTCGCCTACCGTGATAACGTCGCCGAGTTTAAGCTCCTTTGTGAAGTCTGCCTCAAATTCGACAAGCTTGCGCTTGGGAGTGGTTCCTGCCTTTTTGAAGTGGCCCTCGAGAGCCTTGCTGGTGTGCTTTTCTGAAATTTCGTCATAGGCGAGCTGTACAGCGGCATAACCATCTTTTTCTACTGTACGGATCTGCGTAACAACGCACGGACCAGCCTCGATAACGGTGCATGGAATATTTTTTCCATCAGCCCCGAAAACGGAAGTCATTCCGATTTTTTTTCCAATTAATCCAGGCATTGGTTTGTTAATTAATTGATAATAAAAGTTTTAATATGTTCCCCACTATTTTGGGGGCTGCAAATATAATAATTAATTCGCAATTTACAAAGTCTTGATTGTCAATTATATTATGTAACTTTGCTCCGCTATGCCGTTAACTTCGTCATCATTCCTTCATTTGGGATTCGTTGAAATCCTGGACATCCTGTTCGTAGCCATCATCCTTTACTGGGTATTCCGGTGGTTCAGGGGGACGTCGGCTATAAATATCCTTATCGCCATCATTATCCTTCTGCTCATCAGAATAGTTGCGGTGGCAACCGGTATGGAACTCCTTTCCACCCTTATGGGAACGGTGCTGGACGTGGGTGCCATTGCAATAGTTGTTATTTTTCAACCCGAAATCCGCCGCTTCCTCAACCGTATGGGAAGCCGTACCGAGGCTGGCAAAAGCTTTCTGAATAAAATATTACGCCGTTCCGAGCAGTCGATAGGCACGCTCTCCATCACCGAAATCGGAGAAGCCTGCAAGGAGATGAGCGCGCAGAAGGTAGGCGCCCTCATAGTGTTCCCCAACAACGATTCTCTCGAAGAAATCATAGAATCCGGCGACAGGGTTGATGCCATTATAAGCAAACGGCTTATACTCAATATTTTCTTTAAAAATTCGCCGCTGCACGACGGGGCAATGATAATATCGTCGGACAGAATTGTCGCCGCCAGATGCACCCTGCCCATCACCGACAGGTCGGACATTCCGGCAAACCTGGGCCTGCGCCATAAGGCGGCCATAGGAATTTCGGAAAAGACCGACGCCAGCGTTGTGGTGGTAAGCGAGGAGACCGGAAACATTTCTTTCATCCGCGAAGGCATAGTGACACCTGTCACCAGCATCAACAGACTCAAACTTTACATTGGAAACAGCAACGAACATACACAGCAGGCTGGAAAGTAAGCTGGGATTCGACAAGATACGGAGGGATATCCAGAACCGCTGCGCTACCGACTACGCCGCCGACAAAGTGGCGTCCGAACTGTTCTGTACCGATGCGGCTGAAATCCGCCGGAGGCTGGACCTTACCGACGAAATGCGTCTGGTGCTGATGTTCGAGGAGAACTTCCCCACCACCGGATACATCGACACCATCGGCTTCCTGGAGGCTCTCCTGCGGGCCGGAAGCAGCATAAGCGCAACCAATCTTGCCAAGCTCAAGACCCTCACCGACACCACCCGCAAGATTACCGTATTCTTTTCCAGCGTTAAGGACGAAGTCTATCCCAACCTGAAAAATTTTTCGAAGAGCGTGCGCACCTATCCCGAGGTTACCCGGCGGATAGAAAACATCCTCGACCGGCACGGTGAAATAAAGGATTCCGCCTCCGACGAACTGTTCGGCATCCGGCGCAACCTGAGGGAAAAACAGGCCGGAATTTCCAAGAAGGCCGCTGCAATACTCCGCAAAGCGCAGGAAGATGGCATCTCCGACGCCGATGCAGGCGTAAGCGTACGCGACGGGAAGTACCTCATTCCGGTGGCCACGTCGAGCAAAAGAAAGCTTCAGGGCTTCATTTACGACGAATCCTCCACCGGCAAGACCACCTTCGTGGAACCGGCCGAAATAATAGCACTGGAAAACGAGATAATCTCCCTGCAGTTCGAGGAAAACCGCGAAATCGCCCGTATCCTGTTCGAATTCACGGAATTTCTGCGGCCCTACATTCCCGACCTTATGGAATGCTCCCGCTTTACCGGAGAAATCGACTTCCTGATGGCAAAGGCATCCTGCGCACTGGAGATGATTGCCGGCGAGCCCGTAATTTCGGAAGACGGGTTCGTGAACCTGAGGAAGGCCCGGCATCCTCTGCTGGAAAAATCGCTCGCCCGGGACGGCAAGAAAATCGTCCCCCTTACAATAAACCTGACCCCGGCAAAACGCATACTCCTCATTTCGGGCCCCAACGCCGGAGGGAAATCGGTTTGTCTTAAGACGGCCGGCCTTCTGCAGTATATGTTCCAATGGGGGATGCTGATTCCCACCTCCGAAAGCTCGGAACTGCCGGTATTCGACCGGATTCTCGTTTCCATCGGCGACGACCAGTCGCTGGAAAACGACCTCAGCACCTACAGTTCCTTCCTTGCCGATATGCGGGAAATGACTTTGCACGCCGATTCAAAGACGCTGGTGCTCATAGATGAGTTCGGCTCCGGGACCGAGCCTGCCGCAGGAGGGGCAATCGCCGAGGCAATTCTCGAAGACCTCGACCGCAAGGGGGTTTACGGGGTTATCACCACCCACTACACCAACCTCAAACTGTACGCCGCCGCTTCGCAGAATTCCGTCATCAACGGAGCTATGCTGTTCGACAGCAGCCGCATAGAGCCTATGTTCAAGCTGGAGATAGGTCTTCCGGGCAACTCCTTCGCCTTCGAGCTTGCACGAAAGATGCATCTGAGCGAAGAAATTGTGAAGGCCGCCGAGGAGAAGGCAGGCAGCGAGTACGTGGGAATCGAGAAGAATCTCAAGAAAATTGCGCGCAACCGCCGTGCGCTGGACGCCAGACTGCAGAAGATAAAAGCTACCGACCGCAACCTCGAGGATCTGTCGGAACGCTATGCAACCGAACTCGAGACCATCCGCAAGCAGAAGAAGGAAATACTGGACGAGGCCCGCAAAGAGGCCGAGAGCATTGTGAAGGAGGCCGGAGCGCAGGTGGAGAAAACCATAAAGGACATAAAGGAAGCCCAGGCCGAGAAAGGCAGGACCAAGGAGGCAAGGGCCGAACTGCAGGGCTTTATGGCCGCACTGGAGCAACGCAAGGCCAAGGAAGAGAAGAAGCGGGACGACTACATTAACGGAAAGATAGAGAAACTGCGCAAAAAAAAGGTCAGGGAAACGCCTCTGAAAGACAATTCCCCTCTGAAGGTGGGAGAGAAAGTGAGAATCCTCGGCAGCGATATGGTCGGGGAGGTGAGCAGGGTGAGCGCAAAATCCATCACGGTTATCGTGGGGAACCTGAGCAGCAGCGTGACTCCGGACAAGGTGGAGCGCATATCTTCGAACGAATTCCGGGAAGCTTCCAAGAAATTCATCAAACCTTCCTACCAGAAGATAGACAGCAGCATAACCGAGAGCAAACTCAAATTCTCACCCGAGTTGGACGTACGCGGGGAACGCCTCGCCGACGCTCTGGACATTGTGACCCACTACATAGACAACGCTCTGATGCTCAATGTAGGAACCGTCAGAATCATCCACGGAAAGGGTACCGGAGTACTGCACGACGAGATACAGAAACTCCTGCGCACCATAGGCGGAGTGACATCGGTTTGTGACGAGGACATCCGGCAGGGAGGCAGCGGAGTCACGATAGTAAAGTTCTAAGGCAGATTATTTCGTAAGTACTTCCTCAAAGAAGACCGATATTTTTTCGTAAGAGTCGAAGTCTCCCTTGTTTCCCTTTACATATTCCTCTATCTGCTCCTTGTATGCAGGATAGAATTTAAGCAGATTTCTCTTAGTGACAGGATAAAACTTACTGCCTTGATAAAGGAAAGGAATTATTTTGTACTTATAGGGAAACTTGATCGCCGTCGACAAGTCGTATACTTGCCCGTTGGAGTAGAAACCGGAATAACTGCTTATACTGGATGTCTCGGACTTCATTCCATATGCACCGGTTTTTACGTCGCTGAATATGGTTATCTGGGCAGCGCTGGCAAGTCCGTCCTCTGAAACCTCCTTTACCTTGACATACATTCCTGCGTAACGGAAGTATATTTTGCCCCCAACGGTAACATATTTCACGTCGTTGTTATTATTAATGTGAAATATCTTTCCGTTTTCGTCCTTGTAGCAGATAGACTGGTCTATATTGGAAATATTGAGCAGCCCGTTAGAAAAGGTTCCCGAATTGTAAGCAATCCTGCCGCTCTTGTATTCGGGCAGGGCATATATCAGACTGTCCGGAATAGCCTCTTCTGTAGCCATAATAGCTTTTGCCTTGCCTTCAAACCCGTCTATCTGTGCAAATGAAACGGTTGCAAATGCAAAAAACGCAATAATAGAGAGGCGCCCTCCCTTTTGAAGAGCGCCTCTTTTATTGATAAATGCGAAGTATCTGCTACCAACCTGCATTCTGATCGATTGTATAACCCTTTTCCTTGTACTGATTGATGATATCTGTACATACAGGCATAAGGTAGTTGCGAACAGAGAACTTATCACGGTTCTTAGCGTTATAGGGTATCTTCCAACCAACAAGTTCAGACTTGTTGGAAGAGAGAATGTTACCTTTATCGTCGGCAGTACCGTTATAAGCAACGATTGTTCCGTCGGGTTTCATAATGCTCATCTGAGTTGTACCGTCCTTAACGAAATCATCTTTGGTGAGCTGGAAAGGAAGCATATATGTTCCGTTAATTGCTCCGTCAAGTGCGATGAGTTCATCAAGTTCAGCCTGCTCTGCAGCAGAGATAGAACCATCGGCAGCCTTCTTCTTGAGTTCTGCATACCTCTTCTGAGTTGCATCGGTGTTGAACTTCTCGGTATTTGCCTTAAGGTTCTCACCTACTTCGTCAGCCACGAACCAGGCACCCTGGAGAATCTTCGGATTCACTTCTGCATCCATAAGTTCGAGCCATCCCCAACGGCGGATGTCAAGAGTACGCTTGCACTCTCCGAAGAGCTCCATACGGCGCTCACGACGGATTTCCCACAGAAGAGGAGTCTTGCAAATACCACCAAGGGTCTTGGTGTACATTGTATTTGAACGCTCGGGATCGTCTTTCAGAGAAGCAATTACGAGATGTGCGGTTTTCTTAACACCATAAGATTCTGCTTCCTTGTCGAGCGGACGGTCGCGAATTACATTGATAGACTTGTCGATATCGGCCTGTGTAACGGCTGCTCCTCCGTAGTTGACTGCGAGTTCGGCTTTAGCCTCGATCCAATCGAGAAGCAATGCAGAATAACGAACGCAAGGGAAACCGTTGGTATTGGTATTCGATGCATATTTTGCAGGACGGTCAAGTCCCTGAGGCATATAGGTGGGGCCTATACGGTCAACGAACTTGGTAAGAGCAAGACCACCGTTGGAGCCTGCGAGAGGCTCGTGCCAGAATGAAGCCTCAAAACGAGGGTCACGGGTCTTGATCATATCCTGAAGTCTCCAGCTGTCTTTTCCTTCAACGGTTGAGTTTGCGGGAGCCTCGCCATCGTTGCAAATCCAAGCCTCGATAGATGCACGGTTACCTGCGGGAGCGGTTGTCTGCTCACCGTCACCGGGGCAGCAGTAAGAAGCATAGCAATGCTTGATGAAACTGGTGTTGTAATATCTGTAGATGAGAGCCTCGTGTCCTACGGGAGACTCGGCACCGAACATTGTGCGGAAATCTACGTCACAGGCAAATTTCTTTGAGCCGATAACAATGTCACCATACTTTACAGCTGCTTCGAGGAAAGACTTTGCAGCCTGTGCAGCGGTAGTGTTGACAGTCTTGATGGACTCACTCTTCTGCATTGCGGGATCATTGGCGTGATATGTATACCAGGTTCCCTCATAAAGCAGGCAGTTTGCAGCAACGGCAGCAACAACATACTGGTTGACTGTGTTGACACCACTTCCGTCAACGCTTACGTTATTTACGGCATACTCGAAATCTTCGAGACACTTTGTCATTACGTCGATACGGGAATCACGTGCCTTGTACTGATCGTCGAAATTATCGGTTGCAACTACGTGATCGTAGTAGGGAACGTCACCGAAAGATGTAACGAGACGGGTATACTCCCAAGCGCGGAAGAAACGTGCTACACCTGTCCAATGATTGTATTCGTTGTCGGTGAGAGCCTTGTTCTCTTTCATCATTTCCAAACGATCGAGAAGGAGGTTCCACTTACGTATGTATCCGAAATTCCAGGCTGTACCGCAAGTCTGAACAAGCCAGTAACCTGTTTGAGATTCAGCCCTGTACCAGTTGTCGGCGGGAACGGCTGCAAGAAGAGGACTCTGCTGTGCAGGCTGAGACCAGTCATCGCTGACTTCCTGTCCACGAGAGCCTACACCCCAAGTCTGTGTCCAGCCGCTTGAGTATCCTGCAAAGTAATTGGAATATGCTCCGTTTACAAAGAGGGCTACATTTTCGGCTGATGTCCAATAGTTGGAATCGTCCATCGCTATCTTTGAAGGGCGGTCAAGGAATTTGTTACATCCGCTGAGAGCCGCAACAAGACAGATAGAACTTACAATGTATAATATCTTTTTCATATCCTTAAACAAATTAGAATGTAATCTGAATACCTACTGCGTAGCTCTTGAAGCTAGGAGTTCCTTCACCGGTACGGCCAGCGTTGTAGTTGCTGGTGTTCAGGTAAGAATAGCCGGAGATTGCTTCAGGATCGAAAGGCATACCATTAAGGTTATCAAATGTGAAGAAGTTCTCGAGTGTGAAGTAGATACGAGCCTTGCTCATAGCGGCCTTCATTGAGATGTTCTTGGGAAGAGTGTAACCAAGAGTAATGTTCTTGATACGGAAGTATGCCATATTCAGGAGGTAACGGTCACTTGCAAGTGAGTTGAATGCACCTGAAGAGTCGGCAGTATTTGAAGGACGGGCATAGAATGCGTTGTAGTTGGAAGCTATAACCTTTCCGCTGGCGTCTTTCTCTTCATACCAGAAATCATTTGCGATGGTTGCAGACATAGCACCGTTGGTGGGATAGAATCCCTGCTGTGCCATCATACCGTAACCAACCATATCACGCTTTCCGATACCCTGTCCGAGAATAGAGAAGTCGATTCCCTTCCATTCGAGGTCGAAACGGAGTGAATACTCGTAACGGGGAGTTGTGTTACCGATTACGGTAAGGTCGCCGTGATCGTCGATGAGTTCTGCGCCCTTGTCGATTACACCGTCTCCGTTAAGGTCTTCGTACTTAACGTCACCGGGGCCGAAGATATAGTTGCTGTAGTTGTACTTGCCCTGAAGAGCATTCTTTGTACCGTCGGCATATTTATAGTGCTTGTAAGCATATCCCTTAGGGTTGCTGGGGTCATTGGCTTCAACAAGAATGAGGTTGCCGTTGGCATCGTGTGCAAAGTCCTCGTTCTGGAACAGGCCCTTTGAACGGAAGCCCCAGATTTCGCCGTAGTTCTTTCCATTGTACCAGCCGGATACACCCTTTGCCGAACCGTACTTTGTGATAACGGTCTTTGCATCGGAAACGTTAGCGGTAGCGGAAAGATAGAGACCGTTGTCGAAGATATGTCCGTAATTGAGTGAAAGTTCCCAACCGCGAGTGCGGAGTGAACCGTAGTTTCCGTTAGGAGCGGTAGAACCGATATTGTAACCGATTCCCTCTGCACCTACGATCATATCCTTGGTATCGCGCTGATACCAGTCAAAGGTAATTCCGAGAGCGTCCCAGAGACGGGCGTCGAGACCTATGTCCAGAGTTTCGATTCTCTGCCAGCTGATGTCGGTTGCAACGGCTGCGGGTGTTCCGTAGTAAGGAAGAAGTTCGCTGCCGGTATAACTCATCCAGTTGGATGTTGAGCGGCTCATTGTAGGGATGTACATTGATGAACCAACGGACTGGTCACCGATAGAACCCCAGGATGCACGAATCTTCAATGCAGAAAGGACACTCTTTGCTCCCTGCATCCAAGGTTCCTCGCTTATGCGCCAACCTGCAGAGAATGAAGGGAACCACTGCCATTTAAGTTTGGTAGGGAACTTGGAGGTACCGTCGTAACGGATGTTTGCCTCGAGGAGATATCTTTCTTTGTAGTTGTAGTTCAATCTTCCGAAGAAACCGGCTGTAGCGCTCCAAGAGAATGTACCGCCGTTGGTCTGGGTTCCTGTTGCAAGGTCGAACTGAGGATTATGCCAGTCCATAAGGCTCTTTCTCTGAGCATTGATTCCTGTATAATCGTAAGCTACACCGTTGAAACCGACCATAGCCTTGATGTTATGGCCCTTTCCGAAGTCAACGTTGTAAGTTGTGGTAGCGTTGAAAGTATGACGCTGTGAAGTATAGGAATCCTGATAAATGAGGTCATAAGAAGAACCTGCTCCGTTGTATGTAGATACAGGGAAATACTGCTTCTGTATCTGAGAACCGAGCTGGTTGTAGTCGGCCCACTCATTGTTGATCATAATGGCAGCTCCGTTCTCGTCAACAGCCTTGTTGAGCTGTCCCCAGGTATTTGCAGCCGTATACCATACACCGTTCTTCTGAACACTCTCATTGGTGTTTGCATAGGTGTAGTCAAAGTCAATGTCCCATCCCTTGAGAGGTGTGATGGTTGTTCCTACGTTAACGCTTGTATAAGTGGTAACGTCTTTTGCCTGATTAGCAGTCATAGACTCAGAAACAGGGCTGCGGAGGAGCGCGCCGTTCTCATCGTAGGGAACGATAGGCTGAACCGGACTCCAGCGGAACAGATAGTACCAAGGGTCTGCGGTTGTAGAGTTGGTAACGAAAGCCCAGGACTTGGTAGACTTTGTGAACATCAATCCGGCATGGAATGCCAGCCAGTCATTAATCTGGGTGTTTACACGTGCATTTGCATTGTAACGCTTGTACCAGTCATGGTCGGTGGTCTTCATCATACCGCTCTGGTTAAGATAACCGAGAGAAACATTGAAGTTTGTCTTGCCCTTGTTACCTGCAACGGAAATGTTGTGAGTCTGGGTAGGAGCATTCTTTCTTACCATATAGGTGTAAGGGTCGAAAGGACGGATAGCCATAGCCTTACCGTCGGTAGAAGCATACCAGTCTCGTCCGAATGTCCAAGGATCATAAGGGTCGAGGTTTGCATATTTCTTAACCCATTCCTTAGATGCATTGTAAGATGCTCTGTTGATGAATGTAAATGCTCCGATAGGGTCGTAACTGCCGATACGCTCGAGCGCCTCTACTGCATAGTGGAGAGCCTCGACGCCACCCATCTGATAATTCTTTGAAATGTTCTGGAAAGAGAAGTTTCCTGAATATGTTACGTGAACGTTGTCCTGCTCTGCGCTCTTCTTCGATGTGATAAGGATTACACCGAATGCGGCCTTTGCACCATAGATAGAAGCGGAGGCGGCATCCTTAAGAACGGAGATTGACTCAATGTCCTCGGGGTTAACGAGGTTGAGGGAAGGAATCTCAACGTTGTCCAAAAGGATGAGAGGAGAAGATCCACCCTGATAAGAACCAACCTGTCCACGGATACGGATCATTGCATCTGAACCGACTTCGGTAGAAGCAAGGCGTACGTTAACACCGGCTACAGCTCCCTGAAGACCCTGTCCAACGTCGGCGATTGTACGACCTTCAATAGACTTGCCAACGTTTACAGATGCAACGGCACCTGTAAGGTTTTCCTTCTTCTGTGTACCGAAACCAACGACTACGGTCTCGTTAAGAAGGTTGGTGTCGTCTTCCAAAACAACCTTGAGGTTTGCGCCGGCCTTAACTGTTGCAGTTGCATAGCCTACACAGGAAATCTCAAGCGTTGCGCCTGATTTAACGCGAAGAGAGAATTTACCGGAAACGTCGGCCATTACGCCGTTTGTGGTTCCCTTCTCTACAACGCTGGCACCAACGATAGGTTCGCCCTGAGCGTCAACGATGACACCGGAAGCAACTACCTGTGATGCCTGTTCAGCAGCTTCTGACGAAGCTACGGCAGCATAAGC
>JAGHTF010000036.1 GCA_018065485.1 Candidatus Cryptobacteroides fimicaballi | reverse complement strand
CCGCAGGCGCAAAGATATTGCGTTTTTTTTATAAATCAATATTTTTTTTAAAAATTGATAATCAACCAGATAGTCTAACGCGGAAGTTCAAAGACCTCCATTTCGGAAATCCGTCCGTCTTCTATCTTGAAACGCAGGGCTGTGCGTACTGTCTGCCATCCCTGCAGACCCGCGGCACCGGGATTTATGTACATAAGCGAATTGGTCTTGTCCCGCATAACCTTAAGGATATGGGAATGCCCGCATACGAAAATATCCGGCTTTACGTTGTCGATGAGAGCATAAGCCCTGTAATCGTAATGTCCCGGAGAACCGCCGATATGTGTCATAAGCACTTTGAGACCCTCACATTCGAAGTTTTGGACGGCAGGGAAAAGCCATCTGATATCCTGTCCGTCGCAGTTCCCGTGAACTCCTATTACCTTTTTGAAGGACGTGATACGACGGGTAAATTCCTCGCCGCCTCCCCAGTCACCTGCATGCCAGATACAATCGACAGGTTCGAGGAAGCGGCGGAATTCGTCGTCGAACACTCCGTGAGTGTCACTTATGAGTCCTATGTACACGCTCTACAGTTTAATGAATATCTTCTTGTGGTAAAGAATCCACAGGAGACCCATAATAATGAGGGCGAAAAGCACTGAATGACAGAAAGATGTGAACTCGTTTGCACCAAACCAGGTGGAAACGCTGTAGTGGAAGAACTGATAGCTCTTTACAATTACGGCGCTCAGAATGAAAGCCATCATAGCGTTCATTCCCATAACCTTGAAAGGTTTGAACGGCTTATGCACTCCCTTCACATCCACACAGTAAACAAAGAATGCCAGTGCAATCATTGCCCATCCGCCAGCATAAAGTACATAAGAAGGAGTCCATAGGGGCTTGCCTATGGGAATCCAGATGCTCAAAAGTTCGGCGAGAGCCAGGCATATCATACCAAAAACAAAAATCCGGCTTACAGTATCTCCGCTCAGGTTTCCAGCCTTTGTATCCTTACGCAGCAGAAGTCCGATCAGATAACCCAGAAGGCACGAAGCAGCGCCTGTCATTGAGCCGAGAGGACCTTCGGGGTCAAAGGCGGCCCGGGTTCCGTCGTCGAATGCATAACCGTGATACACGTGGCTGTCGCCAAGCAGGGCAACGTCTATCTTACGGGAGATGGTGCCTTCCAAAGTGAAGGGACCGGGCTCGGTTCCGAATGCCACAAGGATTGCGGTATATGCAACGCACAGGCCGGCAATGGCCATAATTATCTTCTTGGGAGTCTTGAGAGAGAAAATAAGCAGGCCGGCTATAAGATATGAGCAGGCGATTCTCTGAAGTACCCCGAAGATTCTCTTTCCGTGAAGCCAGTCAACCCAGTTGTCCCAACCGAACACCAGATGCCCGCCGTCCGTGGGAAAGAACGGATACATATTCAGGGCAAAGCCTATGGCGAATATGGCCAGGGACCTCTTGATTATTTTCCATACCCCCGCTTTTTCGTTCCCTTTGAACTTGGACAGGGAGAAGGCCATTGCACAGCCCATACAGAAAATGAAAAAAGGATAGATGAGGTCGGCCGGAGTACATCCGAACCAGGATGCGTGCTTCATAGGTGCATACATATGACCCCACGTACCCGGATTGTTGACCATACACATAAAAGTAACGGTAAGGCCACGGAGAATGTCCAGTGATTCCAGACGTCCCTTCGTTAAAGTTGTTTGTGCGTTCATAAGCAATAATTATAATAAATAACACCTGTCGCAACCAAGGCGGCAGTTTCTGTTCTAAGTCTCGAACTTCCCAGAGTCACCGGCTGGAATCCCGCCGAAACGGCCATCTTTGCCTCTTCGGGAGAAAAATCCCCCTCGGGGCCGATCATAACGATAATATCCTTCCCCTCATAAGCTTTCACTGCATCTTTTATCGATACTCTCTTATCTTCGTTTTCGAAGCACCAGGCAATCAATTTCAGAGCATCCTTCTCTTTGGAAGCCTGAATGAATTCCTTTACACTCACGGGGGCACACACTGCGGGCACCTTTGCCTTCAGCGACTGCTTGGCGGCGCTTACGAGAATCCTTTGCAGTCTTTCGGTCTTGAAAACCTTTCTCTCGGAGCGCTCCCCTATGACCGGAACAATCCCGTCGACTCCCATCTCGGTGGCTTTCTCGGCAAACCATTCGAACCTGTCACTGTTCTTGGTGGGACATACGGCCAGAGTGAGATCATACGGATGCGCGCCCCATTGCGTATGGGCCTGCTGTATGGCAGCTACTGCTGCCGAGGGGGAATCATCTACAATAACACATTCGTACATTGTACCCATCCCGTCCATCACATTTATGCGGTCTCCCGACTTATGGCGAAGCACCCTTACCAGATGCCCCGATTCCTCTTTGTCCAGCAAGATATGCCGGTCCTGAACATTCTGAGAATAAAAGAGTTCCATTACGCAAAGAGCTTTTTAACCAGTTCGGCCACATCGGCTACGCGAATCTGTTCTATTCCCTCGGTTTTTTCCATTTCAGGGGTAAAGGCGGAAACGTAGATTTTCCTGTATCCCAGACGGGAGGCTTCGATAACCCTGCGGTCGGTCTGGGCGACGGGGCGGATTTCTCCGCTGAGTCCTACCTCGGCGGCAAAGCATACGTCGGAAGGAATGCTGCAGTCGAAATTCGACGAGAGGATGGCTGCTATTACGGCCAGGTCGCAGGCCGGATCGCTGATTTTGAGCCCGCCAGCCATATTCAGGAATACGTCCTTGGCACCGAGGCGGAAACCGGCCCGTTTTTCAAGGACGGCAAGGAGCATATTCAGGCGGCGGGTGTCGAAACCGGTGGCGGAACGCTGAGCTGTGCCGTAAACGGCAGAGCTCACAAGGGCCTGAACCTCGAAGAGGAAGGCCCTTGTGCCGTCGAGCATTGCGCAGACGGCCGTTCCGCTAAGGTCCTGTCCGTGCATAGGCACCAACAGCTCCGATGGGTTGGAGACAGCCCTGAGGCCGCTGCCTGTCATTTCGAACACCGCCAGTTCGGAGGTGCTTCCGAAACGGTTCTTAATGCTGCGCAGAATCCGGTAGGAACCGCGGTTCTCGCCTTCGAACTGAAGCACCACGTCCACAATGTGCTCCAGCACCTTGGGACCGGCAATATACCCGTCCTTTGTAATGTGGCCGATGAGAATTACCGGCACTGAGCTGTCTTTCGCAAAACGCAGAAGGCGGGCGGTCACCTCCCTGATCTGGGATACCGACCCTGCGGTTGATTCCACGCTCTCGCAGTACATAGTCTGCACCGAATCCACTATCACAAGCGAAGGCATTATCGCCTGAGCCTGTTCTATTATGCTGTCGATTGACGTTTCGCAGTATATTATGCAGTCCGAGGCATCTCCTCCAAGCCTCTCTGCCCTCATTTTAACCTGCCTTGCACTTTCCTCCCCACTCACATAGAGAGTTTTTAACCCGGCAGCCTGCAAAGGAATCTGCAGGGACATTGTAGATTTGCCTATCCCCGGCTCACCGGCCAGCAGGACAAGGCTTCCGGGAACTATTCCCCCACCCAGGATACGGTCCAGTTCAGGATTGGAAAGAGACAGACGCTGCTCCGGGCCGAATTCTATTTCGTTCAGATGTCTGGGCTGGGTTTCGGAGGACGAATGACGGGCCTCGCCCTTGCGGGGAGAAGCCGAAGGCGCCTCAACCATTGTGTTCCACTCTCCGCAGGAAGGGCAGCGTCCCATCCATTTGGGACTTTCACATCCGCAGGAACTGCAGAACCAGGTTGTCTTATTCTTTGATGCCATTATACAAAGATATGCTTTAAATTTGATATATTTGTCCCCGATTAGCATTTTTTGAATGAACACCTTTCTCAAGAATTACGGACAGTCTCTGCTGTTGTTGGCCGGTATCGGCATAGGAGGAGTCTGTGGCATAGTATTTAAGGAAAACGCCCACGCGGTGGCTCCTGTCGGAGAGTTTTTCCTGAACATCCTGTTCACCCTTGTAGTCCCCCTGGTTTTCTTCAGCGTAGGCGACTCCATCTGCAAGCTGCACAAACAGGGACAGGCCGGAAGCGTATTGGGAAAACTTTTCCTGACATTCCTGGGAATGAGTCTTGCGGCCAGCATACTGGCCTATCTGTTCATCGTGGCCATAAATCCTTTCGAAGGCTTCGACAGCAGCTTTACCCTTAGCGGAGAGCAGAACGGCCGGTTCGAGAAGATTCCTTTCTCACAAGCGCTGGTACAGGCTTTCAGCGTATCGGATTTCTCGGAGCTTTTTTCCAAGAGCAAGCTGCTCCCTCTGATTATATTCGCCATTATCTTCGGCTTTGCCACAGCCCGGACAGACTCTTCGAAAGTAGCGGCCTTCCTGGAACAGGGCAGCGCGGTGTTTATGAAAATGATATCCTTTGTGATGTACATAGCTCCCGTGTGTCTGGGATGCTATTTTGCCGATATGGTGGCTTCGCTGGGAGGTCAGCTGCTCACGGGATATCTCAAAGCCTTTGTGATAGACCTTGTTCTGGCCCTCATTCTTTTCTTTGTGGTGCATTCGCTGTACGTTCTGCTGTTTGCAGGCAAGGACGGACTCAAGGCTTACTGGAGCGGTATTCTGCCTCCGTCCATTACGGCATTTGCAACCTGCTCCAGCGCCGTGGCCATTCCCGGCAACATCCAGGCGGCCAAGAAAGCGGGGGTAACGCCCGCAGTAGCGGAAGCGGCGGTTCCCCTAGGGACTGCAATCCACAAGGACGGTAGCGCAGTTGCCGGAGTTCTTAAGATAGCTTTTGTGCTCGCCATATTCTCCCAGGATATCGTGGGGATAGGCAATGCCGCTCAGATTATAGGCATAGCCCTGTTCTCGGCAATCGTTATGGGAGCCGTTACGGGTGGTGCCGCTACAGGAGAACTGCTTATTTGCACTATGCTCGGGGTCGATCCCCAGATGGCCGGAGTAATAATAGTGCTGGGGCTGATAGTGGATATGCCCAGCACCCTCATCAACTCATCGGCCAATGTGGTAAGCGCAATCGTGGCCGACAGCCTGAACAAGCGCGGCAAAAAACACCGGATATGAAAAAATTTCTATGCACCCTGCTCACAGGAATCCTTGCGGCCGCAGTTTCCATTGCCGCCGAGCCCGAAGGGGAATTCATCAATTTCAAGCTTGAAAATTCTGACATTTATCCCGGCACAGTGAGGACCGTCCAGGTTTACGTTCCAAAAGCCTATTCGCCGGTCACACCGGCTTGCCTTACCGTTATGATGGACGGATTGCAGAATTCCGGGCTGAGGATTATGGACGAGCTTGCAGAGCAGGGAAAAATGCCCATCTGCATATCTGTAGGCCTCATTTCGGGACGAATTACCGACAGCAACGGCAACGTTGTAAGATATAACCGCAGCAATGAATTCGACCGGATGGACGACCGGATGGCCCGGTTCATTATGGAGGAGGTTGTTCCGGAAGTCTGCAAGCGCACTACCTCAAAGGGCGACAGGATAGTTATCTCGGCAAGGGCCGAAGACCACGCGATTATGGGCGGAAGCAGCGGAGGAATCACCTCGTTCAACGCTGCGTTCCAAAGGCCCGACCTGTTCTCCCGGGTTTACTGCTGGGTTGGAACCTTCGTTCCCTTCCGCGGAGGCGACCAGTATCCCGGGCTGATACGCAAGACCGAGCCCAGGCCCATCCGCGTTTATCTGCAGGACAACGACGAAGACAGCTGGAACCTTACCTTCGGGAGCTGGTACGAGTATAACCGCATTATGGAAAGCGCCCTTAAGTTCGCCGGATACGAAGCGGCCTTCCACTGGGACAAGGGCGGACACGACGGACGCAACGCAATGAACATCTTCCCGGAGGCAATGCAGTTCATTTGGGACGGATGGCCGAATGCTCCGGGGAAAGGCACAAGCGCCAACGGGACCCTGAATGCCGTGCTGGATTCCGGCAGCGACTGGACCGAGGTGCACACCGAACTCCCCCAGAATGCTTATCTGGCCCCGTATTCCCAGCAGGAAGTTCTCATCTGCGGACTTAGGGATGCCTCCGCCATCGACCGTGAGGGCAAGCTCAAGACAGGCTTCAGGACTCCCACATTCGACCCCTACGAGGCGGTTTACCCCGGAGGAGCATACGTTGCTACGGCCGACCCGCTGTCGAATTGGGTAAGCACCGCTATTCTGAAAGAAGACGGAAGTCGGGAGCACGAGCAGGAATTCTACTGGCTTCACTGCAACGGCGGGCAGATAGCCTTTGACACTGCCGGATATCTGTACGTAGCTACAAGGATGGGAGTTCAGCTCTGCGACCACAACGGAAGAGTACGGGCAATCCTGCCTCTGCCGACGGGAGAAGTCACCTCCCTCGCCTTCGCAGGCAACGACCTCTTTGTCATTAGCGGGGGCAGGCTCTTTGTACGCCGGTTGCTCAGACAGGGGGTTTCCGATGCCTTCAGCACTCCCGCCCCCAAGAGCGAAGGGCAGGGCTAGTAGTCTTTGCGCGGAGAAAATTCGCAGCCGCAGAACAGCTGGTTGTAGAACCCTTGCTCGCGGATAATCTGCGAGCGTCTTTCCTGCAGGCCGCCCTTTCTCCAGTTCTGAGCCCAGAAGGTAACCCCGCTGACTTGGGAACAGGCCCAACGGCCGGCTTCATCGACCTGAGACAAATCCTTCCATCGGGACGACGCCAGAGAAGTGGCGAGAATGTCATACCCGTTGGCCGCAGCGTATCTTGCAGCGCGCAACAGACGGAATTTGAAGCATTGCAGGCAGCGCTCTCCCCTTTCGGGTTCTCCGCGCAGCCCTTGCGAACCGCATCCCTCGAACTGAGCGTCACCCTGCACCCACTGGAGATGGTCATAGTCATCGTTGATGAACTCCAGGGAATTTTCCCGGGCATAGCGCTCTATCTCGTCGCGACGCTTTTCGTATTCGGCAAACGGGGTAATGTTGGAATTGCTGAAAAAGATTGCCGGCCTTATACCATTATGCAGCAGGCACTCGATTATCGCTCCCGAGCAGGGCGCGCAGCAGGAATGCAACAACAATCTCTCGCAGGAAACGGGTAGAGAAAGCATTGTTTGCCCGAATGTGCTACAGTTCGAAATTGAAAACAAGTCCGAGCTGTACACCCATATTGTGAGTGTTGTTCCTTATGAACAGGCCTTTGATAGCTTCGTCCTTCAATGTACGGGTGAGTCCCCAGTCGAACTTTACCTCTACGCCAAGATTTTCGAGGAACATATACCTTGCCTGAAGCGCAAGAGCGAGGTTGAACGGGGCAAACCAATCCTTTACATCGACACTCCCCAGTTTCTTGCCATCGACAATGTCGTACTGGCTGGCGTGAAGGGCAAATCCGAATTCCGGCCCCAGGAACAGGGTAAGTTTGTTTTCATTGTCGACACTGTACCCGAACAGCAGGGGAATCTGCAGATATCCGCAATTCACGCCATAAAGGTTTGAAGCCTTGGTAAGATCTTCAGGTTTTATATAGTCGGTAATGTCGGTATATCCCTTGCCCGAGTAAAGAATTTCGGCGGCAACGGAAATATTGTCATCGAACACCATCTCGGCTGTGAACCCTCCGTTTATGCCCGTGTGCGGAATAACCCGTGTTCCACGGTCTACCAGAGAACCGGTAATCCAGTTTCCGGTGACTCCTATTTTTCCTCCGAGTCGGAATTCCTGTGCGAATGAACTCGAGCCCAACGCCAGAAAAACCAATACAACAATAAAATACCTGAGTTTCATAACTTTCGTTTTCGCAAATTTAACAAAACTTTCGCAAAACCGCGACTAATAGAGTCCTTGAGGCAAATCAAGATTCAGTTCGCGGCGCTCCGAATCCACCCCGATTATAAAATCTTCGTGCAGAGGGATAAGAATCTCACCGATTGTAAGGCACGGATTTCCGGGAATAGGCTCCAATCCGGTGCAAACCCCAACTTCCTTCCCGTTGTCCAGGACAGTCCATCCGGTAAAATCCTCAAACGCCTCGTCTTCAAGCTCCAGGTCGGTCATAATGGTACGGCCCGTAAGTTCCTCGGCATCGGTCAGATTTACCACGTCGTTCAAATGGATTACTGCCTTGGATGTGCCCTTGGGGGTTATGTCAAGGATAAAAAACGGAACCGGCAGACCATCGAATTCGATGTACACCGGTTCCTTAAGGTTGATCTCTTCGGGAGCTATGTCGTACAGTCCTACGAGGACTCCGCCATCGGTTCCGTTGGATCTGAGAATTTTGGCTATCTGGAGCATTAAGCCTCGGCGGGAGCTTCTGCAGTTTCTGCAGCCTCTTCGGCCTGAGCAGCCTCAGCAGCCTGAGCGGCCTGCTGTGCGGCGAGTTCCTCGGCCTTCTTTGCGATAGCCTCGGCACGTGCTGCATTTACTTTTGACTCCTCGGCCTTTGCCGCCTTCTTAGCATCGATTGCGGCATTCTTGATACCGGTCTTCTTTGCCTCGATCTTGGCGTTCTGCTGAGCCTTCCAGTCGTTGAACTTCTTGTCGGCCTCGGCCTGTGTGAGGGCTCCCTTTGCTACACCACCGTCGAGGTGATTGCGAAGGAGTACTCCCTCGTAAGAGAGAAGCCTGCGGCATACAAGTGTGGGCTGAGCACCAACTTTAATCCAAGCGAGAGCCTTCTCGAAATTGAGAGAGATTGTTGCAGGATTGGTGTTGGGGTTGTAAGAACCGAGTTGCTCAATGTAACGACCGTCACGGGGTGAGCGTGAATCTGCCACTACAATGTGGAAGAATGCGAAATTCTTCTTTCCGTGGCGCTGTAAACGAATTTTAACAGCCATTGTAAATCTGTTTTAAAAGTTAAACCTTAATTCGCTCTTCTCGAGAGCGGGCAGCAAAGTTATAAAAATATTTTGGATTTTGAAGAAAATAGTATATTTTTGCAGTCCTAAATTGAAACGCGGTAGTGGTGAAATGGTAGACACGCTACTTTGAGGGGGTAGTGGGCGTTGGCCTGTGTGAGTTCGAGTCTCACCTACCGCACAAAAGGGTGACCGATTTTTCGGCCACCCTTTTTTCTATACCGGGGCAGCGCGCACGAAATGCAGAAGTTGCGGGCTAATAGACATTTGGTAGGATGAAATCCTTGTAACGGATTTATATTCATATATTTGCAAGGATTATTACTGATATGCTTAAAAAAATGCATTTTTTGTGGCTCTTCAAATGTTGTCCACAATGGCCTGAATGGGCACAAACATTTATATAAATGCAAGGACTGTGGGCGCCAGTTCGTTGGTGGCCAGCGTCGCGACAAAGCCCAGGTTATCACTGATTATATCGAAGGCAAGCAGACAATGGAACAACTTGCCGAGAAGTATAAGGTCTCGAGCAAGACGATTGCGCGGGACCTTACTGGTATGCGGTATGTCCAGAAGATATCCAAGGACAAGCATGTGGTAATACAAATGGACTCGACCTATTGGGGACGTAACTTCGGACTGATGGTAATCAAGGACTCGCTGCGCAAGAAGATCTTGTGGAGGAGGTATGTCACGCATGAGACGATTGCCGATTATCTGGATGGAGTAGAGTGGCTCCGGGAGCAAGGGTTCAAGATATACGGTGTCGTTTGTGATGGTATGTATGGACTGTTGAAGCAACTATCTACCCGCTATCCTGTCCAGATGTGTCAGTTCCATCAGCAGATGATAGTGAGGCGCTATCTTGCTGATGATCCGGAACTTGACGCATCAAGGGACCTGCTCGATCTTATCAACAGCATAACGC
>JAGHTF010000041.1 GCA_018065485.1 Candidatus Cryptobacteroides fimicaballi | reverse complement strand
TTGTCGAAATAGGGCTCTCCCCACAAAGGCGTTCCGGTCTCGAAAGGAACCGAAAACCATTCCATATAGAAATAGTCGTAATCGTCATTCCCCAGCTGCTTTGATAAAATCTTGCCGGAATCTGCAGATACATACGAATATGGTGAAAAGAAATGTTTACCCTCATAAAATTCCGGGACAAATGCAATCGCAGATCCCACGATATTGGGATTTTCACCGACTATCCTTTCGGTTATGTGATACAGGAAATCCGGATCGTCCAAATGCTCCCGCACATTCCAGGCGTTGCCGCTGACTGAAGTTTCGATTGTAGAAAGTATTTTTTCTATATCCGAAATGTTCTTGTCAAGAAGATTCTGGGCATTTTTTGCCGCTTCATTGGAAATAAGCGTATTGGACCAGTACGACACTATTCCCAACGACAGCAGGAACAGCGCCGACATCATTGTCAGCACATTAAGAGTGAGTTTCGCAGAAAAGGAATGTCCGTGTTTCATTTTTATCCTACTTTCATTTCGAGGGTAAGGTGATTGCAGCCATTTTCGAATCTGTATAAAATCGTGTCCATCATCTTCTTGCAAAGAAATATTCCAAGCCCTCCTATGCTCCTCTGTTCGAGCGGTGCATTGATGTCGGGGTCCTGCTTGTCCAAAGGATTGAATTCCATTCCTCCGTCGCTGAACGAAATGGAAAGTATTCCATTTTCATTTATGACTTTCAGTTCAATCCAGGTTGTTCCGGAGTAGCACAGTATATTTTCCTCGACCTCCTCGACACACAAGCGTATCTTGAACTTAAGGTCATCATTAAGGTTGGCGACCTCCGGACAAGACATTACAGTTTCAATAATCTCCAAATTCCTGCCATCAAGCGGAGCAAATCTTTTTTCAAGCATATCAGTTAAAAACTTTATCTATCAATTCTGTGAACTCGGAATAGGCGTCAGTCCCTTCCAACTCCTTCAAAGCAGCGGCAAGCTCACGGTAATGCCATTCGTGGTCGGGCTTTCCACCGGGTGCGTGAAATATCGTCCAAAGCCCGTCTCCCTGCACCCTGTAGTCCCTGGCTATGGCTCTCATATTCGAGAGTTTGTCCCCCATAGCCACGATTTTGGCATCTATCGGAGATGCAGCCAATCTTGCGATGGCCTTCTTTTTACGGGAGCGCCACTCTTCGTTCATATCGTCATCCGACTCAAGATGAACAAGATTTGCAACCCTTGGGCCAAACAGAGCGCAAATCTGTTCTTCGGTAACGTCGGTATCCTCAACCGTGTCGTGAAGCGCCGCGGCGGCAAGAAGTTCCTGGTCGGCAGTGATAGTGGCGACCACGGCCACCGCTTCCATAGGATGGACGATATAGGGGAAACCCTTGCCTCTCCTTTCGACTCCGGCGTGGGCATCCACGGCAAATTTAATCGCTTTATCCAGAAGTGCAGTATCCATTCTTTTTTCACCCATTGCTATTTTCTGTTGAGAAATTCCAGTTTGGAAGCAACTTCATAAATCCTATTTGCCCGTTCCCGATTGTACTCATTCACTCCACCGAGTGTCTCAAACATACGTACAAGGCCGTCCAGACCGGCACCGCTCTTCAGAATATGCACGAAACACAGATTCTGAACGCCAATGCTGGACGAAATTATATCTATGTCGGTAGATGCCAGCTGCGAAAGGGCGAGCTGGTATGCATCGTCGGCATTCTCTACGATGAATCTGGAAAGGTCACCCAGGGTTCGAAGCCGCAAATCCTTGAATACCTTAAGATAAGGAACCAGTGAAACGTTCACTATCTCAGCCTGGTTGATACGGGCAATCCTGTCGTTCAACTTTTCAAAAGGTTTCTGCTCGAGGAACGCGCGGAACGAGTCTCCGTCCAGAAGGACATCGTCGAGATTGCCTCCACTCACCAAAGATTCGACTTTATGGCGATACGCCGAAATGCTGGCTCTGATGTTGCTGAACTGTTCGTCGGCAAGTTCGAGCATTCCGGCAAGACGGTTCAGTGCCCGAAGGTATTCCGAGGGGACTTCGATTCCCGATTTATAGCCTGTATCGTGATACATATTGGCCCACACGTGCTGCAAAGCGGTGCGCATCTGCAATTCGAACCTTATTTCGTTAAGCAGAGGGCATTCCGGATCATAATACAGGGACTTTGGAACACTGCATATATAATGCAGGGAATTGTAGCCGAAACTGTCCAGTTCGTGCATCTTGCGCTTGTCCACGCTGTTCTTCCAGTCTATGGTGAAAAGTTTGTCCACAAGGGCGGAGATCATATCCACCTCGTCATTGTAAAAGGTAATAACCCTCGCGCCGACGATATCGGTCAAGTCCATTATCGACGAATACTTGCTGCCTTTGATTGAAAGTTTGACAGCAAGACTCTTTTCTGTCTTGATTCTTGATTCGAGTGCCGTAATGTACAGGCCTTTCTCCGAAACGGCCTTCTCAAGAGTATCCCGGACTATGGTCTCCAACTTTTGATATACAGCGTAATTCGCACGGTATGCGTCCAGAATAATACTCTCATGTATGTCTAAACCATGATATTCCATATAACTTTTAATCAAGCAAATTTAGTTAAAAATATTATATTTTTATAATTTTGTCTTTCACTTGGACAACCACGACATTAACATCGGAACAATATGAAAAAAACCGCATTGATTCTGGTCTGCCTGATTCTTTTCGGCACCGCTTACTCACAACCCGCAAAATGGATTACACTGGATGGCAGAACCGGCGAAAACACTTGGATCTGCTTCAGAAAAGATTTCATTGCAGACGGACAACTTCCATCGACAATTACGGCAAAGATTGCCGTTGACAGCAAATACTGGCTATGGATAAACGGCACGGAGGTAATTTTCGAAGGAGGGCTCAAAAGAGGCCCCAAGCCCAATGCGACATATTATGACGAGGTTGACATCGCACCTTATCTCCGGCCGGGCGAAAACAAGATAGCCGTACTCCTGTGCTATTTCGGCAAAAACGGATACTCCCACGCCAGTTCCGGACTTGCCGGCCTTTATTTCGATGCTCCCGGAATAGGTCTTATATCCGACTCCAGCTGGCTCAGTTGCAAACACGACGCTTACGGCACAACCTCCGCACCCGTTCCGAACTACCGTCTCCCCGAATCCAACATACGTTACGACGCAAGACAGGATATGCCCGGCTGGCAAACCGAAATCCCGGCATACTTCAAAGCATCGGAGGAAGTCTGCGAAGAAGGCGGCGAACCTTGGGGCGAGCTTGTCAGAAGGCCGATTCCCCAGTTCCGCAACTACGGCATCACCGAAGCGGAATATACCCGGGAAGGCGACCTTATAACCGTCAATCTGCCGGACAATATCCAGTTCACACCCGTAATCGAACTGGAATCCAAATACGGTGGAGAACTTGTTGACATCCGCACCAACCACAGTTTTGCAGGCGCAACCTGGAACATCCGGGCAGAATACATTACAAAGCCCGGCGCACAGTCCTATGAAAGCCTGGGATGGATGAACGGGGAAACGCTTTTCGTCCGCCTCGACAAAAATATCAAAGTCAACAAAGTGGGCTACCGGCGTACTGGATATGATGTTTCCGACCTGAGCGAATTCCACTTCGACAATCCCTTTTTCGAACGGTTCTGGAAAAAGGGCATAAGCACACTGCTCGTAAATATGAGGGACAACTTCTTCGACTGCCCCGACAGAGAACGCGCGCAATGGTGGGGAGACGTGGTAGTGCTTATGGGCGAATGCTTCTATTCTCTCGATCCAGGGATCGACCAGCTCATCTGCAAGGCCATTCACGAACTCTGCGACTGGCGCAGTCCCGAAGGAGTGCTCCGCAGCCCTGTACCCACCGGACTCGGAGTAAGCGAACTTCCCGGTCAGATGCTGGCATCCGTAGGACCCTACGGCTTCTGGAACTACTATATGAACACCGGCGACATCGAGACACTCAGATATGTCTATCCGGTTGTAAAAAAATACCTTTCCCTTTACAGGCAGGACACTAACGGCCTTACCGAATTCCGAAAGACCGGATGGAACTGGGGAGATTGGGGCTTTGAGAAAGATATGACTCTCATTTATGCCGGATGGCACGCTCTGGCTCTGCAAAGCGCTCGGAAAATGGCATTGGAACTCGGTTATAAGGCCGAGGCCGACGAATTCGCATCCGAATACCGCGCGCTTAAGAGAGGATTCAACCGCTGCTGGAAAAACGGGGCATACCGCAGTCCGGACTACGAAGGGAAGACCGACGACCGGGTACAGGCACTTGCAGTTCTGGCCGGAATAGCTTCTCAAGACAAATATCCGCAGATTTTCTCCACCCTTAAAACCGAAGAGCACGCCAGTCCCTATATGGAGAAATACGTTATGGAGGCGCTCTTTAGGATGGGATACGGCGACTATGCCCTGGAAAGGACCGAAAAGCGTTTCAAGGCAATGGTCAACAACACCGAATACGCAACCCTGTTCGAAGGATGGGAGATTGGCAGTGCAGATTTCGGCGGAGGCACCACGAATCACGCCTGGTCGGGAGGCACCATCACCGTTCTTGCAAGCGAGATGTGCGGAATCAAGCCCACCAAAGCCGCCTGGGAGGAATTTGAAATCCGTCCTGCAAAAGCTACCGCGGGGCACAGTTACAGCATCAGCTTCCCCACTGTCAAAGGCCAGGTAAAATCCGACTGGAGGGCCGGTTCCGGCAAATGGACCATAACCGTTCCCGACGGATGCAAGGCTAAAGTCTATCTTCCCGGCAAGGGCAACTATACCGTATATTCCGGTGGAGAGCACACAATAACCTGTCCTCCCTGCAAATGACGATAGAACCCATAGCGACTTACTCCACCCTGCTGCAGGAGAAATTCGGACTCCCGCGTCAGGCCGGGCTGGCCGATTCCCTCGAAGGGTTTGTAAGCCTGAAGGGAGAATGGGCCTGCGCCGATTCTCTCAGGGGACTTGAAGATTTTTCACATATCTGGCTTATCTGGGGCTTTCATCTAAATCCGCAGACAAGAAACTGCACCGTACGGCCTCCGCGGCTTGGCGGGAACAGCAGGAAAGGGGTATTCGCTTCACGCTCCCCATATCGGCCCAACGGCTTGGGAATGTCAGCCGTGGAAATAGTATCGATAGATTTTGAAAAGGCCCGGATCAAAGTACGCGGAGCCGACCTTGCCCACGGGACACCGGTTTACGATATAAAGCCTTATATCCCCTACTCCGACAGCATTCCTCAGGCCAGTCCGGGATACACTTCCAAAGAATGGAAAGAACTGGACGTAAAGTTCCCGGAAGAAACGGACAGAATTTTCGGTACGACAGAAAAAGAAGCCCTGCGTCAGATATTGTCTTTGGACCCGCGTCCGCAGTATCAGGACGACCCGCAGAAAGAATACGGCCTGCTGTTCGCAGGCCGCAATGTCAGATTTGTCGTAAAGGACAATGTCGTAGAGGTTTTCAGCTTCGAAGAGCACTCAGAAGCACCTCACTGAGCGTAGGATGCGCGTGGATTATCCAACGAGCTTTTTCCAAATCGGCACCCAAGGCAATCAGGACTGCAGCTTCAGCGACCAGAGTAGATGCACTGGCACCAAGGATGTGGCAACCTATGATCTTGCCGTCTTCATCGCACAATACTTTGCATAGCCCTTCGCTCTCCCCCGATGACACGGCTTTCCCGTTCGCCCTGTAAAAGGATTTGTGAACAGAGAAAGAAATTCCTTTCGCCTTGCAGTCTTCTTCCGACAATCCTACGGTTGCAAGTTCCGGATTAGTAAAGACCACTGCCGGAACGCATCCGAAGTCTATCGAATCCTTTACCCCAGTAATATCGTTGAGGGCCCTGAGGCCCTGCGCCGATGCCACGTGCGCAAGCATATAGCCTCCGGTAACATCCCCTACCGCATATATGTCCGGGACGTTTGTACGCATAGCCGAATCCACCTTTATTCCCTTACGGTCGAACTGCAGTTCAATATCGGAAAGATTCAGGCTATCCACATTGGGGCGCCTTCCAACGGCCATCAGCACTTTGTCGGCAGAAATGAAATTCTCCTTTTCCTTAAGCAGATAGCCGACCTCCAGATTCCCGTCCGGAGATTCAGAAATACTGCTGACCGACGCTCCGAGAATGAACGATATGCCACTGCGGCTCAACTGCTGCTTAAGCCGTTTTGACATATCCGAATCAAATCTGGGCAGAATGTTGGGACAATATTCAATAACGGTGACCTCGCTTCCGAGTTTGTTATATATGCAGGCGAACTCCAGTCCTATAACTCCTCATCCAATGATTACAAGTTTCCGGGGAACTTGGTCGAGATTCAGGAGTTGTGACGAATCCAATGCAAGTCCGCTGCCCGGAACAGGGAGAAAAGCAGATACCGAACCGGTAGCTATGATTATCTTATCTGCCGATACAACCTTATCGCCCACTCTTACGGTGTGCACATCCACAAAAGACGCCTTGCCATAAATTACCTCGACATTCCTGAGAAGCCCTTCAATGCCCGATTGCAGCTGTGAAACCACCGAAGCCTTACGCTCGAGCGCAGAACCGATATCCAAGGACTGTTCGCAGCAACTGTGAATCAGGGTTTTCGTAGGAATACAGCCCTCATTCAGGCAAGTGCCGCCCAAGGGACCATCGGTTACCAAAGTTACTTCCAGACCCCGTCTTGCGGCCTCGACTGCAGTCTCATACCCTCCCGGGCCTGCGCCTATAATCAAAAGATGCATTTCAATTGGATTTAGTCCATTTCAAAACCGGTTGCCTTGCAGCGGCGGTTTCATCCGGTCTTCCTATGGGAGTATTGTGTGGTGCGGTATGCAACAGCATCGGATCCTGCGCCGCTTCCTGAGCGATAGTTCTCATCACTTCGATAAAAGCGTCCAGGGTCTCCAGCGATTCAGTCTCGGTAGGCTCTATCATCAAAGCCTGATGGAAGAGCAGCGGGAAATAAATAGTGGGAGCGTGAAAGCCATAATCGAGCAGTCTCTTTGCAACGTCGAGCGTGGTCGCTCCCGGGACCTCGTCGTGAGCCCCGTCATCGATCAGTCCGTCAAACACGAACTCGTGCTTGCAGATACACTCGAGCGGAAGTTTATAGCAATCCTTAAGTGATTCCTTGATGTAGTTTGCACTCAAAGTGGCAAGGCGTCCGGCCATAGGAACGTTTTCCTTACCAAGCATCAGAATATAGGCATATGCCTTGAGAATAACGCCGAAGTTGCCGTGAAAACCGGATACCCGAAGTTCACCTTCATTGCCGAATTCCGGCAGGAATTTCACCAGGTGGGGAGCCACCCCCACAGGACCGCTTCCGGGACCACCGCCACCGTGAGGAGTACTGAACGTCTTGTGCAGATTCAAGTGCATAACATCAAACCCCATATCTCCGGGGCGTACGACTCCAAGCAGCGGGTTCATATTGGCTCCGTCGTAATAGAGCAGTCCCCCGCACCCGTGAATAAGTGAAGCTATCTGCGCAATGTTCTTTTCGAACAGACCGAGAGTATTCGGATTTGTCATCATTATTCCGGCAATCTGCGGTCCCAGCAGGGGTTTCAGGGATTCAACATCCACAAGGCCGTCGGGGCCGGACTTGACTTCCACCACTTCCAGGCCACATACTGCGGCCGATGCCGGATTTGTTCCGTGGGCGCTGTCTGGTACGATAATCTTAGTACGGGCAAGATCTCCCCTACTGATATGATACTGCCGGATAAGCATCAGGCCTGTGAGCTCTCCGTGCGCACCGGCACAGGGCTCGAAGGTGAAATGCGCCATTCCGGTAAGTTCTGCAAGCGCCCGGTCTATCCCTTCGAATATTTTCTTTATTCCGGGAACGGCACAGTCGGGTTCGAGCGGATGAATTCCTGCAAACATTCCGGGAATTTCCTCATTGATCTTGGGATTGTATTTCATTGTGCAGCTTCCCAACGGGTAGAATCCGGTGTCCACGCCAAAGTTCATCTGACTCAGGTTCGTGTAATGCCTTACAACGTCCGGTTCGCTCAGACTGGGCAGCTCAAGATTGGACTTGCGCCCTACGGATTCGGGAAGTCGAATTGCAGGAGCTTCAGGCAGGCTGAATGCACTTCTGCCATCTCTCGAAAGTTCGAATACAAGTTTGTCGTAATATCTCATACCTTTCGCCTCCTATATTGAACGCGCAACCTGCGCAATTGTTTCGAGATCTTCCTTACGTGCCTTTTCAGTACAGCAGAAGGAAACGTATCCTTCCTTGGTTTGTACGGCGGAGAAAATACCCTGTTCCAGCAGAGCTTCCTGGAAAGTCTTGGCATCAATCAGAGGCTTGAGGCAGAATTCCTTGAGGAAAGGCTGCCCTTCGAACGGGTCCTCGAAACGTCCGGTTTCCATCAGGGCATCGTGCAGGCTGTGCGCTGCGGCGTAGCTCAGTTCGTTCACCCGCTTCAAACCTTCGGTCCCCATCAGGGACAGATAAACAGTGCACCATAGCGCCATCAGCGACTCATTTGAACAAATGTTAGAAGTTGCCTTTTCTCTGCGGATATGCTGTTCTCTTGCCTGAAGGGTAAGAACAAAGCAACGCTTTCCGTCAGCGTCGGTCGACTGGCCCACTATTCTTCCGGGAAGCTTTCTCATAAGAGCCTGCGTACAGCTCATGAAGCCGACGTACGGGCCCCCGTAACAAAGCGGGATACCCAGACTCTGCCCGTCTCCCACCGCAATGTCGGCACCCCATTCGGCAGGGGTTTTCACAACGGCCAGAGCCGAAGGATCACAGTACACTGCAAGCAAAGCTCCGGCATCGTGCGCGGCCTGAGCCAGCGACGAATGATTTTCAATAATGCCGAAACGATTGATGGAAGGCACAATGACTCCGGCAAGATCCAGAGTTCCCTCGCATACAGTTTCCATTACGTCGTAGGTTTCTACCAGATTTATCCCGGCAAACTTTGCATAGGTGCGCATAGTGTGCAGGACATTCGGCAACAGGGTCTTGGAAGCCACGACGGTATTGCGTCTGCGACTGGCGGCAACACACATACGCATTGCCTCAGCTGACGCAGTAGCGCCGTCATACATCGAAGCGTTGGCTACGTCGAGACCGGTGAGATTGCAGATCATTGTCTGCCACTCGAAGATGTATCGGAGAGTTCCCTGTGAGATTTCGCACTGGTATGGAGTATAAGCAGTGAGAAATTCGCTCCGGGAGGTAATGTAGGAAATCACGGCCGGAGTATAATGGTCGTAAGCGCCTATACCGGCATAAACCCGGAGTTTGGGATTGGCAAGTGCAAGAGACTCGAAAAAATCACGAACCTCCTGTTCGCTCATCGCGGACGGGAGGTCGTAATCGCCCTTTCTGATGAATTCCGAAGGTACATCAGCGTAGAGGTCGTCAAGTTCACCGACTCCCACGCGCTTTAGCATCTTGCGGATATCTTCCTCTGTATGAGGAAAATAGGCAAAAGTACCCATATTTTATTTTTCTATGAATTTCTGATATGCAGCCGAATTCAAGAGGTCGCCGAGTTCACCCTTGTCGTTCATCTCCACCTTGATTATCCAATTCACATACGGATCCTGATTAATCAGTTCGGGAGCATCCTCCAAGTCCACATTGCAGGCAACGACAGTTCCGCTGACAGGACTGTAAAGTTCACTGGAAGCCTTCACGCTCTCGAGCGCTCCGAAATCCTCGCCCTTTGTTACTTCATCACCCTCGGAAGGCATATCCACATAGGTAATGTCTCCCATCTCACTCTGAGCGAAATCGCTCACACCGATAATGGCAACGTTGCCATCTACTTTTACCCATTCGTGTGACTCGCTGTAAAGCAGTCCTTCTACAATTTTACTCATTACTGTTTCTTATATTTGGTTTTATAAAATCTTTTCTTCACAACTGCCGCCTCGAAAGCTTTATGACGCACCTGAACCTGAACCCGGGTGTCGAGAGAAGCATATGCCACGTCCACAAGAGCAAAGCAAAGGCTCTTGTCCAGCGAAATGCTGCGATAGCCTGTAGTTACCACACCTATTCCTACACCTTCTGCATTCAGAACCGGATATCCTGCACGGGGAATTGCCTTGTCGGTAAGTTCCAGTCCCACCAGCTTTCGGGCCACGCCATTGGTTTTCTGGTTCACAATGGCTTCAGAGCCTATGAAACCGCCCGGTTTTTCCGGTTTGCAGAAAATGGAAAGACCTGCCATAACCGGAGATATGTCTTCGCTGAGTTCATCGCCGTAAAGAGGAAGGCCGGTTTCGAAACGCAGGGTATCGCGACAACCGAGTCCGCAGGGCTTCACCCCGCCTTTGAGAAGGATATCCCACATCTTGCATATCACTTCCGGGCTGGAGTACAGTTCAAAACCATCCTCCCCGGTATATCCTGTACGGCTGACAATCAGCCTTGCATTATCGTAAACAGTATCACAGAATTCATAGAAAAGCAGGTTGCCGCAGCAATCCAGTCCCAGCAGTTTTTCCAGGACGCTTTGCGAATCCTGGCCCTGTACCGCAATCTGCCCCCATTCTTCCGAGGCATTTTCAATGTGTACGTCGTATCCCTTGGAATTTGCGACAAGCCAATCGAAATCCTTTTCGATATTGGAAGCATTGACGACCAAAAGATAGCAGTTATCCTTAAATTCCTTGTACACAAGTATGTCATCTACGGTTCCGCCGTGCGGATACAGCATCATTCCGTAAAGGACCGAACCATCCTTCTGACCGGTAATGTCATTGGTAAAAATATGGTTCACAAAGGCAAAGGCATCCTTCCCGCTTACAAAAATCTCTCCCATATGGGAAACGTCGAACATTCCTGCGGAGTTTCTAACGGCATTGTGTTCGTCGATGATGCCGGAATACTGAATGGGCATATCGAACCCTGCAAAAGGGCTCATTTTCGCCCCAAGTGAAATGTGGCTGCCGTGAAGGCAGGTAGTTTTTAATTGAGCTTCCATAATTCTCTCAAAAGTACGAAATCCGACTCAAAAAAACAAGCCGGACTTATAAAACACCATTCCTTATGAAGTTTTCGGAAAGATATTCCTTTTCGATTTCGCAGATTGCAGATTCGGCCTCCGGCCCCAATTCAAGCGAAGAATCGCAGAAACGGGAACAGATAGCCTCGCGGATTACGGATTCGGGGGCCGTAAGGCCAAGTTCACGAAGAGATGCAACCCGCTGGCGCACACTCTTTACTCCGTGGGATTCGAGTTTTGATACCGGTGGAGTAATGGCGTTCTGTAGTTTTTCGAAATCCATATCTACAATGAGCGTTCCGTGGATTATAGAGCACCCGCCGCACAGGAAACAGGCGTTTCCGCTCACCTTACGCTCCCCTACAAGCACATCGTTATGCCGTGAACTTACCGCCTGAAGGCCAAGGGAACGGAGGACATCCACCAGGGAATCGAGGTAGCGCTGAAAAGCACTCTGAACATTGGTATCTCCGGTTACGCAGGAAAGCATAAGATTGCCTCTGTCGGAATAGACGCAACCTCCCCCGCTCTTTCTGCGGTACACCTCAATGGAGTTGCGCCGGCAGTAATCCAGGTTTACCTCGGAATACATATCCTGATTGCGTCCGAAGATTACGGTAGGCGCACTTGACCATAGGAAAAAACCTTCGGTTCCGGTTCTGGCAAGGTATTCCTCCACAGCCAAAAAATACACGAGCCGGCGGTCCGATTGACCGGGGACTATAATTCTATTCATTATTTGAGAATTTCGAGATCCTTCTTGAGCAGCATTCCGGGTTCCATCCTGGCCACGGTCTGGAAAAGCTTCACCTGCCATCCCAAAGAAAGATGGACCTTGTCCTCGTGCTTTCCCTTACGCCACCATTTGTAGAATCCGACAGGGTCGTTCTCGTAAGGAATTCTGGCTACTATTCCCGTACCGTAACCGGGGAAATCGATTACCAGGCTCAGACCCATAAAACGCTTGAAATAATCGGGATCCGCCCGTCTGAGCTTGCTCATAAGGGGGCTCATCACTTCGCTTTCATCGACCTGAAGAATCTTCTCGCGGATAATCAATTTATGAATGCGAACGGGGTCTTCATTAAGCCAGGCTCCCACTCTGAGGGTCTTGCTGCCGTTCTCATCCTCAAGAGTCAGGTAATCCATAGAATAGTATGTCTTCTCCGAATCAAGAGGATAAATATTCTCTTCCATAACCATCCAACGATACTTTGAAAGCACAAAAATAGCAAAATAATCCCATTTTTTTAATAGATTCGCAGAAGATTATTTTTTCCGAACATAAAACCCTGCAATGGAAACTTTTACCTTACCCTCTGCAATTGACGGACTGCCGCTGTCGGTGGCCGTAACCAGACCCGATGTCACCCCCATTGGAATCGTGCAGACAGTGCACGGAATGATTGAGCACAAAGAACGCTATAACCCGTTTATGGAATGGCTCAGCGCACACGGATTCGCCTGCATTGTCGAAGACCTGCGCGGCCACGGAGCCTCGGTGCTCAGGGAAGAGGACCTGGGCTATATGGGCAAAGACGGATGGAAAGCGTTCGTAGAAGACACAAAAACAATCGGAGATTGGGCCAGGCAGGAATTCGGCGACATCCCATTCACTCTGATAGGGCACAGTATGGGTTCGCTGGTAGTAAGGTCATACCTGAAACGTTACGATTCCACCATCGACCGGCTCATAGTTTCGGGCTCCCCTTCGGACAACCCGGCAAAGGGAGCGGGAAAAGCCATCGCCAAGGCGATTCGAGCCATCAGGGGTTCGCATTGCAGAGCCTCAATACTGCATAAGATAAGCTTCGCCGGATACAACGACGCTTTCAAGGAAGACGCCGGATACGACCGGGCCTGGGTCTGCTCGAATCCGGAAATTCTCAAGGCCTACCACAGCGACCCTCTCTGCAGTTTCCTTTTTACTGCCGATGGGTTCGTCAACCTTTTCGAGCTGATGTCCGACTGCTATTCCAAGGACGGATGGCACGTTACAAAACCGAACCTGCCAGTCCGCTTCCTCTCCGGGGCGCTCGACCCCTGCCGCACCTCGGACAAGGCCTGGGAAGACGCCGTAAAATTCCTGACCCGACGGGGCTACAGCAACGTTAGCGGCAAGCTCTATCCCGGAATGCGCCACGAAATATTGAACGAGACCGACAGACTCACAGTCTGGAACGATATTCTGAATGAATTATGCGGTACATCCTTGCAATAGACCAGGGCACGACAAGTTCCCGTGCCATACTTTTCGACAGCGAATGCAACGCAATCGACTGCGCGCAGGAAGAATTCACCCAGCATTTTCCGGAACCAGGGCTGGTTGAACACGACCCCGAAGACATCTGGGACACTGTCCGCAGCACCGTAGCGAAAGTCATCGGGCGCAATCCCGACAAGAAAATCGAAGCAATCGGAATCACTAACCAGCGAGAGACCACACTCGTATGGGACGCTCTTACGGGAAAGCCCGTTTACAACGCCATAGTCTGGCAAGACCGGCGCACCGCCGATTTCTGCAACGGGCTGAAGTCCAAGGCCGGATTGATACGCGAAAAAACCGGGCTGATTCCGGACGCATATTTCAGCGGAACCAAAATCAGATGGATTCTGAACAACGTTCCCGGGGCCGCAGAAAAAGCGGCCGAAGGCAGGTTGAGATTCGGCACCGTGGATTCCTTTCTCATCTGGCGTCTCACCGGAGGCAGAATACACGCGACCGACGTTACCAATGCATCCCGCACGATGATCTTCAACATTCAATCGATGAAATGGGATGACGAACTTCTGCAACTGCTGGACATTCCCTCTTCCGTTCTGCCGGAAGTCCGGGAATGCGCCTCCGATTTCGGATGCACCCAAGGCGTCGAAGGAATTCCCGACGGCATTCCGATAACGGGAGTTGCCGGAGACCAGCAAGCCTCTCTTTTCGGGCAGATGTGCCTGAATCCGGGTGACGTAAAGAACACCTACGGCACGGGATGCTTTCTACTGATGAACTGCGGACAAAAAGCGCTGCTGTCTGCAAACAATCTTCTGACCACAGTAGCCTGGTCGATTGACGGCGAGGTCAACTATGCGTTGGAAGGCAGCATATTCGTCGCCGGAAGCGTTGTGCAGTGGCTGCGCGACGGACTTGGGATAATCAGAAAATCATCTGAGATTGAGGCTCTCGCCCAAACCGTTCCGGACAATGGCGGGGTCCGATTCGTACCGGCACTCACCGGGCTCGGGGCCCCATACTGGAACCCTGAGGCGAGAGGCGTCATCTGTGGGATCACCCGCGGCACAACAGCGGGACACATTGCCCGCGCGGCGCTTGAGGGCATCGCATTCGAGACCTACGATGTAATGCAGGCTATGGCCCGCGATGCCGGGATCCCGGTCTGCAGACTGAAAGTCGATGGCGGGGCATCCAGAAACAACCTCCTGATGCAGTTTCAGGCCGACATACTCGGGGTTACAGTCATCCGTCCGAAGACCGTTGAAACCACGGCCCTGGGCGCGGCGCTGTTTGCCGGACTGGGAGCGGGTATCTGGAGAAATGCAGACGAACTCCAGAGTTGCTGGCAGGAAGAGCGCAGGTTTATGCCTCAAATGAGCGAAAGCAATGCCAGGCAGGCTATTGACGCCTGGCACTGCGCGATTGGAAAATGCTAATCTGCAACCCACTTGGCGGTGTAGGCATTCATAGCCTCAGCCGCCTCGGCAGGAGACATCTTCAGCAGTTGCTTCTCAAACTTCTTCTGATTCCGGAAAAGTTCCTTCTGAACAGGCTCGATCTCAGCCTTTCGAGCTTCGATTTTGTTTGAATAGTCGGAAAGAAGATCCTGCCAGCGGTCGGCATATATCCAGTATTTCATATCGGGATACCTCTCCCGCAGGGTCTTTCCGTCAATCACCTGATTTCCATCCGAAAAATGCTTTTCGGCAGCCTCCTCGGCAGTCGCCATCCTCTGATACCCCTCCGGAGAGCGGGTCATACCCAGATACCAGGGAACGTGAACCTCGGCGCAAGGCTTGCCCTGGGCATTCCACATAACACAACCGATAGCCAGAGGCATATTGGGACGAAGTTGGAAGATCGTGGACAGATTGGTATCGAATGCGCATACTCCTGACGGATGGGAACCGTCGGCGCGAGCCTCCCTGTGAAGAGAGATGAGCTGCCTCATATCGGCAACCGAAAGTTTCTTGTTCGGTTTTACAGCAAAGGGAACATTGTTCACGTCATACTTGGTTCCCAGTTTCTCCATAACCAGGGTATGCCTTGGAACATTATGGTCCGAAACCAGCACCGAAGGCTTGGCATAAGCCTTTCTGAAATTGAATTCCCCGTCGGTTTCGGGATTGTACCATCCCCTTTCGACAGCATATTCTATGAGGTCTGCGCTACCGGCAAAATTTTCGGTATCAGAAAGGTCGACTTTACCTATGGTATAATAATTGGGGACCGAAGCGACCATATCGTCGGGGACTCTCTGTGCAACCCAGTGATGTCCCTTTACCACGTTGACCATCCAGCCCTCGTGAGGATCGGCAACGGCATAGGTACGTCCGCTGGCCCGATAGCCGTATTTTTCCATCTCTCTGGCAATGATTCTGATTGCATCACGGGCCGAAGTAGCTTCCTGCCAGACGCGGAACCTCAGTTCGTACACGATTCCGCCCTCGTTAAAGTCATCCCTGTCTTCCTTGGACTGACATCCGTCGGAAGCAATGCAAACGCCGTATTTGTTTATGAACCCGTCCGAAACGGACATTCCGGGCATCTCGGCCCATATTCCGTTCTCGCAGACGTTCATACTTATCAGATAATCTCCGTCGTCCTCGTTATGGGCAAACATAACTGACCCGTCCTTTGTAGTCTTGTTTCCCGCAATGATACTGAAACAGTTACGATCGGCATCGATATTGTCACCGGACACCTGTGCAAAAACGGGAAAAGCCACGGACAGCAGAATTCCCGCAATAATCATTCGTTTTTTCATATCTTGAGTTTTATATGTATTCTGGAGAGAAGTCCTGTTATCAATATAATCACAAATGCGAATACCATAGATTTGCAAAGCCCCGGGACACCGGTTCTCAGGAATTCAGGGTAGGACAGGCCGAGCAGCTGCTGGGCACTGTACCACAACGTGGGAATAAGGTAGCAGGTAAGGGTTGCCTTGCCGGCCGGTTCTATCGGCTTTGCCCAGGTTGTCTTCCTGAAAACATCGCAGACAAGGTAAAGCACTGCCAGCACAATCAGATAATAGAAAAGGCTTCCGAAGGCCCAGGTGGGAGTGGCCCCTATCTTTGAGCAGATCCAGAAGTTATGGCAGAGAACTTCGGCCGACTTCATAAGTAAAGCGCCGCAAAACATTATACCAATGAAATTGTAAGGCTTCCGGTCGTCGGCGAAGCGGGTCATAAGCACACTGGCAAGCACTCCGGAATAAACGAGGACCGGATGGGTCCATCCGCCCGGGTAAAAACCCAGCCACTTCCATCCGGAATTGAGCCCTATCATAAGGCCTATGATCAATAGCCAGAGCAGCGTGTTGCGGCCGGGATGTTGCCTGCCGAGCAGATATAGCAGGGCGCAAGCCAGATATGCCCAGCCTATCAGACCGAGAATACCCCACCACTTGGGTTGGAGAGGATGTCCGAACGCATACCTGTAAACAATCAGGCCGGCCAGAAGCAGCATACCCGCAATCCTAAGGATCCTGAAGAGGGTCCTTTTTGAACCTTCAGAATCGGGATAGACGTTCCAGACAAGGAAGAAGCCGACTACCATAAGAATCTGGAAAACCTTTGCATTGAGTCCGCCCTCTATACTTCCGCAGTTCATAGAGAAAAGGCCCATCACAATCAAAGCGAAGGAGCGTGCGACAATGTGGGAGACGACCTCCAGCAGCGACTGTCCTTTTTTGAACCTGCCCTCAATTGCAAAAGGGAGAGACAGTCCCACACAGAACAGGAAGGAAGGGAATACCAGGTCAGAGAATCCCATCATATCTTCCGACATCTTTGCGTGGCCCAGCCAGTGAGGGATTCCGGCCATACCGGCAAAATCATTTACCCAGAGCATCATAAGCATTGTAAATGCCCTGAAAATGTCTATTGAAGCAATTCTTTTCATATTGGTTGGTTTGTTTTTCCGATTAAAGGCCGCTGGGGTCGACATCTATCACCGCCCCGCGGGGTGCGTTTTTCAACAACTCAAGTTTACGTTTTTCCAAGGCAGCGTCCTTTGCAAGGAAATGACTTTCGGAGGCTTCCCCGTTGCGTATCCTCACTTCCCGCGTATAGGGAGGGAGAGAAAATTCCCTACGTTGGGAAAGCATCTTCTCCAAAGCATTTCCGCCACTGAATATATAGTGTCCCGACTCGGATGTCTGAATAAGCAGATTCGGGCACTGGTGCCTGAGTCTTTCTATTTGGCGGAAAGCATATTCGTCGGCCCTGAAATCCTGTTTAGAAAGCAGGTAGTCCACATTCGAAAGAAGAACCAGGGAATATTTGGAAAGTTCTTTCCTGTCCGCCTTCCATAAGGGCATCGAATTGATTTTCGAACCGGCGGAAGGGAAATTTTTCCGGGCTTCGATTTCTATGTCGGAAGTATCTTTCCACGGCTGCAGCAGAAGGACTTTGCCATTCTCCCTGAGGGTTGATTCCATCCGGGCAAGAGCAATCCGGGAAAAATTTCCCACCATCCCGTTTTTAAGTCTCTCCCGAGAAGTATCAATAATTTCATACTTTCCGATGCTTGGAGAATCATTAATGTCAATTCTTTTCAGGCGGCCTGCCGAGCAGTTGTACAACGACTCCAGAGAAGGATATTCCGCGCACAGAAGCAGCGGCGCCTTCCGGATTTTGGCAAGCATATAGGCAACGTCCCTTGCATTGTAGAACGGAGGCCGGAAAGACTGTTTGTAGTCCTGGCTGAATTCATCGTCTACAATTACAAGACCAAGGTTACCGAAGGGCAGGAATACCGCCGGGCTTTCGCCTTCGACAAGCAGAGGACCGGCAGTCCTTACCAGATGGACGGCATTTCTCTTCTGTGCCTGGGAAAGCGAAGAAGCATAGCACAACGAACCGTCAAGCACGGGGCCATCCACCGAAGGCCTTAAAATAAGCACATCCCTCCCGCTTTCAAGAGTACGGCGGGAGAGTTCCTGGAATATCTGCCTGCGGGAAGATCCGGCACAAAGCAACACGTTTATACCCTGGTCAAAAGCTTCCAGGATAGCTTGTACAGACTGCTTTAATGTAGCAGACAAGTGTGGTTTACGAATATCAGTCCAGTTATTTTGAGCGAGCTTTTCAATAGTGGCAAGCGGCGGTCTTTCCAGTGCGGCGGACGGGCTCGCAATCCTGCAGACCTCCCCCTGAGAGCAGAGGTAGTACCGGCTCACAAAATCCCACAGTTCGAATTCTTCGGGAGATACAGGCGGAATATCCAGGACCTCGGCAACCTGAAGAATCTTTTCCGAATTCACAGGGGTCGTATCATCGGAGCCGAGAACCACTCCGACATACTCTCTGCCCGCAAACGGCACTCTGACGCGGTCTCCTCTCCTCACCGTCATCCCTTCCGGCAAACAATACGTAGGCGTCCAGCACAAATTGAGCGGAAGCAGAACTTTGACAAAGGAAGATTCAGGAGCGGGCATACAGTCTTTCAGGCTTCTTCGGTTCAGTTAGCGAAGATAATAAAAATGTATGTGGTAAAATAATTTTGCGGATTAAAAATTTTGCGTATCTTTGCATTCCCAAAACAACAGGGTGCTGTAGCTCAGGTGGTAGAGCAATGGACTGAAAATCCATGTGTCGGCGGTTCAACTCCTCCCAGCACCACTTTCCGGTGGGTTCGTATAACGGTTAGTACTCAAGATTCTCAATCTTGCAATATGGGTTCGATTCCCGTACCCACTACTAAAAAAGCCTGAAGCTGTTGCTTCGGGCTTTTTCAGCAGTTGCCACCTGCGGCAGCATCCGAAGTCTCTTGCCCATCCGGCTCTATCGGTCATCGTCTTCCTCTTTCTCTCGTTTCTTTGTCTGCGCGATGATGCTCCTCATCTTCTGTCTTGTGACTATCTGCGTGTCTGTCCTGAAGCCGGCGCTGCCATGCAGGTGGTTCGTGAGATCCGTTCTGGTATATGTCGGGACATATCCTTCTCCCGCGATGCTGAGGAAGTCCATCGAGCGCAACGTGTCCACTATCTCCTCCGTCGTGAAGTGCTTGCCGCCCCGGTTCACCTTCTTCTCCAAGTATTTGTATATCAGCAG
>JAGHTF010000023.1 GCA_018065485.1 Candidatus Cryptobacteroides fimicaballi | reverse complement strand
GGAAGTGTTCGGAGGTACCGGTATGAACATCTGGAACCCGGCTCTTGTAGCCCGTGCATTCCTGTTCTTCGCCTACCCTAACCAGATGTCCGGCTCGCAGGTATGGATTTCGAACCCCGGCCCCGATGCAGTGACCGGCGCAACCCCCCTTGCCCTGGACGGGGCCGCGCAGTACGGCACCGGATTCTGGGACCTGTTCATCGGAACGGTTCCCGGCTGTGTGGGTGAAACCTCGGTAATAGCAATCCTGCTGGGTGCGGCCCTGCTTCTGTGGACAGGCGTTGCAAGCTGGAGGATAATGCTCTCATCTGTATTGGGAGCCCTGTTCGTAGGCGGAATCGGCCAGATTGCCGGTGTAACCGAAATTACCTGCTGGGAGCAGCTGCTTCTGGGAGGCTTCGCATTCGGTACAGTCTTTATGGCCACCGACCCTGTGACATCGGCCCAGACCAACTGCGGAAAGTGGATCTACGGATTCCTCATCGGTGCGCTGTGCATCACGGTAAGGCTCTTCAACCCCGGTTACGCCGAGGGTATGATGCTCGCCATCCTGCTTATGAACACCTTTGCCCCGCTGATCGACCACGTGGTTGTAAGCTGCAGCATTTCAAGGAGAAACAAAAATTTCAAAGCCGCATAAGTTATGAATACCAACAGTAATACATATACAGTGATCTACACCACGATAGTGGTTGTGATTGTTGCGGCTGTCCTGGCTATCGTTTCACAGAAGCTTGGACCTATGCAGGCCGCAAACGAAGAGGCCGAGACCATAAGCCAGATTCTCACCGCCGCCCAGTTCGGCGAGAAAGAGCACTGGCAGGAAATCGGCAACGCCAAGACCATCGAGTTCTTCAGGGAAAACATTTCCGAAGAGACAAAGGTCTGCTCTACAGCCGACCTCAAGGCTCTCAACTATAAGATCAAGGACGGAAGCGTAAAGGACGGAGAACTTCCCGCCTACAGCTTCAAGAACGGAGTTACGGTAGTACCCGTTTACGGAGCAGGTCTCTGGGGTCCCGTATGGGGTTATATCGCCCTCAAGGAAGACTTCCAGACAGTTGCAGGAGCATACTTCGACCACGCCAGCGAGACCCCCGGTCTGGGCGGCAAGATCAAGGACGACCCCGCTTTCCGCGCACAGTTCGCCGGCAAGAAGGTCATCTATGACGAAAACGGCCCGCTTTCCATCATAAAGGGAGGCGCTCCCGCAGATATGGAGAACGGCGTTGACGCAATCACCGGCGCCACAATGACCAGCAAGGGACTCAGTAATGCCATAGCAACCTGGCTCAAGGCTTACGAAGGAACCATCACCGACGCCCGCAAGGTTCTCGAACAGCTTGCTCAAATGGCAGAAACATCTAACACAGAGGAGGAATAAGCTATGGGTAAAATGAAAGAAACAATACTGAACCCCATTCTCAAGGGCAATCCTATAACTGTCCTCGTTCTGGGTATCTGCTCTTCGCTCGCGGTTACCGTTGAGCTCAAGGGCGCGTTCGTAATGGCGCTGTCGGTAATAGCGGTAACGGGACTTTCGAGCCTCGTGTGCTCGCTGCTCCGCAACACCATTCCCAACCGCGTGCGAATCATCGTACAGCTCGTTGTGGTTGCGTTGATGGTTATCCTTGTGGACCAGTTCCTCAAGGCATTCGAAGCCACTTACGCAATCGACAAATCCCTCTCGGTTTACATCGGACTCATCATTACCAACTGTATAGTTATGGGACGCATCGAGGCTTTTGCGCTCGGCAACAAGCCGGTGCCCTCGCTGCTCGACGGTATTGCAAACGGAGCCGGTTACGGTATGATTCTCATTATCGTGGCCTTCTTCCGTGAGCTTCTGGGAAGCGGAACCCTCTTCGGATTCCAGGTTATCCCCCAGGCTCTCTACGATGCCGGCTACGTTAACAACGGTCTGGTGATCCTGCCTCCTTTCGCACTCATTCTGCTGGGATGCATAATATGGGTACACCGCAGTATAGACAAGTCACTTCAGGAAAAATAATAACACTTACCTATTATGGAATATTTAAGCTTGTTCGTAAAGTCAATATTCGTTGACAATATGATTTTTGCATACTTCCTGGGTATGTGTTCATACCTGGCAGTATCCAAAAACGTTAAGACAGCCAACGGATTGGGCCTTGCCGTAATCTTCGTGCTGCTCTTCACGCTTCCCATCAACTGGGCTCTGGACACCTTCGTGCTCAAGCCCGGTGCACTCAGTTGGTTGGGCGAGGGTTTCGCAGACGTAGACCTGAGCTTCCTCAGCTTTATCATCTTCATTGCAGTAATTGCAGCGTTCACCCAGCTGGTAGAGATGATTGTGGAGAAATTCCTCCCCTCTCTGTACAGCTCGCTGGGAATCTACCTCCCGCTCATTGCAGTGAACTGCGCCATCCTGGGCGGCTCGCTCTTTATGCAGCAGAAGGATTTCGCAAACTTCGGGGAGTCTGCAGTTTATGCACTCGGCTCCGGAATAGGCTGGTATCTCGCAATTGTAGCGCTCGCAGCCATCCGCGAAAAGATGAGCTACTCCAACGTTCCCGCAGGGCTCAAGGGTATAGGAATCACCTTCATTACCGTAGGCCTTATGGGTATGGCATTTATGATTTTTATGGGCATTTCACTTTAGGAGGGCGGAATTATGCAATATACAGTCATAGCAGCAATTGCGGTAATCGTTATAGTAACGGTTATTCTGGTAGCCCTTCTGCTTTTCGTGAAGGCTAAGATTACCCCCAAGGGAACAGTAAAAATCGATATCAACAACGGAAAGAAGGAGCTGAACGTCGCTCCCGGCGGGAACCTTATGGGAACCCTGGCCGGCGAGAAGATTTTCCTCCCTTCAGCCTGCGGCGGAAAGGCCAATTGCGGCCAGTGCAAGGTTCAGGTTCTGGAAGGCGGCGGAGAGATTCTCCCCACCGAGGTAGGTTTCTTCAACCGCAAGCAGATAAAGGACGGATGGAGGCTCGGCTGCCAGGTCAAGGTTAAGGACAACCTTAAGATTCAGGTAGCTGAAAGCGCTCTGAGCGTGAAGAAACTCGAGTGCGAAGTTATTTCCAACAAGAACGTGGCTACCTTTATCAAGGAGTTCACCGTGAAGCTTCCCGAAGGCGAGAACCTCGAATTCAAGAGCGGCGAGTACATTCAGATAGACATTCCCGCATACGAGCTCGACTTCAAGGACATTGAAGTGGAGCCCGAATACAGGGCCGATTGGGAGAAATACGGATTCTTCAATCTGCATTCATCCAATCCCGAGGCTACAATCAGAGCTTACTCAATGGCCTCTTATCCCGGAGAGAAGGGTATCATCAAACTCAACGTACGTATTGCCACTCCTCCGTTCGACCGCAGTGTTCCCCGCGAACTGGGTCCCAAGCTTCTGCCCGTGAACCCGGGCATCGCATCGTCTTACGTATTCACACGCAAACCGGGCGACAAGGTTATGATAAGCGGCCCTTACGGAGAGTTCCTGCTTCCCAAGAACGATCCCGACGACCAGGAATACATCTTTGTGGGCGGCGGCGCCGGTATGGCTCCTCTGCGCAGCCACATTATGGAGCTTTTCTACACCCAGCACACCAAGAAACAGGTTCACTTCTTCTATGGCGCGCGTGCCCTCGTGGAGGCATTCTATCTTGAGGACTTTGCAAAGATCGAGGCCGAAAATCCCAACTTCCACTTCCATCTGGCTCTGGACCGTCCCGATCCCGCAGCCGATGCCGCAGGCGTGAAGTACGTTGCCGGCTTCGTTCACAACGTAATGAACGAGACCTACCTCAAGGATCACCAGGCCCCCGAGGACATCAAGTACTTTATGTGCGGTCCTCCTATGATGACCAAGTGCGTGGTTGACCTGCTGGACTCTATGGGAGTACCTCCCGAGAATATCCTGTACGACAACTTCGGCGCATAATATATTTGAGTGCGTTTTCAGTAACCGTTGACACTCAAGGAGTTACAGAAAAGCCTTCCGCGATTTGCCGGAAGGCTTTTTCGTATTTGCCTGACTTTCAACCACTTCGAAAAACGCATCGAATCCGGAGATTTTTCTTATTTTTGCAGTTGAATTAACAGACAGGAGGAGGTAGATTATGAGGAGAAAGTGTTTGGGCGCCATTATGGTGCTGTTGCAGATTCTAAGTGTGCAGTGCTCGAAGCCGGAGCCTGCAGTACATCAGGAAAACATAGATGAAGAGCCAGAGCCGACAGCCGTTACGCGATTTACGGTAAAGGGACAGATTAGCAGCTGCGAACTGTTCATATATCGTGAAGACGAGTTGGGGAGTCTGGCGGCGCATTGGACCTGGATGCCGGCGGCCAACGACCGCGAAGTGGCAGGCGGCGGAGCAAACGAGCTGTCGGCATTCATCCGCCTTGAGAAAGGCCGATATTCGGCGGTGGCTGTGTGCAACGCCTATGCCCCCGTCAACCCGCTTGCCGTGCAGCGCAGAGATGCATTCGACAGTTTCAAATACAGTTTCACCGACGAGAATCCGGCTTCTCCCCTATGCTGCGCGGCGGTAGAGTTCGAGGCAGGAAACGATGTAACCATAGTGCCCCGGAAGCATCTCTGCACAGTTCATCTGGTAAGTGTATGCAGGCAATTCGAGGGAGAACTCAGTAGGACTGTGGTGCAGCAGCCTAGGGTATTTCTCAGAAACGTTCCGGCAACGGTGGAAATTTTGCGGGAACGGGATTTCCACCCTTCCGGATTCATCGATCTGAAACCGATGCCCGAAACCATCTGCAG
>JAGHTF010000028.1 GCA_018065485.1 Candidatus Cryptobacteroides fimicaballi | reverse complement strand
CTACGGGCTCCACTGCCGAAAGCACGGGAGTGTCGTTCTTAATCTTCAGCTCTGCCTGAAGCAGTTTTTTGGACCCCTCGGTGTATAGGGCAAAAGCCAGGTCATACTCCGAGCTCAGCTGTTGCCTGCGGGTCTGGGACGTTGCTGTAGGTACTCCCCTGTTAGAGTCTGTATACTGCGCAAGTTCCATCTGTTTTGCCAGATATTCGGCGCGGGTCTCTTCACACCTTGCCTGAAGATACGCCATATTGTTCTGAGCCTGATTCTGCTTGAATTCCGCAACATACTTCTGCATCAGGTCGAGAGCCGCCTGGCAAAGTTCCGCGGCAACGATGGCTTCGCTCGATTTGGCGCTCAAGGTAAGATATCCTTCTTTTTTTTCTACGCTAAGAGAAATCATTTTCGAAATGCTCTTATACACTTTGTATTCATCCTTGGTATAAGCACTGATCTTCTTCTTTCCTTCTTCACCGGGAATCACAACGTCGGGCTGTTCGCCCCGTACGGCTTCCATAATTACTCCCGGCAGGCCGATGGTATATTTCTTTATAGCGCCAATGACGGCACCGAGTGTGAATCTGCGGTATTTGGGGTCTGTTGCCAGATCGTAAAGCGAAACGGCTTCTTCGTATTTTTCAAAATGGAGAGGAACCCGCATAAGTTCCCTGTTGAACTCCACGCTGGAGAGCAGCTGCGGGTAAATCAACGGTGAAAGGGACTCTCCCGAACTCATATCTCCAAGATTGATTCCGGCAATTGCAGCCAAAGAAGAAAGCGATCCCCCGGAAGTCTTTGAAGAACTCAACGGTACGAAAGTACAGGTAGACGTATAAACCGGCTTCTGAAAGAGGGCCGCCATAAGGCCCAGCACAGCAAATGCACCGCAAACGTACAATATGTATTTCCGCTTAGCCCAAAGCCTCAGGGCCAGAGCTTTGTAATCGATTTCGGATTCCTGATTCTCAATATTTACAGGGGTAGGATTTACGGAATTTTCCATACTACATAAAGATTTTAATCAGTGACAGAACCATAGAGGCGAGCGAAGTCGTAGAAGTTGCTATCGAAGCTATCTCAACCGGAGACATTTCGCGTCTTTCTGACTCCTTGCGCTCGGGAACAATCAGTTCCATTCCCGGTTCAACCTTGATATCGTTTCCCACAGACACCTTTCCGTTCATATACACGGCATAAGTCTTGCCTCGGCGGGCCAGTTTGGTAAATCCGCCGGCCTGACGGACATAATCTCTCCACCCGAGGCTTTGGTCGAAGGCCACAGTGTTGGGATAGAACACACCACCGCTGATTTTGACGGTATTGTTCATAATAGGAATGTCGAGGATGTCGCCGTCGCGCAGAATAACGTCGGCAACCGAACCGGGATTTGCAATGGCTTTTTCGAGATCTATTCCAATGCGGAAACTTTCCGCCAATTGTTCAGCGCCTATTGTATCCTTTGCGCCGAGATTCTGATTTGCAATCATTACGGCAAGCCGCTGACGCTCCATCTCTTCCCGAGAAAGCACCCTTGTAAGGCTGGCACCGTGAATGTAAGCCACATCGGTAAAGCCTCCGATTCTGTTCACTACGTCAGAAAGCCGCACCTCCGACTTATCGAATGCGTAGGGGCCGGGAGAGTTGGCCTCACCGTTAACGGTAATCGTAATCTGGCTGCGGAAATAAGTGAGCCGCCGGAATGTGACAACGTCAAAGGCTTTAAGTTCCGTTTTCCACAAATCGGCATCCTCCTCAATGTTCAGCATCCGGACAGAGCCGCGTTCCCTTCCTCCTCGTCTGGAAATTTCAACGTTGGAAAGGTCCACTCCGTGCGTATTGCCCTGCGCCAGACCGACAAGCTCTTCCAAAGTCATCCCGTCGCGATATGTAAACGAGCCGGGGGCATTCACCTCTCCAGTAACAGTAACCGTAGTGTTTTTCCTAAGTTCACGAATGCTGTACACCCGAACCGCATCTCCGGCAATGACGTCCAACGGGAGAGTGCCGTTCATAACTTTTTCAACGTCGAAAGGCACAATCACGGGGTGTCCGTCATTTCCTTCGCGGATAATCTGACCGGTGGCAAGATAAGCATCGGGGGCAAGCCCTCCGGCATCTTCTATGAGCCGCTGCATAGTGAGACTGTCGGTATAGGAATACACACCGGGAGTTAGAACGGCTCCGGCAACCGATACGAAGCGTTCGTCACTTATGTCATCGTGACTGAAAAGAGTTACGATATCTTCTCTCTGGAGAAGAATCTTTTTGCTTCCGTCCAGAACCTTCGCAAGGTCGAAGGTAAAGAATTCCGGTTGGCGGTTGACGTCTTTGCGACTTATCTGTCCTTTTCCGGTGTATGCACCATCCACAAGACCGCCTGCAATCCTGATCAGTGAAGCGACGTCATCCAGCCCTTCTCCCAAGGCATAGGCACCGGGATATTTCACAGGGCCGGATATGGATACCGTGTTCCTGTCCGATGAACTGTAACTTCGAACGCTAACACGGTCTCCATCCTGAAGCCTGAACGACTTGAATTCACTTTCCGGTACATCAATGCTGGTATTGCCGCTGACATCGCGTCTGTATAAGTTCACCGAAGTCCTCTGGGCATCGGTAGTGAAACCGTCGGCAAAAGCTATGAGGTCGGCAACGGTTTCCCCTTCCACAATTTCGTAACGCATAGGACGGGCCACTGCTCCAGTAATCGACACCACATTGCTGTAGGCCGCCACGTTAATCACATCGCCGTCCTGGATGCGGAGGTTCTCGTTGAACCTGCCCTTGAAAAGGAAATCGTACAAGTCGAAAGAAGCGACCTTGCGTCCGTGACGGTAGAGGGTCATATTGCGCACGGAGCCTCTTTCCCTGACACCGCCTGCCATATAAATCACGGACGGAATTGTAGCAAGAGAAGGAATCGAGTAAAGACCGGGAGTGGCCACCTCGCCGGACACATTGACTGAAACTCCCTTGATCTTGCCTATGGACAAACGCATAAAAGTATCGGGATTTTCGTCCACCAGCCCGGAATAGATACGGGCCAGCTGTCCTCTGAGGAACGTTTCCGCCTTGCTTACCGTCATTCCGGACAGATAAACCGGTCCCAGGTCAGCCACAGATATGCCGCCGTCGTTCCCTATGGTTGCGGCAACGTGGGAAACGGTTGCTCCCCACACATCGATTATAAGTTCATCGCCGGGTCCCAGCACATAGGCAGCAGGTGCCGGAGCATTATAGCTTGGAATTATACTCAGGCCCAATGAAGTAAGATATGTGTGACCGTAAATGTCATCCTGACTTACCATTACAGGCTCTTTGGCCGCTTCGATTTGCGTTACCTCTGAAACCGGCGGCGTGTCAGTCGTCGCGGCGGGTACGGCAGCAGCCGAAGTTCCTCCCTTAGAAATGTTATGGTTAAGCACGGCATTGATTTCACTGTCGGTATAGCCATAGGCTTGCGCCATCGACTTAGCGGCCGCAATCTCCGAAGCGCTCTGCGCCATAGCGCACAGCGAAAAGCCTGCGGCAAGCAAAACAGTAGTAACAAATTTACAAATCAGCTTGTATTTCATAGACATAATTATTTGTCAAGTTTATCGTAAACCGAATTGCAACTTTTGAATTCGGGCACTATTTCCTTCATTTTGGCCACAATAGCCATACTGTCGCCCTTTCGGCTCAGTTCATAAAGCTCATCCTCATTTCTGAGTGCCTCATCGTACGGATACTCCCTAACGGCTGCAATTTTAATCTTGGGATGAACGGTAGGCTTGGTGTTTTCCTCGAGGCTGAGTACTTCTTCATAAAGTTTTTCTCCGTCGCGAAGACCGGTGTACTTGATTTCCACCCCGTTAGCTCCCATCAGGTTTATCATACGCTGGGCCAGATCCGCAATTCTAACGGGAGAGCCCATATCGAATACGAAGATTTCTCCGCCTTTGCCCAGAGCTCCGGCCTCCAGCACAAGCCTGCAGGCCTCCGGTATAAGCATAAAATAGCGGACAATATTAGCGTCGGTAACCGTAACCGGCCCGCCGCGTCTGATCTGTTCCTCGAAAATAGGGATAACCGAACCGTTGGAGCCCAGCACATTCCCGAACCTGGTAGTAACGAATTGGGTTACACCGCCCTCTGCGGCTACTTTCGCATTCAGGGACTGGCAGTAGATTTCACAGATGCGCTTTGAACAGCCCATCACGTTGGCCGGATTCACGGCCTTGTCGGTAGAGACCATAACAAACTTCTGCACGCCATTGGCGACTGAAAGGTCTGCAATGATTTTAGTTCCCCGGACATTGTTCTGCACAGCCATCGCGGGATTGTCTTCCATCATTGGCACGTGCTTGTAAGCCGCAGCGTGGAACACATACTCGGGCTTGTGCGTTTCGAAGAGCTCTTTCATATACTCCCCGTTGGTAATGGATGCAACTACGGTATAGACCTTAAGCCCGGGAAATTTGCGAGCCATTTCCAGACGCATATCGTGCATCGGAGTCTCAGCCTGGTCTACAAGCAGAAGTTCGGCAGGAGCGAATGTAGCCAGCTGGCGTACAATTTCAGAGCCTATCGAGCCGGCCGCTCCGGTAATCATAACCCGCTTGCCGGACAGCATCCCGGCAATTGCATTAAGGTCGATTTCAATTTTCTTTCTTGGAAGAAGATCCTCTACCTTAACTTCACGCAAGTTCCAGTGGTTGATCTGCGACTTTCCGTCCCATTCCTGTTCCACGGGAAGGAACCAGAGTTTCACTCCAATCGACAGGAAGCGCGAAATCATATCCTGACAATTGTTCACAAAATACTCCTGGGCAAGAGGACTGACATAAAGGTATTTGATATGTTCCTTCTCGATGAATTTCCACAACTTCGGGTCTTCGGTCCCGAAAATAGGCCTGTCCAGCAGAGTGTGGCCTATCATATCGGGCAGATTGGTAATAAATCCGCAGACATTGAATTTGGTTGGATGCTGGTTGCGCATACTCTTGGCGATGCCAACCCCGCCTTCCCTTGTTCCGAAAATAAGCACATTTGAGACACCGTCCCTGGCATAGTTGGTATCGAAGGCTATCTTCACTACCACGCGGGACAGCCACATAAGAAGAACTGCAATTACCGAACCTATCAGCAGGTCCATAGCCAGGATCCCGAGATAACCCGAGTTGCCTCTGAAGATAAGATGTACCAGAAAATTGATTGACGAACCCAACAGGATGGAATTCCCTATGCGGGCAAGGTCCATAAACGAAGAATACCGCAGAATCCCGTTATATGTATGGAATACTTTGAATGATAAGATATAGCACAAAAGCGAGACAACCAGATCAAGTACCAGAGGTACAAAATTGTCAAAGGTCTCCTGCAGTCCGTTGTTAAGAACGTGTGCCAAAAGAAGCGAGCCCAGAACTATGCAGCAATCAAATGCCAGCACAATCCAATAAGGCAGAGCCCTTCTTCCGAAATACCAGTTTATAAGCCGGGAAAATCCTTTCTTTTCAGTTGAGTTGATATCCATATTTACCCCCCCCCGTTAAATAATTACAAGCCTTCAAAGTTACAAAAAATACTGGACAAAAAAGTTAATTTGGTTATCTTTGTAAAAAATTACAAAGAAAATGACAACACTTTCGAATCGTTTGCTAAAACTCTCACCCTCGGCCACATTGGAAATGTCTGCCAAAAGTTCAGAACTCAAGGCCCGGGGAATCGACGTAATCAATATGTCGGTCGGAGAACCCGACTTCAACACCCCTGATTCCATAAAGGACGCTGCAAAGAAGGCCATCGACAACAACGTAACAACCTACTCCCCCGTTCCCGGTTATCCCGGCCTCAAGAAAGCCATCGTAACCAAACTCAAGGAAGAGAACGGACTGGAGTATGAACCCTCCCAGATTATAGTGTCCAACGGCGCCAAGCAGAGCATAACAAACACAATTATGGCTCTGGTCAACCCTGGCGACGAAGTAATCATTCCCGCTCCGTACTGGGTAAGCTACCCGCAAATGGTAAAGCTTGCCGAAGGCACTCCAGTGTACATCCCTGCCACAATCGAGCAGGACTTCAAGATCACCGCAGCCCAGCTGGAAGCCGCCATCACACCAAAGACCAAACTCATAATCCTGTGCTCTCCCTGCAACCCCACCGGTTCAATCTACAGCGCCGCCGAACTGGAGGCCCTGGCAAAAGTAATCCTTGCACACGAAGATCTGTACGTAATTTCCGACGAAATCTACGAACATCTGAACTACAGCGGCAAGCACGCTTCCATAGCCACGGTTCCGGGAATGAAGGAACGCACAATCATAGTAAACGGAGTATCCAAAGCCTATGCTATGACCGGATGGAGAATCGGTTTCATCGCCGCTCCGGAATGGATTGCAAAGGGATGCAGCAAACTCCAGGGCCAGTACACCAGCGGCCCCAGTTCTATAAGTCAGATGGCCGCACAGGCCGCCTGGGAGGGAGATCAGGGCTGCGTAGAATCAATGCGAAAGGCCTTTGAACGTCGCCGCGACCTTATAGTCAAGCTCGCGCGGGAAATCCCCGGTCTGGAGGTAAACGTTCCCCAGGGAGCTTTTTATCTCTTCCCCAAGTGCTCGTCGTATTTCGGAAAGCAGTACAACGGCCGCACGATAGCCAACTCCACCGATTTTGCAATGTTCCTGCTCGAGACAGGACACGTAGCAACCGTAGGCGGCGACGCCTTCGGCTCCCCCGAATGCTTCAGGATGTCGTATGCCACATCGGACGAAAACATTACCGAAGCCCTGCGCCGCATAAAGGAAGCTCTCTCTCTGCTCCGATAGGCAGATGAAAATAGCCATCCTCACACTTGGATGCAAACTCAATTACGCCGAGTCATCCACCTACGAACGGGCCTTCGTTAAGGCCGGTTACGAGGTGGTGCGTTGGCAAGACAAAACCGACCTGTATCTCGTAAACACCTGTTCGGTGACCGCCACCGCCGATTCAAAATCGCGCAACCTCATCCGTAAGGTCCACAGAGTCAATCCGGAAGCCAGAATTCTGGTTACCGGATGCAGTGCCCAACTGCGCAGAAGCGAGATTGAAGCCATCGAAGGTGTAAGCAGGGTGTTCGGATGCGACGAAAAGCATCTGGTCTGCCCGTCCGGAGACGTACACTCCGTTACGGCCGGCGGAATATTCCCCGCATACAGCACCGGCGAACGCACCCGTTCCTTCCTCAAGGTACAGGACGGTTGCAACAATTTCTGTAAATACTGCACTGTACCGTACGCACGTGGCGAAAGCAGAAACGCGCCCATCGGCGTATGCGTAGCGAACGCCGGAGAAATTGCAGCGCAGGGAGTTAAGGAAATCGTGCTTACCGGGGTAAACACCGGCGATTTCGGCAGGAGCACGGGCGAGTCGTTCCTGAATCTGCTGAAGAACCTGGAAAAGGTCGATGGGATCGAGCGCTACCGTATTTCATCCATAGAACCCAACCTGCTGAGCGACGAAATCATAGATTGGATTGCGTCCGGGACCAAATTCCAGCCGCACTTCCACATTCCCCTGCAGGCCGGAAGCGACACGCTGCTGCAAGCGATGGGGAGGCATTACGACACTGCATTTTTCCGGAAAAAGATAGAGTATGTGCGAAAGCGGATGGAAGGCCCGGGTAAGCCCGAGGTCTTTTTCGGGATAGACGTTATGGCGGGCCTTCCGGGAGAAACGCCGGAGTTGTTCCGGGAGGGTTTGGACTTCATAGAGTCGCTCAGGCCGGCTTTCATACACGTCTTCCCTTACTCCCGTCGCCCGGGCACACCGGCAGCGTCATTCCCGGGACAGGTGGACGACGCCGTTAAACGCGAACGGGTGGAACAGCTCGAGCAACTGAGCGGGCGGCTGCACCGGGAATTCATCGACAGGCACAAGGGACAGAAATGCAAAGTACTCTTCGAATCCAAGGAAAAAGGAGGGAAAATGGGCGGATACACGGCTAATTACATACGCATAACAAGAGATTACGACCCGGCCAAGGTCGGGCGGATAGTGGAGGAAACGATATGAAGGCAAAGCTGACATTCTTAGGGACAGGAACCTCATCCGGCGTACCGATGATAGGATGCGGATGCCCCGTCTGCAGTTCATCCGACCCAAGGGACAACAGGCTGCGCGCATCGGCCCTGGTCGAGTATGGCGGGCTCAGCATCCTGATAGATTGCGGGCCTGATTTCAGACAGCAGGCACTACGTGCCGGAATCCGGCATCTTGACGCCATACTGCTCACCCATAACCATATGGACCACACCGGAGGGTTGGACGACACACGCGCGCTCAACCTCTGCGAAGGGCATCCCGTAAACATCTATTGCGAGCCCTATGTATGCCGCTCCCTTAAGCAGACCTACGCCTATGCATTCGCACAGCCAAGGTATCCCGGGGCTCCCGAATGGAACGTGCACGAAATCGGCAACCAACCCTTTGAAGTAAAATCCAACGAGGGAGACGAAGTAATATGGTGGAAAAGCGGAGAAGGATACCAGCACAAGCCGGCCTCTCCCCTGGCCGAGACCAAGAGCGTTCAGGTGATCCCAATTCAGGGCTGGCACATAAAAGACAAAAGCATTTCGGTTCTGGGATACAGATTCGGAAACCTTGCCTATCTTACCGATATGTGCCTGCTCCCCGACGAAGAACTGGACAAATTGCAGGGCCTGGACGCCGTGACCCTGAACTGCGTAAAGATACAAGCCCACAGATCACATTTCTCGCTGCAGGAGTGTCTCGACCTGTTTGGCAGGATTGGAGCAAAGCAGTCATTCATTACACACATATCCCACCTGCTTCCACGCCACGCAGAATTTGAAGCAATGCTTCCACCAAACATACACGCCGCCTACGACGGTCTGATTCTCGAGTAGGAGTCATAAAAAAGAGGCCGACATTTGCCGGCCCCTTCAATTTTATATCAAGTATCGATTACTTGCTTCCGATAATGGTAACGCGTGAGAGACTTGCGTCATCGAAGAACATATTGTCTACACCGCCATTAGCCTCAATCTTAAGCTGTGCAGCATTCACACCTGCCTTTACGAGATAATCGAAAACAGCCTTTGCACGCTTCTCAGAAAGAGTCTGGTTGTATTTTACAGAACCGGTTCCCTTGTCGGCAAATCCGGCGATAGTGTAAACCACATCACTTTCTCCTTCCTTAATAGCCTTTGCAACAACGTCGAGACGAACCTTGTCGGTATTTGTAAGAGTAGCATTGCCGATCTTGAAGAATACGTAGTTGGCAACAGGATTGGAAATCTTCTTAACAACTTCTTTGATTACTTCCTTGGCAACTTCCTTCTCGACAACCTTCTCGACAACCTTCTCAACCTCAACACGCTCAACGCGACCGTACTTCTTAGCAAAGCCTTCCTTGCCGAGACGGCCACCGAAGGTATAGGCAAAGCGGAGTGACAGACGGTTTGTATTCTCTGCCTTACGATATGCCGAAGCATCGCCAAACACTGAAGGAGCAACAGCAGTACGCCATTCGAGACCGAGGTTACAGCTTCTGCCGAGATTGAATCCAAGTCCAAGACCTGCTGTAGCGCCGAAACGTGCAACGAGGTCATTTGCATCCTTGACAACAAAAGTACCGTTATCGGTTACCTCACCGGTAAACTGTGAGCACTTTGTAGCAAGAGTCATGGTAGGACCGAGGAAGAGGTAGAAATCTACAAGAGCGAGGTCTTTCTTGCTGATTGCCTGGCTGATATTGAAGATTCCGTCGATGTTGAGTTCACCGAAGTTCTGTTTCTTTGACCAAAGATTCTGACCCTGAACCTGCCAGGAACCAAGTTGCTCGTCATAGCACTGGCTCAGTCCGGCAACACCAATTCTTGCACCCCAGGCGGGAGTGAACCACTTGCCTACTTCGATTCCAACATAAGGCTGGGGAGTATTGAGACGTGTTGTAGTTGTAGAAATAACACCACCGTTGACACCGATCCAAACATCGCTGCCAAGCTTCTTTTCCTGCGCATTTGCCGAAAGAACTGTGGCCAGAAATGCTGCAGCAATTGCAAAATATCTAAGTTTCATATTCATTACTCTTTAATTTTCATTCAAATAGGAAGTGATTAGTCTGCCCATACGATACCGCCACCGGCATTGCTGCTGTAGCCGTGCTCGTCGGCGTGGCCGTGACCGTGTATATAATGTCCCTCGTGACCGGGCATTGCTGCTTCGCAGTACTCAGCCTGAGTAGCGATGCTCTTAACGGTAAATGAACCTACGACTTCTTCGGTTTCGTTCATAAGACGAATGACATCGTACTTTGTAACAGTAGTCGTTCTGGTTGCGTATGCAGAATATCTTGCGAATGCTGAAACCTGGATATTCAGGACTTCCTCTTCCTCAACGTAATTCTTGGCATATCCTTCAGCATATTTATCAACAGCCTTCTTATCATTGGCAATATCGGTCAGATAAACAATTGAAAGGTCTGAAATACCGTAAGCATTCGTATAATTGATTGTAGTTTCGAGGATGAACTCTGTCTCGTTGTAAAGCCATTCGCCGGAATCGTGGCCGTGACCATATCCGTGACCATATTCGTGGGTGTAGGTATGGAGATTGTGAGTTGAGAAGAAAGTACCTACGTCTACGGTTGACTTGCTTTCAACCTCCTTACGAATATATTCCGATTTGTTGAAAGCAACGTTTATTGACTTTTCTACAACCACGTTCTCAGGGATTTTATCGAGAGTAACGATGGAAGTTTCTGAAAGTTCACCATATTTGACCTTGATTGTTACGTCCTGAGCAACAATCTCGAGGGACTTACCTGCGGAAATGGTAACAACATTGTCATTTACCTCAATGTCTGCGGAAGACGCAGGTGCAAGTTCTGCCGAAATCTCAGACACTGAAGTCACATCCTTTTCGAGAAGATCATCGAATACGTTTACTGTAATCTTGGCAATGGCAGGATTGGTTTCCACAGCTTCGCCTACCGCGATGGGAACAAGATAGTTCCTGACTTCGCCGGCACCGATATTGCCGATCTTGACAGTGGCTGTCTCGGAAACGTCGCCATACTTTGCAGTAACATCGAATTCAAAAGCAGCGATTCCGTCTTTTCCTGTGATAACGTAAGAGCCCCTTGTAGAACCATCGACAATCTCATAATTTCCACTATAGTTGTGAGAGAAAGTAGAATAGGCTGTTACGTCCTTCTCGCTCTTGTTGTCCCAAACGCTTATTTGAACAATAGCAACTGCATCAAGTTTCAGGCTGCCTACTTCTATATTTGCTCCATAAGAAGCATTTCCACCTGCACGAAGAGAGTTAATCTTCACTGTAGTAGAACCAGTCTGGCCCTTGTATTCGGCGGTAATGGTAACTGTCTGCTCCTGAATAGAGGGGCCGCCTTCAATCTTAAGAAGGTTTCCGCTGATTGAAATCGGATTGTTTGCAGTGCTTGATGCGGAAAGCACCAAATCCGTTTTACCGGTAATGTCTGTACCTGTACTTACGTCGAATGTCGTAACCAGAATTTCAGCTACAGCATTTTTGGGCTCGAAGGTAGTGTTGATATCTTCGACCTGACAAGAAGACACGATAGCTCCAATAACCGTCATACCGATTACCGAAAGCATCTTGAAGAATTTTTTCATAAACAATAAAATAATTTATAAACAATATATCAAAACAAATCTATCTGTTCGCATTACTTCGCAGCCTTCAGGCGCTTCAATTCCGACTCTACATAATACGGGTTGAACGCATTGCTGTTCATAATATTGTCCGACGACTCCAATCTTGTCTCCTTGTACCACCTCTGCTCGTTGTTGGCATTGTAAACCATTCCCATCTGATTTGAAGTTGTAACCCTCGGCCAATATCCCGTACGTCTGTAGCGATAGGGAGGCAGAGCTATCTGGAAACGGAAACCGCCGTTGGTATGCGCATAAGTATTCATCCCTTTCTCCAGATAAAAACCGATGCTGCAGTAACGGAAATGTCTTATCATCTCGGCTTTAACGCCGTAATCCGCCAACAGAAATTTCTGCATCCTCAGCCTGAACTCCGTACCTGCCTTCGGCCAGTAGATATTTCCACCTATGTACCAGAACGGCTCCAGTTCTTTACTCATATGGAAAGCAAAGCCATCGAAGTAGCATAAGCCCAGCATCATAAATCCGCCCTCAAGCATAAGCCACGGTGCAAACGAAAAACGTTTCTGCATTTCCAGCCCGGCCCCGTAACGGTTGTTGGAAAAAACTCCGACCGCAGCTTTGCCGGTAATGTCCAGAGGCAGCCTGAACCGTTGCGACAAAGTAATCATTCCGGGATGGACCTTGCTTTCCCTTGAGCCGTACCCATCGTTCCATATCGGAATCTTAACCTGATATGAGAACTTGGATCCGGGCCAGAGGGTCGTTTCTATCGCAGGGCTCAACTGCCACAGACTTTGGTAAACCTGAGTAATGATCAGATTCATAAGCGACACCTGAGGATAAACCACAATATCGACCTTCCCGAACGAACTACCCGCCTTTACCGAGTTGATGGCCAGTTTCCAATCTTTCCTGTCCACGTGATGAGAGACTTTCCAATCTCCCACATTGGAATCGTATGTCAAAGTAACTTGCGGGACATCATAATCCAGAA
>JAGHTF010000072.1 GCA_018065485.1 Candidatus Cryptobacteroides fimicaballi | reverse complement strand
CCACGACAAAAGGCTGAAGACGCCACCGTTCATGCGCCCCAGGCTCCGCAGCGCACACCTGAGCATCAAGCGCAACATGGGATGGTTATGGACCTTCTATGACTATAAAGACCGTGTAATCCCAAATACAAACAACGGACTCGAGGGCATCTTTTCTGACATCAAATCAAAGGTCAGAGTGCATAGTGGGCTGAGCAAAGAACACAGGAAGCAACTCGTAGATGAATACATAATGCGTCATTACTAAAGGCACCGCCGCCGGAATATACGACCTCCGGCGGCTAAAGATCAAGCGCTACGCCGAGCTCGATAGAGCGGCTCGCTTGCGCTTGACTTTTGCCCTTCCATCCTACTTTTTGTCTATTAGAGAAAAATCACCGACAAATCATCCTACTTTTTGTCCAGGTGACCGAAGTTGCGCAAAACGCGAGTGACTCGCGTCTGCGCAAAGCGTTGTTAGAAGCGGATTTCCAGGCCTGCGGTAACGCAGAAGTTGCGACGGGCGGTCTCGCGGTGGGTGAGGCGCCAGAAACAGTCTACGCGAAAGAGCTGCAGGATATTGGATATACCGGCGCCAATCTCGACATACGGGACGTTCCCCAGGGGACGCATCCCGTCGGGAAACATCATCAGGGCATCGGAACCGGCTACGAGAGGGTTGTTGCGGTTGGACAGATGGCCGTACGCCGCCTTGAAAGTGAACTCCTCCCTCAATTTCAGCTCCCTGACCAGAGGAATCTTGCCGAGGAAAAAGCCGTTGAAATTATGGTGCCACATAAAGGAACACCAGCTGTCTGCGGCAAATTCGAAGTAATCTACACAGGAGAAGGCTGTCTTATCCAGAATGTAGGTGCCGTTCCCCTCGAACAGATGGAGGAACGGATACGGAACCTTGCCAATTATGGTTCCGGCATTGAACCGCATCTTGCTCATTCCCAAGGGCGGAATCCTTATCTTCCAGTCTATCGAAAATTCGGGGCGCAGAAACGCATAATCCCCGGGGCGGATTCCGGGAACCGAACCGGTAAGTTCCAGAGTCACAACAGGATAATTGGTTTGCAGATAGTTCTTGATAAAATGGCCGCGGTTCACGGTCTCATCTTTAGAGAAACGTGCAAGCAGATGCAGCTCATTGGATGCCACGCTATTAAAGGAATTGCCCTTCATATCCGACATAGGCACAAAAGCGTTGGCGTAGTAACGCATCAGACGAATGTCGCCCTGCAGGTTCACGTTCATATTGACTTCGTGCTCGTAGGTGGCCGAGAAGCTGGTCATAGGGCAAAGCCTCGCCGACATTCCCTTCCCGAAAATCGAAGCCAGTATATTGCCGTCGATGAGACTGCTCGTTCCCTTACCCAGCTGGATTACATCGTATTTTGCGTCCAGCGTGAGCTTGCGGGTGGGGTCTTTCGAGAAAAGTCTTTCGTAACTTATCCCACCCTTCGGCACCCGGTCCTTGAATCCGTATGCCGCATAGGCAGTCCATCGGAATTTCCTGCTCAGGTTCTTGGACGTATGGACGCCCATCTGCAACCTCAGTCCTTCAAGATTATTGAAGCTTATCAGCTTCAGATACGGGCCTATCCCAACCTTCCCTATGTCCCAGTAGCCGGTGACGACCGTATAAACTATATCGTACCAGGTCTGATAGGTAGGGGTTTCCTTGAACCTGTCCACCATAAGGTAGGTATCCTTTTCCTTCCGGGAAAGCGCGTAGGGGCGGACCTTGTCCCAATATTCCTCGCCGTAGAAATTGGAATCCTTCTCCACATTCACCTTTTTCACGCCGGCGACCTTTACATTTTCGAAACTGGGGTTACTATAGTTCAGCTCCCGCTTTCCTATGACAGACAAAGCTTTTGACGAATCGGCCAGCACTATGGAGAAGTCGGCATAGAGGCGTTCCTGCCTGTAGAACCAGGTAGAGTCGGGAAGTCTTTCATACTCAACGTCATACACTATATCCCGGACCCAGTTTATGTTTCCTCCGTGAAGCATCTTGGCGTGAATGGAGCGCAGGGCAAAGTCGCCGGCATCCACAAGCATTTCGCCGTCCAACGCCGGACTCGAGATTCCTTTCTTGGGATGATAGTGGACCAGGTATGTCTTGCGGGACTCGATGGACAGCGTATCCACTATATAATAATCGTAGTACAGCATCCCGGTGCTAATGGTAGGGGACGGAAAGTTAATGCTGAAGCTGTTCACAAAGGGCTGATAGAAGTTGCATTTAAGGTGCATACTTCCCGTGAACTGCGTGAGCAGATTGTTTTCGGGGTCAATTCCCGAAATCCTGTTTGCAACAATGGTCTCGCTGTCGGCATCGGGATTGCGTGTATGGAAGCGTTTCGCCACCGATTCGGAAATCATCACCGGAAGATACGGAACTCCGCTCACGGTGGAGGTGTCCATATTCTCGAACACAAAAGAGAGCTCGTTCTTGAATTTCTTACTCTTAAGCTGCTCCTGTGCGTGTGAGAGTCCGAGTTCCAACTTGTTGTAAAGGTCACAGCTATAGGCCGGGCGGCTCTCGGGATTGTTCCTTTCCCGATTGGCCTCGATTCCCTGGAGCAGCCTCTTGATCTTTCGGTTGTCGGGTTTGACCACCACCCCCGAAAGTCGGTTGTCGTATATGTTCAGCGCAAAATCGACAGAGGAGAACGTACCACCCCTTACGGCCTTTTCCTGCGATTCATAGCCAAGGCACTGGCACACAAGGACTTTGGCAAGGGTATCCCTGGTCTCTACCGTGTAATATCCGTCGATGTCGGTCGAAAGGCCTATGGTTGTACCTTTAAAAAAGATTCCCGCAAACGGAATGCCCTCGCCCGTAGCTGCATCGGTCACCCTTCCCCGGACTTTGGTTGCCTGGGAAAAAGCAGAACCGCAGCAGAGCAAAAGCAGTATGACCAGCAGGCCCTTTCTCATTTTCTGAACAAAGCAAAGACTGCTGCACCGGAGCCGGACATAGAGGCATACTCCGCGCCCTGCGCATAAAATTTTTCCTTGAGGGCGGCAATGGAGGGATGAGCGGGAAACACGCTCTGTTCGAAGTCGTTATGCAGATGCTCCCGCCACTCACATACCGGAAGGCTCAAGACCTCGGCGAGTGAGGGCAAGGCGCAGTCCCACCTGTCCCGGGGAACAATGTTCGCGTAGGCCTCCCGGGTGCTCACACTCTCCCCCTCGGGAATCTCAACCCGAATCTCGTAATCGTCGAGGCAGATGGGGCAGGCCGACAGTATTTCTCCCCTTCCACGGGCGAAGCTCGGCCTGTTCTGAATAAAAAACGCGCAGTCCGACCCCAGCTGCCCGGCCAGTTTCTCCAGTTCCTCCGTGCTCAGGCCGAGTTCGAAGAGCGAATCGAGCATCTTAAGGGCAACGGCGGCATCGGCGGAACCGCCTCCCAAACCTGCACCTACCGGAGAATTCTTCGTAAGATTTATCTCTACCGGAGGCAGTCCGAACTTCTCTGCAAGCAGACGGTAGGCCTTGACGGTAAGGTCGCTGTCCTTGTCCCATCCGCCGTAACAGGGCCCGCCGATATGAATGGACGTACAGGCAGAAGGCATTATTTCCAGGACATCGCCATACCCGCAATAAGGCAGGAAGACGGTCTCCAGATCGTGAAAACCATCTTCTCTTTTATGAAGGACGTGCAGTCCCAGATTTATCTTTACGTTCGTGCGCTCTATCATAGGCCGGATATTATTTCTTCCCGAAGGGATTGGGGCAGGCGCTGCAGCACGGGCGAGAGGAAAGAAGCCATCTGCAGACGGCGGGCCTGCTCTTCGGGAATACCGCGCGAGCGCATATAGAACAGCTCGTCGGGACTGAGGAACCCGCTCGCGGCCCCGTGGGAGCACTCTACGTCGTCGGCATAAATCTCCAGCTGCGGGCGGGTAGAAATCACCGCTTCCCTGCTCAGGAGGATTGTCTTGCATTCCTGAAAGGCCTTCGTGCGCTGGGCATCCTTCTTTACGTAGATGAGTCCGTCGAAATCCACCTTCGACCTCCCGTCCAGAATTCCCCTGAAAAGCTGCCGGCTTACACTGCCGGGGCAATTGTGACGGACGTTCATATCAAGAGAGACGTTTTCACCGCCCTTGCAAAGATACAGACCGGCGATATCCACCTCGCAGCCTTCGCCTTCGATATCGACCTCCAGCGACAGTCCGGCGCTGACTCCGGGAAGCGCTACCAGGGTCCATCGGATGCCCTGCCCGTCCCGGAGGGTGAGCTTTTCGGGCAAACGGTCCTGTCCTATTATGAATATCCTGTTATCCATTTATACTCTCGAATCCTTCTTTCCAAATGAAGTCGGCCAGTTCGGGCCCGCCGGTACGGACAATGCGGCCGTCCTTAAGAACGTGTACCACATCGGGTTTTATGTACTCCAGAAGCTTCTGGTAGTGAGTTATGATAACGAACGAGCGGTCCGGGGAACGCAAGGAATTCACCCCGTCGGACACTATCTTGAGCGCATCCACGTCCAGGCCGGAGTCGGTCTCGTCCAGGATTGCGAGCGAGGGTTCCAGCATTGCCATCTGGAAAATCTCATTGCGCTTCTTCTCTCCCCCGGAAAAACCCACGTTCACCTCGCGACGCGCAAACTCCCCTTTCATCTGCACCAGAGCCATCTTCTCCCTCAGGAGTTTGAGAAATTCGGCGGGCGTAAGCTCGGGCAACCCCTGGGCCTTGCGACGGGCACTCAGGGCAGCCTTCATAAAGTTGGTTATACTTACTCCGGGAATCTCTATGGGATACTGGAAGCTCAGGAAAATTCCGGCCCAGGACCGTTCCTCAGGGGTCATAGCAAGCAGGTCGGCCCCGTCGAAGGAAACTTCGCCTCCGGTCACGGTAAAGTTGGGGCGGCCGGTAAGGACAGAGCTCAAAGTGGATTTTCCGGCGCCGTTTGGCCCCATAATCACGTGAACCTCGCCTTTTCCTATGCGCAGGTCCACTCCCTTGAGGATTTCCTTTCCTTCCACACCGGCGTGCAGATTCTTTATTACCAGTTCTTCCATCTTAACATTTATTATTGTAAAGTGTTCTCCAGCTGAAGTAGGACACTATTCCGTTTATCAGATAAAGCGCGGCCACCGCAGTCATAACCCACAGTCCGGAAACAGCGTAAAGAGTTATGTTCGCCGCATTCACCGCCATCCATACGAACCAGCATTCCAACCGCTTCTGAGCGCTCAGGTACTGGGCCAGGAAGGTGAGCATAAGTATGTACGAGTCCAGCCACGGAAGCGGGTCGGAGGTGCAGGCACTCAAAACGCTGCCCAGTATGGCTCCCCCGCTGAGAATAATGCCAGCATAGCCACCCCAGCCCTTCCAGCTCACTTTGCTCACACGGAGTTTCTCCGGGTCTGCGTTGCTTCTCTCGTGAGACTTGGGATGCGTCCAGCGCCAGTGGCCGAATATGTTGATTGCAAAGGAGACCGGCTGCAGCGCCATAGCAGCAAACAGCGACTGATTCCAGAACAGCACGGCCAGAAATATGTTGTACGCGTAGCCGAGGTAGAAATTGTATTTCGAATTTCGCCCCGCCAGTACAACGCAGCCCAGGCCCAGCGCCGCCGACACTATTTCCCACCAATTCAGTTCCATCCTATCCTATCGACCCTTCCAGAGAAAGGGATAAAAGTTTGCGGGCCTCTACCGCGAATTCCATAGGAAGCCGCTGCAGGACCTCGTTTGCATATCCGTTTACAATAAGCCCCACGGCATCCTCGGGAGGAATACCCCTCTGATTACAGTAGAAGAGCTGGTCCTCGCTTATCTTGGAAGTCGTGGCCTCGTGCTCCACCGTTGCCGTAGGATTCTGATTCATTATCACGGGAAAAGTGTGGGCTCCGCACAGCGAGCCTATGAGCAGACTGTCGCACTGTGAATAGTTGCGCGCTCCGTCGGCTCCCGGATTCACTCTCACAAGGCCACGGTAGCTGTTTTCGCTGTGGCCGGCGCTGATTCCCTTGCTGATTATGCGGCTGCGGGTTCCCTTGCCTATATGTATCATCTTGGTTCCCGTGTCGGCCTGCTGATAATTGTTGGTGAGCGCGACGGAATAGAATTCCGACGAGCTGTTGTCTCCCTTGAGTATGGTGGACGGGTACTTCCAGGTTACGGCCGAGCCCGTCTCCACCTGAGTCCAGCTCAGATGCGAGCCCTCCCCTTTGCAGATACCCCTCTTGGTAACAAGATTCAGGATTCCCCCGCGACCTTCGGAGTCGCCCGGATACCAGTTCTGAACGGTAGAGTACTTTACGTCGGCCCCCTTCTCAACCACTATTTCAACCACCGCCGCGTGGAGCTGGTTTTCATCCCTCATCGGGGCGGTACAGCCCTCCATATACGACAGCTGCGAATCTTCGTCGGCCACTATGAGCGTGCGCTCGAACTGCCCGGTTCCGCTGGCGTTGATACGGAAATAGCTGCTGAGTTCCATCGGGCACTTCACGCCCTTGGGGATATAGCAGAAGGAACCGTCGGTGAATACCGCCGAATTGAGGGCGGCAAAAAAGTTGTCCCCGACGGGAACTACGCTCGCAAGGTATTTGCGCACGAGTTCCGGATGTTCGTGAACCGCTTCGTTGAAAGAGCAGAAGATTATGCCTTTGTCGGAAAGGGCCTTGCGGAAGGTGGTGGTCACGCTCACCGAATCAAACACTGCATCCACCGCCACATTGCTCTGCGACTTGTCCCTGACACCGGCCAGGAACTCCCTCTCCTTCAAAGGAATACCCAACTTGTCGAAAGTCTCCATAAGCGCCGGGTCAATCTCCTTGGGACGGTCTTTGTCCTTCTTGGGAGCGGCGTAATATATGATATCCTGATAGTCGATGGGAGGCAGGTGCAGATGACCCCACGACGGCTGAGTCATTGTCTTCCAGCGCCGGAAAGCGTCCAACCTGAATTCCAGAAGCCACTGCGGCTCCTCCTTCCTCTTGGAAATGAGCCTGATGATGTCTTCGTTGAGTCCTTTCGGAGCAAATTCCTGCTCCACCTCGGTCACAAACCCTTCCTTGTATTCCTGGGATGTTATGTCTTTCAGCAATTCATCCATAGAAATACAAAATTACAAAATTTTTCCGTCAAATTACATTAGCGGGGCAGGTTGTGCCGGCCTTTGCTTTCGAGGAAGCGAATCAGAAATTCGGGCCGGTCGGTCTGGATTATGGAAACGCCGGCATCGAGGTACTGCTGATAAACCTTATCCGCACCCTGGACATAAGCCGCATCGTCGTCATTACCGTAGCCTCCGCACAGGGTTGGCCACAGGGTATTCACCCACACCTTCGAGCCCTGGTCAAGAATTATCTTCGCCCACGAGTCGACTTTCCCGCTCTGCCAGCACACTTCATACGCAATGGGTACAGTGCCGCTCTCGAGGTATGAGTTCAACAGAGCCTGCCCCTGAGGCCTCTGAACGTCAACTATAGGCATATACATCATATTGCGGGGATGAGAGTCCATTTTCGCTTTCACCTCCCCGAGAGGGCTTTTGCCCTTTATGAGAATCTGGTCGGTTACTCCCAAATCTTCGGTAATTTCCAGGACAAGGTCGTAGAACCAGTAGCCCTGGTCGATGTTTACGCAAATGTTGTCTTTGCATACTTCCAGCGCCTGACGCAGCGTGGGAATATGCAGGGTGTCGATTCCTGCACCGTTGCCTTTGACCAGGCAGAATTTCTGAAGTTCTTCGTAAGTGTAGTCGCTGACTTTTCCGCGACCGTTAGTACAGCGGTCTATCGTACTGTCGTGAGAAAGCACAATCACACTGTCCCTGGTCATCTTGAGGTCAAGTTCCATAACGTCGGCCCCCATATCTATAAGCGATTGGATGGCCGGGATGGAGTTCTCGGGCCAGTTGCGCCAGTCGCCCCGGTGGCTGACCACCGCCACATAATCCGACTTGGGATCTTTCAACTGCGCGGCAATGGCGTCGGCCCTTGAGCGGTAAAGTGTCTGACCAAAGGAAGGAATTGCAACTAATGCTAAGGCGAAAATGCCAAGAGTAATCTTTTTCATACGCAAAAATAGAAATTTAACCGGTATTTAAAAAATTTACCTTGAGTGGAAATAAGTTGCAACAACATTAGGAATATATTGGAAAAAAGTTGTAAATTTGATGCTGGAACATTGGAAATAAGTTGCTATGCTATACAGGAAGATAAATACTGCGTTTGAGGAATGGTTCAAAGGTGTCAATAAGAAAGCTTTGTTTGTACAAGGTGCGCGACAAGTCGGTAAAACCACAACAATCAGGGAGTTCTGCCGTTCTCACTATGAAAATTTCATAGAGTTGAATATCATAAAAAAGCCGGCAGTTAAGAAGGCTTTTGCCGGTGATCTTGATGCTGATACCATTATCCTTAATCTTTCAGCTATGGGATATGGCCCTTTTGTCCAGGGCAAGACGGTAATATTTCTGGATGAAATACAGGAATGCTCCGATGCCAGAACAGCTATCAAGTTCCTTGTGGAGGACGGAAGTTACGACTATATCGAATCCGGCTCGCTGCTGGGTATCAATTACAAGAACAGCGAGGATGAATCGGAGGACTCCGATGAAGGGGATATTGCATCCGTGCCGGTCGGTTACGAGGATACGCTTGATATGTACCCGCTTGACTTCGAAGAGTTTCTTCTTGCATGCCGGATGCCGCAGCAAGTGGTGGATACTCTTCGAAAGTCATTCGACACGGGGAAGGCTGTGCCGGAATTCATTCATGAGCAGGTTATGGAGCGATTCAGGCAATATCTTGTTGTAGGCGGCCTTCCGGAAGTCGTGAGTACGTTTATCTCCAACCGGGATTTCGGAGCAACATTGAGGGTCCAGAAAAATCTCGTGGCGGGTTATCGCAGGGATATTACCAAGTATGCAAAGAAAGACAAAGCTCTGGTTCGTGCTGTTTTTGATGCAATACCGTTGCAACTTGCCAAGAAGGACAAGCGTTTCGTCATAGCTGATATAGAAAAAGGCGTAGGACGCAGGAAATATGGGGAACCGACACAATGGCTGATTGATGCGGGAATGGCATATTACTCCTACAATGTTAATGCGTTTTCGTTGCCTTTTGCGAATGTGGAGAACAAGGCCCTATTCAAATTGTTTATGGTTGATCCCGGAATGGTATGTTATATGAGCCTTTCCGGTCGTCAGTTTGAGGTGATGAATGGTACTATAGACGTAACTGAGGGTGCGCTCGCAGAAGAGTTTGTAGCAGCCGAACTTTCCAAGAAAGGGATAGGCCTACACTATTATGACAAGAAGAGCAAGCATGAGTTGGATTTCCTTATAGCAACACCTTCCGGGATAGAGATTATTGAAGTCAAGTCCGGGGATAACTACAAGGCCCATGCGTCACTTGACTATGCGCTGGAAAACGAGGGATGGCGCATAGCAAAATCAATTGTCTTATGCAAGTCTAACACCTTCGTCGAGGATGAAGTAACGTATCTGCCACTTTATATGGCTATGTTCTTATGAATGTTGCGCGGACGCGAGTCACTCGCGTTTTGCGCAAACAGACATCGTTAACATCCTATCGGATTTAATTATTGGTCAAATACAAGAATCAGAGAGCCGGCCTGCGCGGCGCTTCCAAGTTTCAAGGTGGCCAAAAGACGATATTAGAAAGATTCCTCATTTTTCATAACAAAAAATCAATTTTGATAAATAATTACTATATTTGATGTGTAATTTATCTAATTTGATATGGTAGAAAATTTCTATATGCTGGCTGATACTGAAATCGTGAAGAGAATTTCAGACAGATTGAAGGGGGTCAGGTTGAAGCAAAATATTTCCAGGCAAGATTTGGCAGACA
>JAGHTF010000015.1 GCA_018065485.1 Candidatus Cryptobacteroides fimicaballi | reverse complement strand
TGGGGCATGCTGTACCGAATTGGAATCGATGACAACATCTGGTGAAATATTGTTGTCTTCTGATACACTGCTGTCAGCAATAATCGATGGCAAACAATGTTAAGCTCTTCTGGACATCCATAAAAAAAGTCTTGTCTACTACAAAGTCAGAAAAAATCGAAAGCCCCCAAATCGCAATCTCTGCGGTCTGGGGACTTATATTATCCTATCTGTTCTTCTGATAGTTCATTCATTTACGTCGAGGCTTGCCGATAATTGACCAATGGTAATATTACGATCTCATCGCGCGACCGGTGGTCTCGAGAGCTTCCCTGTCGAGATTGCCGTCTTCGAGCACACAGTGACCGTTGATGAACACCTTTTCGATACCGAAGGATTTGCTGCAGTCGGGTGTGCCGCGCCTGAGCTCATCTTCGTTGAATACGGTAAAATCGGCGTAATATCCCGGCTTGACGTATCCTCTTTCCTTTATCGAGAAACGGTCGGTCACGGCTCCGGTCATCTTACGTATGGTGCGGGGCATCGTGTCGCCCGTGCCGAGCAGGGAGCAGCGCAGGAATTTCGGGAAGCAATCGTAGATGGCGGGATTCTGCCCTTGAAACCGCTCATCTCGCAGAGGTCGAGATATGCATCGACGCAGCTCTTGCCCATTTCCTTGGCGCATTCCGGGATTGTCTTGCCTTCCCAGCGTTCGTTCCCTTCACCCACGTATGCTATCTGAATGCCTTCCCAGCCCAGTCCGAGAAGAATGATGGAAGCCTTGCAGAGTATGGAGAACTTGAGTTTGTTCCACCATTTGCGCTTGTCGGCAGCACTAAGGTCCTGATACCAGGCTGGCATAATGACTGTGATCACGCTTACGCCCAGGAGCTCGTTGTAGATGTCGAATTGGGCGTCAATGCCTTCGGAGCGCATCTTGTCGAGTATGGCGTGCGCCGCATCCTTGGTTTTGAAGGTGTTGCGCCCTACAAAGATGAGATGGCTGTGCTGGAATTTCATCTTAAGGCCCTTGGTGACTGCCACCATTTCGTCCAGAGCCCTGAGGTTATGGGCCCGGCCGAACATAGGGTAATCCATCGACACTTTCGATTCCGCCCTCGGGTGTACTGTCATGGGCCTATCGTATTTTTCACAGAGTTTTGCCACTTCGCGAAGTTCCGGGATATCGGCGTAGATGCCGGGGGTATACATCAGACCGAGGCTCAGGCCGCAGGCCCCCTGTTTGAGGCCATTCTCAAGGATGGACTTCATCCGCTCAAGTTCTTCAGAGTTGAGTTTTCGGCTGCTGTCGCCGGCTACGCTCGCCCTTGCGGAGCAATGCCCGAGAAGGAGAGCAATGTTGCAAGGAGTGTTGCCGTCTATTGCTTTGAAGTACGATTCCACATCAGGATAGACACCCGTCATGTCTTCAGAATAGCTGAAAAGTCCGCCTCCAATCTTGTCTTTGTAAGGAGTATCGGCTTCGAATCCAACCGCAGACAGTCCGCAGTTGCCGGTTATGAAGGATGTGATACCCTGACGGATAAAAGGCTCAAAGTATTTTACCGGTTCTTTCTTTATTGCAAACCAGTCGTTGTGGGAATGTGCGTCGAAAAATCCGGAAGAAACGCTCAGTCCGCTGATGTCAATAACTTCCGCATCCGGGTTATCTATCGATAATGCGACTTCAAGAATTTTGTCTCCTTGGAAAAGAATGTCACCGACAAAGGATTCGGAGGCGGTTCCGTCATAGATTCTGCCGCCTTTTAGGATGGTTTTAGTCTCTTTCATATTACTCGCAAAGACGGATGAACGAATCAAATCACTCTCTCCCGTCTGCGCGAAGACTTTTCCTCTTTATACACCGCCCCGCCGATTACTCCCATCGCCAGCAGCCTGAGTTCGTCTTTAAAGCTGTCGGAGAACAGCTTTTTGTGACATATCAGCAACATTCCGGCATAAGCGAGCGTGAAGCGGGCAAGGAATATCTCCGCTGGGCTGAGTGAACACTCAAGGAGTATCTTGGTGGAGACAAACGTCTCTGACCACACTGCAGACGGAGGCTTGGTAGCCAAGTAATGTCCTGATTACCTTCTCACAAGTTTCTGGTTGACTGAAGCAAGAAAATAATGTTTTGTGGCATAGAAAGGAAAAAGATGATTATATTTGAACATAAAACGTTTAAAGTATGAAATCATTACTGCTTAAACTATTCGCTTTATTCCTTCTCATCCCGCTCATTTCTTTCACAGAGGAACCATTGATTCTTGACTGCGTAAACCCCGCTTATCTCAAAGCTGGCGATAAGGTTGCGCTTATTTCTCCGTCATATTACACGCCGATGGAAAATGTGGAGAAAACAGTGGATGTATTGCGCGGATGGGGGCTTGAGCCTGTTATCGGCCCGAATGTCGGAAAAGTGACCGATGGGCAGTATGCAGGGACTGTGGAAGAACGTATCTCCGATATCCTTTGGGCTTTTCGGGACTCTTCAATCAAGGCGATTATCTGCAATCGAGGCGGGTACGGAAGCATTCAGCTCATTGATCAACTTACGCTTCAGGAATTGAAATCTTCCCCTAAATGGCTGGTGGGCTTCAGCGATATATGCACGCTTCACGGCCTTCTCACACGGGCCGGAGTAATGAGTATCCACGGCACTATGAGCTCATCTCTGGCCGCAGGAGGAAAAGACGACACCAGTACTCTGATGCGTGACATCCTTATGGGAAATGTTCCCAAATACCTTGTGCCGGGGCATAAACAGAACATAACAGGCTCAGCCACTGGAATCCTGGTCGGTGGGAACATATGCACCTTTGCTCCTAATCTGGGCACACAGGCTGATGCTACGATGGGAAAGGATCTCATCCTCTTCATAGAAGAAGTCGAAGAATCGATGCACAACATTGACCGTCAGGTGCGTATCCTACAGATGAATGGGGTTCTGGAACGCTGCAAAGGCATTATACTCGGCGATTTTTCGGACTGCGGTACAGAATTCAAAGACGAAAACGGGAATACAATAAGCGTTGAGACAATGCTTCACAGGATATTTGCGCCTTACAATATTCCGGTTCTTTGCGGATTTCCCGCAGGACACGGAGACGTGAATCTACCTCTGGTAATGGGCGCTCCCGTTACCATTGATGTCAGCTCCACGGGTTCCACCATCAGTTTCGGCATTGAAGGACAGCAGAAGGAATATCAGGTATCACCGGATTTGAAATCCACAAAATCCTCAGTGGATATGCGTATGATGCGGGCCGGAGAAAAAACACACAGGTAGTCCATTTTATTTACGGGACAATATTGTCTCCACAGTCCGAAGGAAACCGGAAAAAAGGCTTATATTTGTAGTAATTATGAAGAAGTTCTTATTGCTCACCGTGTTGGCCTTTGGTATTCCATCGGCCGTGTATGCGCAAAATCTGTCGGTGGTGGATTCTCTCATTGCCCATATGAGCGTCCGCGAAAAAGTAGCCCAGCTTTTTGTTATTTCCCTTAGTTCAGACCCGTCTCCCCGAACAAAAGCCCGTCAGGATTCCCTGATCAAGTCCGGCGTAGGTTCCATTATTCTTATGAGGGGTTATGCAAGTGAATTTATGGAGAGGGTAAATGAACTTCAGGGATATGCAAAACTGCCTTTGCTCGTATCCATAGACGGAGAGTGGGGTGCGGCGATGCGTTTCAAGGAGTATCTGGAGTATCCCCGTCAATATGAACTGGGCCATTTGGAAGATGCTGAAAGGCTGCTTTACCGGATGGGAATAAATGTGGGCAAGGAACTGAAGGATCTTAACGTGATGGTGAACCTGGCTCCTTGTGCCGACGTCTCTGTCGACGGAGTCAGCTGCGGAATACGCAACGATTCAAGATTGTTCAGCTCCAATCCCGAGAAGGTAGCACGCTATTCTGCCGCCTATGCAAGAGGGATGAGGGATGCCGGAATCTACGTTTGCGCCAAGCATTTCCCCGGTTGCGGCAACGGGGTGGATTCGCATTACGACCTGCCGGTTTCGAATATCTCCCGCGAAGCGCTGGATTCTATCGACCTACTGCCGTATAAAAGACTTTTTGAGGAGGGAATCGAATTCGTAATGATGCATCACGTTAGTGTGCCCTGTATCGACGATTCCGGCTTGCCTCTTTCGATCTCTCATAAAGGCGTCACCGGCCTGCTGAAAGAGGAACTCGGATTCGAGGGTATAGTTATGACCGATGCAATAAGGATGGGGGCTATCTCGAAGTCGTACACGGCGGTTGAAAGCAATATTATGGCATACAAGGCCGGAATCGATATGATTCTTATGCCGGACGATATTCCTGCTACCATTCAGACCCTGACTGAACTTCTGGAAAGTGGCGAACTGCCTATGGAGGAGCTTGACACGAAAGTTCGCAAGATCTTGACTCTCAAAGAAAAAGCCGGCTATTTTGCGCCGGGGTTCAACCGTCGGGTTACCGATGTTGACAAAAAAATAAAGGCTGCCCGCAAGAGGGATGCACGACTCATACGCCGTATGACGGAAAAACTCGTGAAATGCGGATATGGAGAACCTATCAAGGATTGGAACGACCCTACTCTCGTGCTCGACAATGCCGGAAAATAACGGGGAAAAAGAATTTGAAAATTGTTTTACTAAATTTGCGTTCGGTATGTTTGTTATGAAGAGAATGCTCTTTTTCCCTCTTTTGCTGTTGTGCACCGCAGCTTTTGCAAGAGGTGCGGATTACCCTCATCTGCCCGATGGCCTTGAACTGCGTCTCGGGGTGGGGGACATGTTCTTTGAGACGATGATATGGCACAATCAGCCGCATGCTGCAGTTGCTTCTCTGCCCGATGGATTGGTGGTAAAGGAAAAAACGCATCACAGATATTCGCCCCATATCAGTGTTGAAGGCACATATACATTACTGCCCTGGCTTTGTGCAGGTCTGGCTCTGGATATTCAGGGCACAGGATGGGATCTTGAGTGTTATGACCGTTCCGGAAAACTGGGCGCAGACAAGCACAGTTTCTATAACCTCTGCATAATGCCTGTCGCCCGTTTCAATTACTTCCGACGACCGAACGTGCAGATATATTCGGCTATTGCTGCCGGAATAGATGTAAACGGTGGGACAGAAACCGATTACCGGGGCAGGAGGACAGTAGTGGGAGCGGCGATGGACCTCAGGCTGGCAGGCGTTGAAGCCGGAGCCGGACATTGGTGGGGTTTCTTCGACATAGGCGGAACCTTCGCACTGAAGAACACGAATACAATTTTCCTAATGGGCAGTCAACTTATGAAAGTGGGGCTGTCTTACAAGTTTTGACAACTGGCCTTGCGACGATAGAAAAATATGAATCGAAAAATAATATATATATCTGTGTTCTTTTGCCTTGCGCTATGTTCCTGCTCCCTTTCCAAGGTCGAATGGGTGGATATGGACAGCTTCGCCTCGCTTGACTCAGACAAGGATTTCATACCATATTCGACCTCTGTCTCCCGAATGGATGAGGCTGCCATCTGCAATGCCGCAATAGTCGGCGGAGGATCGGTGGGGGACTATCTGGAAAGTGAGTCCTCCCAGACCAAGACAAGCCATACCGACGGTTCTACTCTCGTCAAGGGCCTTCTTTCCTGCTGGGGCAGTTCGAAAATCCGTTCGTATTGCGGGACATACAAGAGTATAGACCAGAACGGAAAAGACATCAGGCTGTCGGGCCGTATCATATTGCCTGCCGACGGGAAGGTATCCAGAATAATGGTGGTGAGCCACTATACGATAGGCTCCAACGCGGAGGCTCCCAGCAGTGAGGTCCCGCTCGAAGCTCTGTATGCGACCAGAGGTCTGGCCGTGATAGAACCGGACTATATCGGATACGGTGTTACCGCCGACAGGGTTCATCCGTATCTTTGCGCCAAACTGACTGCCCGCAACGTGGTGGATATGTATATTGCGGCTCTTCCTTTCCTTAAGAAGATCGGCTGCAACCCCAGATATGACGACATCTTCCTTCTTGGATATTCGCAGGGAGGGGCGACCACGATGTCGGTAGCGCACGAGCTCGAATGGAACCACCCGGAAGTGAAGATACGCCTTGCAATGTGCGGCGGCGGTCCATACGATGTATGCGCAACCTATGATGCATTGATAGACAATGACTTTACGGATTATCCCTGTGCTATTCCAATGATTGTCCAGGGATTCAACGTAGGAGCCGGGCTTTCTTTGGATTACAGCGATTTCTTTTTGCCGGAAATGCTGGAAAATATGGATGAATGGCTGAACTCCAAAAAATACACGATGGCTGAAATTACGGCTATGATGGGTACCAAGAGGCTCAGCGATATAATGACCGAAAAGGCGCGCAACAAGTCGGAGGACCTGATGACCGACCTTTACAAAGCGATGCTGGACAATTCCGTGACCAGTTTCCCCACTCCGGAATGTCCCCTCTACCTGTTCCATTCGTACGACGACAATGTCGTACCCTACATCAATGCGATATCGGAAACCATCCAGTTGGAGGCAACGACCAGCAACGTAATCTACAACACCGGGCACTATGGCAATCACGTGGCCGGATGTCTCCGCTTCCTCTTATGTTGCCTGGACCTTATGGAAACGCACGGAGACCTTTAGCAATATGTAATGAACTGAATGAAGATGAAAAATATCATAAGGAACATAATCCCGGCAATGCTTGCAATTGCTGCAGTATCCTGCAGTTACAAGCAGGTAAGGACCGGAGAGAACACGAAGTTCCGCTTCACGTATGATGGTCTGATGGGCACCCAGGTAATAATTACCGCAACACCTGAGGACTATGCCGCCTCCTTCTATTTTGACGTAATGGAAGCCGAGGAGTACGATCAGTACATCGCATCGGGCAAGACCAAGCTTGACATTGCCCAGATGTGCGTCGACAATATGAGGAAATACTACGAGTATATTTCCGAGAAACACAAGGACGAGACATACAAGGCATCGTGGATGGATATGTCGTACTCGGGGCCGGGGAACTCGCGCCTGTTTGTCAATCTCCAGCCTTTGACCGATTATTACGTTCTTGCCGCGTGCGTCAAGCCGGACACTTACACCGCCGTAGGAGATGTCCAGGCCGAACGTTTCACCACCACCGATATCAAAACCAATACAGTCCCAATAGTCCTCGATTTCCTGCTTGCCGATACGGAGGATGGATTCACCTACTATGTCCGTCCTACCTACAATGGAAGGATATGCAGGGAACTGTATCTTTCTACTATGGTCGAAACCGACGTGCTGAACGCGCCCCCGTACAATGGGGATGCCTTTCTTTTCACCAGAATGTGGTATTACGAAAGAAAGGACGATATAGCCGGTTATGTAAGCAGTGACATCACCCGTTTCGAGCCTGTGATTGATATGGAAAAGGGTAAAAGATATACTGTAATTGCCGCACCCTTCAACATCGGGGAGCAAAACACCATCTTTATGCTGGAGTTCGAATACGAACCGGGAATGAAGACCGACATCTACAGATCGGATCTCAAGTATGTAGTAAACGATTGACATTGGCGATATCGAACGGGGAAACATCATAATCAAAGGGGCGAGGGTAAACAACCTCAAGAACGTGACGGTAGAGATACCTCGCGGCAGGTTCGTCGTGATTACCGGCGTGAGCGGGAGCGGAAAATCGTCGTTGGCCTTCGATACCCTCTTCGCCGAGGGGCAGCGCCGATTCGCCCAGAGTATGAGCTCTTATGCCCGTCAGTTCCTTGGGCGGATGACCAAACCCGATGTGGACAGCATCGACGGCGTTCCTCCGGCCGTGGCAATCGAGCAGCGTGTGAATATCAAGAATCCGCGTTCCACCGTTGCCACCACCACGGAGATATATGATTTCCTGAGATTGGTCTATGCCAGGATCGGGCGCACCTTTTCGCCCGTCAGCGGCAGGGAAGTACGTTGCGACAGTGCTGCCGATGTTATCGGCCATCTGCAGGAGCAGGAAGGCAAAACCTGCTATATCCTTGCAGAGCTGAACTGGGACGGACGAGACGACCGGGTGGAACTTATGCTGTCCCTTAAGGAGCAGGGCTACACCCGCCTTTTCGTTCCCGCCGCGAGCCCCTCCCAACCATCCGGAATAAAGGAAGATAATGCCCGACCGGTGCACACCGGTCCTATAAAGATCGACGATGTACTGCAGATGGACGGGGCTTATCCTCCCGGCTGTCTGCTGCTGGTCGACAGAATCCGGGACTTCTCCGACCGGACGAGACTTCTTTCCAGCATTGCCGACGCCTTCAGGATAGGAGACGGCCGTATAGTGGTTTGGGCCGAACCCATCGGCGGAAGCCAGGAACCGGTGATCCGGGAATTCAATTCCCGCTTCGAACTGGACGGAATCAGGTTCCGCAAGCCCGACGACTACCTCTTCAGTTTCAACTCTCCGTTGGGCGCCTGCCCTGTCTGCGAGGGATTGGGGCAGATAATCGGAATCAGCGAAGACCTGGTAATCCCCGACAAGAGCAAAAGTATCTACGACGGGTGCATAGCCTGCTGGAGGGGCGAGAAAATGAGCTGGTTCAAGGACCAGATGGTAAGGGTGGGGGCGAAGTACGATATTCCCGTATTCAAGCCTTACTGCGAGCTTACCGACGAGCAGAAAGCCCGTGTCTGGGAAGGGGATCCGCCGGCCGAAGGGGAGAAATACGACGACAACCCCGACCGCATTGTGGGCATAAACGAATTCTTTGCCTGGGTCGAAACCCAGCGTTACAAGATACAGTACAAATATATGCTCAGCCGGTTCAGCGGCAAGGCGGTCTGCCATTCCTGCAAGGGGAGCCGTCTGCGCAAGGAAGCCCTGTGGGTGAAGGTAGGCGGCAGGGACATCCATCAGCTCCTGTCTATGAACGTAGCTCAGGCTCTGGACTTCTTCAGGACTTTGGACCTTTCTGCGCACGAGCGGGAAGTGGTTGCCGAACCTCTGTCGGAGATTGAATCCCGGCTGCAATGCATCTGTGACGTAGGGCTCGGGTATCTTACGCTCAACCGGGCCTGCAACACCCTGTCGGGAGGCGAAAGCCAGCGGGTGAATCTGGTTACGGCCCTGGGGTCTAGCCTGGTAGGGTCGATGTATATTCTGGATGAACCCAGCATAGGCCTGCATCCCCGGGATACCGAAAAACTCATAGATGTGCTCCGTCGCCTGCGGGACCTGGGGAACACCGTGATTGTGGTCGAGCACGACGAGGAAATAATAAGGGCTGCCGACTGCACCATTGAACTCGGACCTGCGGCCGGAGAGTGGGGAGGGGAAATTGTTCCTGCCGATAAATCACTCACTGCCAAATATTTAAGCGGAGAAATCCAACGCTACCGGCGCGAGCGGCGCAGCTGGACCTACTCGCTGTGTGTCGAAGGCGCGCAGGAGCACAACCTTAAGAATATAGACGTCCGTTTCCCGCTGGGAGTGCTTACCGTTGTAACCGGTGTGAGCGGAAGCGGAAAATCGACTCTGGTAGGGGATATCCTCTATCCGGCGTTGTTCCGCAAGCTCAATGACGAGGGCGACGCTCCGGGAACCCACAGGACCGTCAGCGGAAATACCGACCGTATCCAAAGGGTCGAGTATGTAGATCAGAACCCTATCGGGCGCAGTTCCCGCTCAAACGCTGCGACATATCTCAAGGTTTACGATTCCATCCGCGAACTGTTCGCTTCGCAGCAGGCCTCGAAAATCAACGGATACGGGCCCAACCATTTCAGTTTCAATGCCGATGGCGGCCGTTGCCCCGAATGTCAGGGCGAAGGAATCGTGCGTATAGAGATGCAGTTTATGGCCGATGTCTCTATGGTGTGCGAGGAATGCGGCGGCAAGCGTTTCCGGCCGGAGATACTGGAAGTGCGTTACCGCGGAAAGAATATCGACGATATCCTGAATATGAGCATCGACGAGGCGGTGAATTTCTTCGCTGCCGGACCGGAAGACCTTTCCCGGGAGATTGCGCAAAAGCTCCAGCCTCTGCTGGATGTGGGCCTGGGTTACCTGAAGCTGGGACAGAGCAGCAGCACGCTGTCGGGAGGGGAAAGCCAGAGGATAAAACTCGCTTATTTTCTGTCGGTCAGCCGAAATCGCGGCAAGAAAGAAAAGATTCTGTTTATTTTCGACGAGCCCACCACCGGACTGCATTTCGCCGATGTGGAGAAACTGCTCAGGAGTCTGGATATGCTGCTGGATTGTGGGCACTCGGTGCTGGTGGTCGAACACAATATGGATGTGATACGGAATGCCGACTGGATCATAGACCTTGGCCCCGGGGCGGGCGACGATGGCGGACAGATTGTCTTCGAAGGCACTCCGGAGCAGCTGGCGACTGCCGGAACATTTACGGCCAGATATTTGAACCCGGGACAGGAATAATATTTTTGATATGAAAAGGATTGCAGCTTTGACTATGGTGCGCAACGACGATTTCTTCCTCCGCAAGTGGGTGGAATACTACGGCGCGCAACTCGGAAAGGAAAACCTCTACATCTACTTCGACGGTACCGACCAGATTATTCCGGATTTCTGTGAAGGAACAAATGCCCATCTGCACGAAAAGATAGGCACGCAGCTGGTTGCAGCCGAGAAAGGTCGCCTGAAATTCCTTTCATCCCAGGCTGCAGGGCTGCTGAGCTCGGGCTATGACCTTGTGATCGGAGTCGATGCCGACGAATTCCTGATAGTGGACCCGAAGTTGGGGAAGAGCCTTCCGCAGTATCTCAGCGAACAGAAGATAAGCACGAGTCTGTCCGGATTGGGGCTGGATTTCGGGCAGAAACTTGGGGAGGAGGCTGATATCAGGGGGGCATCTCCGTTTCTGGAGCAAAGGCATTACGCTCAGATCGGAACCCGCTACACCAAACCTTCCGTGCTGGCGCGTCCGCTGCGCTGGGGCTCGGGATTCCATCGTATCAAGGGACATAACTTCCATATTGCCAAGGACTTGTACCTGTTCCATTTCGGCTACTTTGATATGAAACGTATCCAGGACCGATTCAACGACAAGTCGCGTCTGGCCCAAGGGTGGGAGAAGCATCTGAAAAAACGTTCGCGTACGATAAGACTGGTGACGAATCTCAAGGCCCGTGATTTCAACAGCTGGACCCGTTTTGCCAGATGCTGTCAGACTGTAGTGCGGCCGCCCTATGCCTGGAACAAGCCGGCTATGTTCGAACTCCGGATTGTTGTAAGGATTCCGGAGCGGTTCTCCAAGCTTATTTAGTTTTTTCCCTGAGAAGGACTTTCATAACAATACCGGCCACACAACTGATGGCCAGTGCTATTGCCGCGCCAACTGCAAAGCCTGCGCAAATGTCGCCGAGGTAATGCTTGCCAACGAACACCCGGCTGAATCCTACCAGCAGGGCCCAGATGATTACGGATATGTTGTAGATTCTGTAGTTGCGCCTGCGGTCATTCCTGAAGGCCAGTATCGAGGCTACGGCAAAGCCCATCGCATTGGCGGCGTGAGCCGAGTAGAATCCGTATTCTATCTTGTTGTACGGAGGGTCCAGGACTCTGAGTCCACGGCCCAGCATGTCCAGGTCGCAGCATGGACGAAGTCTTTGAAAGAAATCCTTGCAAACGTTTCCCAACTGGTCGCAGCAGGTTATAGTAAGCACAATCGCAACGGTGGAAATGAGTGCTTTTTTCCAGCCGAGATTCCTTATGAGAAACACAAGCACAAGGGCATACAGCACAAACCATATGTATTTGTTGGAGAAAACCATCCAGACAAAATCGCTTGCCGGACAGTTGACCGAGTTGATTGCAAGAGTTATGTCCTTGTCTATGTGGTGCAGTTGTTCGAAAAATGTCATAGCTTGAATATTTGTTATTTGTTATTTGTTATTCTGAGAATGCTTGCCGTATCTGCGTATTTTTGAGGCAAGTTTGTCGGCAAACGGTTTGCGGAACTGAAGTTCCCATCTGGCCTTCCTGCTTTCGTCAACACCGGTACTGTAGAGTTCATCGGCTTTCTGCAGCGCGACTTTCAGGCTTTCTATCCGCCGTTGCTGGTCGGTAGTGTGAATGTACCCTTTGAAATTGGGGTAGTAACAGTAGAGGGGCAGATTTGTAATGGTGACTTTGCCCAGTCTGAGAAGAACCTCGCTCCACCAGGGGAAATCCTCGTAGATGATTCCCTCCACAAACCTGATTCCCGCAATCTTTTCGGTCTTGAAAAGGCCTCTCCATGGCTGGCAATGCTTTACTGCCCATTTCGGGTCGATGCCCCGGGGCCTGCTGTACTCACTGGCATAGTCGAATATGTCCCCGACCGTTTTCGATTCAACGGAAGTGATGGGGGAGAACCGGTGCTCAACCCTGATACCCAGAATCTGCCGGACGGTTTCCAGGCTGCGGTACCGGCGGTCATAGGTAAATGATACGAGGTCGGAGCCGTTCTCTTCGGCAAGCCCGACGCATATTTCCATTGTCTGCGGATGAATGAAATCGTCGCTGTCGAGATACATCATATATCGGCCGCCGACGTGTTTCAGGGCAAGATTCCGGGCGCTTGACACTCCGCCGTTGGGCTTGGAGAACAGTTTTATCCTGTTGTCGGAGATGGCAAGCCTTCCGATTATGTCGGCGCTGCGGTCTGTGCTCCCGTCGTCGGTACACAGGGCTTCCCAGTCTCTGAACGTCTGTCCCTGCAGACTTTTCAGACACCTTTCAATGGTATCCTGTGCATTGTGCACCGGAATTATTACCGACACCTGAGCCATATAAGTTCCGTAAAACTCACAAAAGTAAGCATATTTCTCTAATAAACCCTGCAACTGCAGCTGTTCTCGTCGTAAAGAACAAACTCGGCATAAATGTCGCCGCCTCTCCCTATCGGTCCCAGGTCCGCTTCCCAGCAGTGATATTGCCCGTTGAGACGGCCTTCTATGGCAATCTTTGTATGCGGGGCGGCAATGTCGGTTCCCGGAGAATCGTTCGGGTAGCAGTACAGCTCCAACGCCGGACGCTGCTCGTCATACCCCAGATCTCTTCCGAGATTCCTGCAGATGGTTTCGGGCATCGGTTTCAGGTCGATGAATCCCGAAGGGTGGAAGTCCCGTTCCCGCAAGATCTCCACAGTTGCCGGAACGTTACTGAGAAATACCTTAGGCTGCTGCACCACAGTCCTGTTGAGTTCTCCCTCGAATTGCCTGCATACACTTACC
>JAGHTF010000080.1 GCA_018065485.1 Candidatus Cryptobacteroides fimicaballi | reverse complement strand
GTCCTGCACCAAGCCTGAGCCTGTAAAGCCCAGCATTACTCTTTCTACACCCGCCGACGTTACGGTTCCTACCGACGGTGGAATCCAAACCGTATCGTTCTCTTCAAACGTTCCCTGGACTGCTTCTATCGACAATTCAAACTGGAGCGTTTCTCCCACTTCCGGTGAGGCCGGAACAGCAACCGTTAAGGTTACAGCTCCCAACAACACCAGCGAAGACGCTATTGTTGTAAAGGTAACTCTCAAGGCCGAGACCACTTCTCAGGTAGTTACTTTCACCCAGCTCCAGAAGGATGCTATGGTTGTTGACGTTACTTCTTACGATGCTCCCGCCGAGGGTGGCAAAGTAAGCGTTAAGGTTAAGGCCAACGTTGAGGTAACCGCTACTACCGACGCAAGCTGGCTTAAGATTGCAACTGCAACCAAGGCCGCTGTAGAGAAGACCTTCGACGTTGAGGTCAGCGCAAACGAAGGCGATGCTCGCGAGGGCACAATCATTCTTTCCGGTGCCGGCAAGAAGGCTGAGGTAACAATCAAGCAGGCTGCTTTCGAGCCTTATTTCCTGGTTGAGAATCTCGAAGTTGCTGAAGACGGTCACTATTATGACATTATTGCAAATGAAGGTGGAGAATTAACCTATAACGTAAAATCAAATGTTGAGTGGTCAATCAAAGATTATAACGATTCTTCACAGCCTTTCCTTAAGGCAGAAACTACCAAGGAAGGAAACAATGCCGTTGTGAAGGTTACTATTGAAGGAAATGGAGAATATGCATCCCGTATGCCTTACGTAAAGTTCACAATTCCTGCAATTCAGGATCCCGTTTTTGATGATAGCGGTGAACCTACAGGCGAAACAACAGATCACGTTGTGAGAATCTACTTTGAACAGCCCGGCCTTTTGATTACTAGTTGGACTACTACTCTTCCTGAAACAGTGAAGAGCGGAGCACAGCTTTCAATAGCTAAAATTGCCGGTATGTATATGATTTACGACGGCGTTGCTCCAATGCTGCTGAACCCTGAAACAGGAGAAATATCAGATCCAATGATGGACACTGGTGAAGGCATTGAGATTGCTGAAATTCTTAATGATGATGCCGGCAATTTCCTTGCAGTTACAAAGACTGCTTATCAAAATGCACTCGATATCCTTGTGATCCCCGCTGGAACACCTGAAAGCGCTGAGGTTGAGCCTATTGTAGTGGTACACTCATATATGGATTACTATGGATATTGCTATGGTCACGTACAGGCAAAGGGCAACGTGCTTGAAAATGGTGTAATTACCGCCTTGATTGGAGAAAAAGGTTCTGTACAGGGACTGTATTGGGAGATTAAGGACGGAAAGGCAACTACCTGGGCCCCTTATGGAGAAAGTGAAGAAGAAACATGCCAGCCTAAGTATCTTCCTATTACGGTTGGAGAAGGAAAAGATATTTGGGTAGCAGGCCGAGTAGCATTCTCTCCTTTTGGAACAAGCGCAGCCGATGGTTTCCTCTATGATGGATACGATGATCTTTACAATATGCAGTACATCTTGCCTGACGGCACAACTAACGTGCTTGGTACCTTGGGCGATTGGCTGAATGGTGTATCCAGTATGGTCAGCGGAAAGTGGGGCACAAAATCTGTTGTCGTTGCCAACAGTATGAGTTGGGTTCCTGCTTGGGGAGAATCAAAGATTGTTGTAAATGATGCTTCCACAATGGAAACCATTGTAACCATTCCTTTCGGAAGCTGGATAGATGCTCCGTATATGGCAGAGCCTTCTTCCTGCCTTCTCCTTGAGGAGAAGGGGGATGCTCTTATCATCTACTCTATTGACGGTTCTCAGGGCTATGCCCAAAAGTTTGTCATTCCTGCAAAATAATCAGGATTTTCAATAATTCGAATCGGTCGGCCGGGGTTTCCCCTCGGCCGGCCTTTTTATTGCGCGAACGCGAGTGACTCGCGTTTTGCGCAATATAACAAAGACTTTGATTATATTTGTTGAGATAGAATTCAGGAGTATGAGAAAAACAGCCATTCTTTCCATCATTTGTTTGCTGTCCATCGGATGCGGCAGGTCGAATGAAATCATTGTTCACACCGACAACGGGTCCACGAGGGTGGAAGCAGTCGCTCCCGGCATTATGCACGTGTCATCCGTTGCAAAAGGGGAGTCTTTTTCAAAGGAAAAATCACTTTGCGTGCTGCCTGTGCAGGGCAATACGCAATGTTCGAAACAGGAAACTCCGGACTATCTCGAAATTACAACCGCAAGACTGACCGCCAGGGTGGACAAGAAGGACGGAAGGGTAGAGTTTTACCGAAACGGGGAGAGGCTCCTGTGCGAGCACGACCGCAGTTTCACTCCCTTCGAGGCCGATGGAGTAAAGGCATATACGGTGCAGCAGACCTTCGAGTCGGAGGAGGACGAAGCCTTTTTCGGGCTCGGTCAGCATCAGGCCGACGAATGGAACTATAAGGGAAAGAACGAGGAGCTGTATCAGTATAACACCAAGATTTCGGTGCCTTTCGTAGTGTCGTCGCGCCGTTATGGAGTGCTTTGGGACAGCTACAGCTTCTGCCGTTGGGGAGATCCCCGGCCCTATGCCCAGCTCAGCGAGGCATTCACGCTGTACGACAGGTACGGGCAGGCAGGCGCCCTCACAGGCAATTACACTGCTGCCGACGGAACGGTCCTGGAACGCCGCGAGACTAATCTTGAGCAGGAATATCTGCGCACCCCGCAGTGCGACATTGTAAAGAACGCTCCCGAGGGCTTTGATTTCAACGGTTCCAAGGTCACGTTTGAGGGCAGCCTTGAACCCAAGGCGAGCGGTCTGCACAATTTCTATATCTATTATGCCGGATACACGAAGGTTTATGTCGATGACACCGAGGTAGTTCCTGAAATCTGGCGTACCGCCTGGAACCCCAACGGCCGCAAGTTTGCCCTGGATATGGAGGCTGGAAGGAAATACAAGCTTACCGTAAAGTGGGAGCCCGACGGCGGCGTAAGCTACAACGCGCTGCGTGTTCTGACCCCGGTTCCCGACGAGCAGCGTTCCCGTATGAGCTGGTGGGGAGAAATGCAGAACGGCATCGACTACTATCTGGTATGCGGCGACAACATAGACGGCATAATAAAAGGCTATCGCACTCTGACGGGAAAGAGTCCCATCGTTCCCAAATGGGCTTTGGGTTACTGGCAGAGCCGCGAGCGCTATACCTCGCAGCAGGAGGTTCTCTCTACCCTCAAAGAGTTCAAAGACAGACAGATACCTATCGACAACATTGTTCAGGACTGGCAGTATTGGTTGCCCGACCAGTGGGGAAGCCACGAGTTCGACCCCGCCCGTTTTCCTGATCCCAAGGGAATGGTGGACAGCATCCACGCTCTGGGAGCCCGCTTTATGATATCGGTATGGCCCAAATTCTACGTGGGAACAGAGCATTTTAACGAATTTGACAGCAAAGGCTGGATATACAGAGTTCCCGTTGACCAGAAAGTGATAGACTGGCTGGGGTATGAGCAATCTTTCTACGACGCCTACTCCGAGGGGGCCCGCGAACTGTTCTGGCAGCAGATGAAGGACCATCTTCTTCCTTTGGGCGTGGATGCCTGGTGGATGGATGCCAGCGAACCCAATATCCACGACTGTACCGATATGGATTTCCGTAAGGCGATGAGCGGTCCTACGGCCCTGGGTCCTTCGGCCAAATATTTCAACGCTTACGCGCTGATGAACGCTCAGGCCATATACGAAGGGCAGAGGAGGGATGCGCCGGACAAGAGGGTGTTCCTGCTCACCCGCAATGGGTTTGCCGGACTGCAGCGCTACTCCACCGCATCGTGGAGCGGCGACATAGGTACCCGCTGGGAAGATATGAAGGCCCAGATAAGCGCCGGGCTCAACTACTCCATATCGGGCATCCCGTTCTGGGGTCAGGATATAGGCGGATTCAGCGTCGAAGGCCGGTACTCGGCCGCCCAGCAGCTTTTCAACTCAGAGGGAAAGGTAAACGAAGACCTTCGCGAGTGGAGGGAACTCCAGGCCCGCTGGCACGAATGGGGTGTATTCTGCCCGTTGTACCGTGCCCACGGTCAGTGGCCCTGCCGCGAACCTTGGAACATAGCCTCCGAGGGCGAGGAAACATACAATATCATTCTCGAGACCGACAAACTCCGTTATGCCCTGATGCCATATCTCTATTCATTGGCCGCCAAGGTGCATTTCGACGACTATACCCTGATGCGTCCGCTGGTTATGGACTTTACCGACGATGCCCTTGCCCGTGAGGTGGGAGACCAGTTTATGCTGGGCCCTGCCGTTTTGGTATGCCCGGTATATGAGTATGGCGCCCGTTCCCGCAAGGTTTATCTGCCGGAAGGGAAATGGTACGACTGGCATACGGGCAAGGCCGTTGAGGGAGGATGCAGTTTCGTTGCCCCTGCCCCGATCGACCGGATTCCCCTGTATCTGCGCGGAGGCAGCATTCTGTTGACCGGCAATCCCGTAATGAACACGGCAGAGGCCCAGGACAACCTTAAGCTGCTGGTGAATACCGGCGCCGATGCCGACCTTACCCTCTACGAGGACGATGGAGTCAGCTATGCCTATGAGAGAGGGGAGTGCTGCAAAGTAGCCATCCATTGGGATGACGCCACAAGAACTCTAACTATCGGAGACCGCGAGGGCTCGTTCCCTGGAATATCTCAGACAAAGCATATCCTGGTATGTTTCAACGGTCTCGAAGGCGTTCAGCCCAAAGCTGTGGAATACACCGGAAAGGAAATCACCCTGAAGATATAGAGTGAAACGACTTGTAACAATTTTTGCGGCAGTATTGCTTGCGGCCTGCACCACCGAAACGTACGACGTAGTGGTGGCAGGCGGCGGGGCCTCGGGCACCGCGGCCGGTGTGCAGAGCGCCAGAATGGGCGTGAAGACGCTCGTTCTGGAGCAGACCCCGTGGCTGGGCGGGATGCTTACCAGCGCCGGGGTAAGCGCAATCGACGGATGCTACAGGCTGCGCGCAGGCATCTTCGGGGAGTTCTGCGACTCTCTTGCGCAGCGATACGGCGGTTACGATTCCCTCAAGACCGGCTGGGTGAGCAACATTCTCTTCGAACCTCACGTAGGGGCACAGGTGCTGGACAATATTTGCGCGGCGCAAAAGTGTCTGACCGTAAAGAAAGGAGCCCGTTTCCGCTATATCAGGAAGCACGGCAAAGGCTGGCTGGTGAATGCCGACGGCGTGCGCTATGTCTGCAAGGTGCTTATCGACGGGACCGAACTCGGCGGGGTTGCCAAGGAATGCGGGGTTGAGTACGAAGTAGGAAACGAAGACGGTGTAATCCAGGATCTTACCTATGTCATAATAGCAAAGGACTATGGCCCGGGGGCCGACAAAACCATTCCCCGGCCCGATGGCTACGACCGCGAAAATTACGTAAACTGCTGCGAGAATCCGCTCAACAACCCTCAGACCTCCAAGGGGCAGGCTCTGTGGAGTCCGCAAATGATGCTCAGTTACGGCCGCCTGCCCGGGGGAAAGATTATGCTCAACTGGCCCATCGAAGGCAACGACTTCTACGCCAACGTAATAGACGCATCTCGGACTGAACGGGCAAAGGCCATCCGCCAGGCCAAGGACAAGGCGTTGGGCTACCTCTATTTCATTCAGACTGAGTTGGGGATGAAGAATATCGGCATTGCCGATGATGAATTCCCCACCCGCGACCATCTTCCGTTCATCCCGTATTTCAGGGAGAGCCGACGCATCAAAGGCGAGGCCCGGCTGACCTTCGAAGCAGTGCAGGACCCGTATTCCTACCCTGAACCCTTATATCGGGCCGGAGTAGCGGTAGGGGACTATCCTGTTGACCATCACCACTATGCCCATCCCGACTGGAAGAATCTGCATAAATCATATACCCCAATCCCTTCTTTTACAGTCCCTGCCGGGGTAATGATTCCGGTTGGGGTAGAGAACCTGATAGTGGCCGAAAAGTCGATATCGGTGGACAATTCGGTGGAAGGGGCTACCCGGCTGCAGCCGGTTGTTATGGAACTCGGGCAGGCGGCGGGAGTGATAGCGGCTCTTGCAGTAAAGAATGACTGCCGGGTGAGGGACGTGGACGTGCGGCAGGTGCAGACCGTTCTTCTCGAAGCAGGCGCCCGCATCCAGCCCTATCTGGACCTGGAACCTGGCGACCCCGATTTCAAGCTGCTGCAAAGAATGGGTTCTACCGGTCTTTTCAAGGCCGAAGGGCGTAACGTGGGCTGGGCCGACGAAATGTGGATTCTTTCTGTGGAAAACCCTGCCGCCCGCCTGGACTCAATGAGAGTACTTGACAGCCTCACCCGCCCGTTCGAAACCCCCATCGACTGGCGAGGAAATTATTTGTCGGAAGAAAAAAAATCAATACCTTTGCAGGTCAAAAAATTATGCATATGAAGAAAATAGTTTTATTTACACTTCTAGCACTCCCTGTCATCTTCGGATGCAGCAAAAGTGGAGAACAACAGAAAGACTCCTATATGGTGCAGATTAACCCTGTAAAAAACGAGGTGATAAGCCGTGACGGATACGACATTAAGAATAATGAGGCCTATTTGCTTGTAACAAAAGGAGTTGATGAAATAAGCACAAAATACGGAAAAAGCATTCTCGCTACCGATTCCAAAGAGGTTCTCGAATCGTATGACAAGGCCCTGGCCGAACTAAAGGCTCTCAAGGGCAAATTCGACGAAGCCATTGCAACCGGAAAAGATTTCGGAGCAAGCCAGTTCGATCTTTCTCTCCAGTGCCGCGCGCTCAAAGGCGTATCACCCATCAAGTCGAGCGAAGCCTTTGATTTTGTGTACACCAGCAACACGCGTATCCCCGCAGCCAAAGGTATTACAATCAAGATGCTTGGCGCCGAGGTGTCCGGAAGCGAGCCCATTTTAGTTTATGACGGAGAGGCTGACCTGAAAATCCAGGGATACAAACTGTATGAGCCGGACGGAACCCTTTCAGCTTCCAAGATAATCAGGAAAGTCGATGTCTTGAGCAGCCCGGAGAGCACATCATTTGAAATATTCTACAAGGCAACCAAAGGCGTGGATTCCGGAAAATTCTATCTGCTGATTGAATTCAATGATGGAAGTGACACGTTCGACTATAAAGTCGATGTAGAAATCAAAGAATACTAATTAATTGCATTCAGGATCCAGAGGGCGGTCTGCCCAGGGAGTCTGATAAAAACTTTCAGGGAATGTAAAGGGGGTCAGGATTCGGCCTCCTTTAATTCGTACATAGGAGTCCAACTCCCGACGTCCCTCCTTCAGGACAATGACCCTCGCCCCGTTGGGCAGGTTATTGTATTCGGTATTGCCCCCGGTGTATCGGCCATAGGCAAAAAGGATATTCTCATAGACCACCGCATAGTCGTTGTCGTGGTCGTGCCCCACAAAAACTCCGAAAACGTCGCCCATCTGCCGGATAGCATCGAACATTCCGCTGTTGAACTGCGGGGCGCAGGCGGGTTCCATCCGGGTACCGATAAGGGTGCAGGCCTCGTTTTTCACTGCATCGTGAAATTCCGGCAGGGGAATATGGAAGAACGCCAGCGACGGCAGGGGAGACCCTCCGTTTGCCGCCGTAAAGGTTACAGAGGTACTCTTATACCATTCTATCTGCGGTTCCTTAATATAGTCGTAGCCAACGAACTTCCCGTCCTCAAAGATATGCGCGTTGGAGTCGATGAAATACAGCACTCCCGCCGCTTCGTCGGCTACCCCCGATGCCAGCACGGGCAGTGCATAATCGTACGAGCCCCCGCGTTCGGGCATAACGCAGCCCGGGAAACGGCGGATATAATCGTACATTTCATCCTTGGGGGTCCCGAAGTCGGCATCGTGGTTACCGAATACCGCGCAGAAGGGTACACCGTGGGCCGAAATGCACTCGAAAACGTCTTTCAAGGCCGCTTTTGCCGGAGAAGAGTAGATGATGTCGCCGGTAATCACTACCAGGTCGGGGCTCTCGGCAGAGAGCACCTCGTCTATGCGCTTGAGCACAATCCTGGACTCCGGCTTTACCGCATTGTAGTGCAGGTCGGTGAATTGGACAATCTTAAAAGACCCGTCGGCGTTGAACCTTAACGGTTCCTGCGCCTGCAAGCCATAAAAGGCAATGAAGCCCAGCGTTATGCCCAAAAGCGTTTTTTTCATATCTAACTTCTCCAGAATATTTTCTTTTTGGTAAAGAATGCAGTGCAAAGGCACATAGAGGCGGTAACTACAACACCTCTGGTGAGCCCCCAGAAAATATTTCCCGTGCCAAGGGAGTCGAGCAGACCCAGCAGGCCGCAGGCATACAGTGCAGGGCTGATTAACCCCGACACAATGGTATAGGCAATCATCGGGTTCTGCCCGCAGAGTGCCAGAATTCCACCGTTGTACCCCTTGCTCTCAAGTCCCGTGAATACCGATGTCACTAGACAGGCCATACCTCCGGTGCAAAGCAGATAACTTATGTTGCAATAATCCTTTGCGATACCTCCGTCCAGCGGGTCAAAAGCGATGCCTGCAATAAGAAAGGCAAATCCCGCAAAGGCAGTGACGCTGGATTTCCCGGCCCTGCGGCGCACGAGCAGAATGTAGGCGAAGGCAAGCGCCACCGTTATCCCGAAGTCGGCCGCCACGTTGCGGGTGAAAAGCCCCCAGAGCTGCGTGAGCACTGCCGCAATCGGAAGGAATGCAGCGGCGCCCACCGGTTCGTCGCCATTGTCCCTAAGGAGCAGTTCGCCTATGAACGTTGCAGGAATCACAATCAGCAGATACTGGCAGAAGCTCCAGCTGAACAGCCAGGCCAGGGCCGATGGTACCGTAACTCCGTTGAATGCCGGAGTATACGAGCCTACCGCCTTCACTGCCAGAATAAAAAAGAAGATGAGCGCGCGAACCGGCCGGTTTTCCCGTGTTACCAGCCATATAAGCCCGCCGAGCAGCGCCATCCACGCCAGTATCAGTATAATGATATCCGAAGTGTACAGGCTGAATTCGACCTTGAACGCCAGGGCCTCTACAAGGAACAGGCTCAGCAGCAGGGCATAGCCGCAAGGGTTTACCCAGGGCCTGGAAGTCCTTACAAGGCTGGCGAAAAGCGCCAGCCATCCGCATACGACCAGAATGCCTTTCACGATTTCGGGCGCCTGAGCCGAGAAAATCTTCCCGCTGTTGCCCAGCACGAGTGCGAACAGCACAAGGGTGACCCATCGGCGAACAAGCCCGAGAACAACCTTCGAAGGCCTGCCGGTCTTTCGGAGTTTATTCCCCAGCGCAACCGGGAAGGCCGCGCCCATCGAGAACAGGAAAAAAGGGAATACCAGATCGACCCAGGTTATGCCTCTGGTCTCGGGGGAGAAGGCAAAGCTTGGGGGCGGCTCCTGGCAATGGAACATAAATGCCGGAAGACCGCTGTCCCAGCTGAACGAAGCGCAGAAGACCATCCCTATAATGGTCAGGCCTCTGAGCATATCTATTGCCTCGATTCTCTTAGTCATCAGTTCTTGCTTTTCCAATAGGCCTCGATTTCCTCCAGGGTCTTGCCTGTGGTCTCAGGAACTTTCTTCCACATAATGAGCATATAGGGGATGCACATCACGGCAAACAGGAAGAACGTACCGGCCGGGGTGAGATTTGTCATACACCAGGGTGTAAACTGACCAATCAGGTAGGTTCCGACCCAAAGCGCCAGGCCTGCGATGGACATAGCAATACCGCGCACCCTGTTGGGATACATCTCGGACAGCAGCACAAACACCACTGCGCTGATGGATATGGCTTGACTGAAAATGTAGAGCAGGAAGAACACCAGCAACAGGATTCCGCCACCGCCAAGGGCGAAAATGAGCCCGATGGCTATCAGACACAAAATCATACTGCTTACCCCGAAGTAGATGAGCTTCTTGCGTCCCACCTTGTCGATTATGAACACGGCAAGAACTGTAGTGAGCATATTCACAAGCCCTACCAGAACGGTAGAGAACGAGGAATCCTCGGCGGCAAGGCCTGCGTCGGCAAAGATGTCGGGGCCATAGTAAAGCACGGCGTTCACACCCATAAACTGCCCCAGGATAGCGATTGCAGAACCAATCAGAACGGCCTTCACTATGCCCTTTTCCTTAAGCGCACTCCATTCCGACTTTACCTCTCCCGCAATGGAAGCTTTTGTAAGGGAATATTCTTCCAGAGCTCCGCTTTCCTCGCTCTTGAGGCGGCGGAAAATCTTCATAGCCCTCTCGTCCTTACCCTTTACAATGAGCCAGCGCGGGCTTTCGGGAATAAAGAAAATGATCAGGAAGAACAGGAGCGTAACAACGGTTTCGGAGCCCAGCATACCTCTCCACAGCTCGTCGGCGAAAATCCATTTGAAAAAACCCGTAAAGGCCGATGTTCCCGAATTCTTGAGGATGATGAAGTTTATCAGGTATGCCAGCAGCAGACCCATAGTTACCGCAAGCTGATACAGTGACACCATAGTACCGCGAATCTTTGCCGGAGATATCTCGGAAATGTAGATGGGGGATACGATGGAAACGATACCTATGCCCAGCCCTCCGATTATCCGGTAAATCACCAGGTCGTCGATACCGGCGCACAGGCAGCAGCCTATGGCGGAAACGCTGAACAGAACCGACGCAATGAGCATTGTCTTTTTTCTTCCGAGGAAGTCGCTCAGCATCCCGGCAACCGCTACTCCTATGATGGAACCCACCAGGGCGCATCCCACATACCAGCCCTTGGAAATGTCGTTCAGGTTGAACTGCAGGGCAACGTCGGTTGTGGTTCCCGAAATTACGGCCGTATCATAGCCGAACAGGATACCTCCGAGAGCCGCAACGATTGAAAGGAAAATAACGTATCCTAAATTTGAACCGCTGACCTTCATACTATTTTATATTGAAGTATTCTTTGTACCTGTCGTAAAGGTGGCCTGCCTGCAGGTAAGCCGACTGGGGTGAAAGGAAGTGCGAGAATTCGAAGGTGATGGCCTTGTCGTATCCGCAACGCTTCGCTGCCTCCAGCTTCATTCTGAGTTTGTCGAACTTGATGGGCAGGAAGTTGATGGGCATATCGCGGTCGAAGGTCTCGGCATTCGTCCAGCACTGCATTCCGTATCTGTCGGCCAGTTTCTTGTTTACACTGAAGAAGGCGTCCAGCTCGTCGTAGTCGATGTGACCGTCCTGAAATGCGCAGGCGTCCACCACGTCGTGAATGCCGTCGAATATTTCATTCCATTCCTGTTCGTGCCGCTGTACGGATACGCCCTTCTTTGAGGTAAGGCCGGTTCCCATAATGGCCTTCTTTCCGTCTATCCAGGGAGAAATGAAGGTGGGCAGGCCTCCGGAGACATCTTTGCACATCTTTCCCATTTCGTGGAAGGTCTCGATGCAGCCCTTGGTCTTGCGGCTGATTTCGGTAGAAATGTACCATCCCTGGAAACTCTTGTGGTGGCCGTAAAGGCTCCAAACCTCGTCGATAACGTATTTGTTGGACTCCAGTTCATAGCTCATATCGCCCGTATCCCAATAACGGCCACTGTCGTAAAGTCCGAAATAGAACTTCATTTCATACTTGTCGGCCAGGGTAAGGAACAGTTCCACAAGGTCCATAGAGGGCATATAGCAACCCTTTCCGAGCAGATATTTGCTGGGCCAGGTGATGAATTTGCGGTATCCGCTCCGAATCATTATAACGGTGTCGATTCCGATAGCTTTCATATTCTGGAAATCGCGGTCCCATTCTGCCGCTCCCCAGTTCTGATGGGGGATGTCGTGCGAAATTTCATCCAGGAAGGTTCCTGTAATGGGAAGCCCCGCTCCCTTGGGGACAATGAGGGATGAGCCGCCTTCCGAATCGAGCGGATTTGCAATGGAATTGGCGCCTGCAGCTAGCTGTGCCGCATTCTGCTTGCAGCTGCTTATTACCGGAGCGCATACGGCGGCGGCAGCGGCGGCAGTGGCTGTTTTGAGAAAAGATCTACGGTTAGTCATATGGTTGATTATTGTTGATGTCTTTTACAAATATAGAAAAAATAGGGCTTGAATGTATTAAAAGGAGAGATTATTTGGTATATTTGTATCCCTATGACGTTATTTGTATGAACGAATTCAAAAGACTTGAAAGCCTCGATGCCCTCAGAGGCTTCGATATGCTTTTCATTATGGGCTTTGCGTCGCTTGTAACAGCCGTGTGCAGTCTGTTTCCCAACGGGTCGGAAAGCTGGCTCTCAGAGCAGATGGGGCACGTGGCCTGGAACGGACTTCGCCATCACGACACAATCTTTCCCCTGTTTCTGTTCATTGCGGGTATTTCTTTCCCCTTCTCCTATGCCAAACAATGCGAGAAAGGGGCAAGCCGCCTGAGTATCTATGGAAAGATTTTCCGCAGAGGAGTAGTATTGTTCCTGCTCGGTCTGGTATGCAACGGGCTGTTCCGCCTGCATCTGGACACCATAAGAATATGCAGCGTGCTCGGGCGCATAGGCCTTGCCTGGATGTTCGCCGCGCTCATCTACATAAATTTCAAGCCTAAGGCCAGGGCTGTCATTGCCGCAGTCGTGCTCTTGGGTTACTGGTTCCTGTGTATGATTCCCGCTCCGGACGTTCCTGGAGGGGATCCTCTTTCAAAGGAAGGCTGCCTGGTAGGGTATATCGACAGAATAGTGCTAGGCCCCGACCATCTGTATTCGGGAAAGATTTTTGATCCCGAAGGCCTTTTGAGCACCGTGCCTGCCATTGTTACGGCAATGCTGGGAATGTTTACGGGAGATTTCGTAAGGCTTCCCGAACAAAAGCTGAGCGGGAACAGAAAGACGCTGTATATGTTTGCCGCCGCTGCCGTTATGCTGGTTGCCGGGTTGGTTTGGAGCAACTGGTTCCCTATTAACAAGAAACTGTGGACAAGTACTTTCGTTCTGGTTGTAGGCGCCTATTCCCTCGCAATGTTTGCTCTCTTCTACTGGATAATAGACGTAAAGGGATGGAACAAATGGACCCTTTTCTTCAAGGTAATAGGTATGAATTCCATAACTATCTTCCTGGCTCCAAGGCTTATCAGTTTCGGACAGGCCACCAATTTCCTTATGGGCGGAGTAATCGAACTTTGCCCGGAACAGATAGGAAGAATCATATATCTGGTAACGTACCTTGCCCTCAGCTGGCTGTTCCTGTACTTCCTGTACAAGAAAAAGATATTCCTCAAAGTGTAATAAACTAATAACCTGAAAATAAAACAAAATTTTATGGAAACATTATTTTATGCAGTCCCCGCTGCCTCGTTGCTTGCGCTGGTTTTCGCATTCGTTTTCTACAGGCAGATGAAGAAAGAAGACGAGGGGACTCCCACAATGAGACAAATTGCCCTGTATGTGCGTGAGGGAGCTATGGCTTACCTTAAGCAGCAGTACAAGGTGGTTGTCATCGTGTTTATTGTCCTTGCAATATTCTTTGCCATTCTGGCATACGGTTTCGGGGTTCAGAATCCCTGGGTTCCTTTTGCATTCCTCACCGGTGGTTTCTTCTCCGGACTTGCAGGGTTCATTGGAATGAAAACGGCAACTTTTGCATCGGGCCGTACGGCCAATGCTTGCCGCAAATCGCTTAACGGCGGACTCAAGGTAGCATTCCGCTCCGGTGCCGTAATGGGCCTTACCGTTGTAGGCCTCGGCCTTCTGGATATCGCTATCTGGTTCCTTGTTCTCAACGCCTTTTATCCTGCAAACGATGCTCAGAACCTCGTAATCATTACCACAACAATGCTTACCTTCGGAATGGGAGCTTCTACCCAGGCTTTGTTTGCCCGTGTGGGTGGCGGTATCTATACCAAAGCTGCCGACGTGGGCGCCGACATTGTAGGTAAGGTCGAGACCGATCTTCCCGAGGATGACCCCCGCAACCCCGCAACCATCGCCGACAACGTAGGCGACAATGTTGGAGACGTTGCAGGAATGGGTGCCGACCTCTATGAAAGTTACTGCGGTTCAATCCTTTCCACAATGGCTTTGGGTGCATCGGCATTCTATGCCATCAGTCCGGAGATGCAGATGAAGGCAGTGCTTGCCCCTATGCTGATTGCCGCCGTCGGAGTCCTTCTGTCCGTTATCAGCATCTTTACGGTCCGCACAAAGGAGGGAGCCGGAATGGGCCAGCTGCTCAAGAGTATGAGCTTTGGAACAAACCTCGCCGCTGTTCTCAGCGGAGTCGCTACCTTCGGAATACTGGCGCTGGTATTCGGCACCGGCGATTCAAACTGGTGGCACTTCTCCCTGTCGGTAGTTTCCGGCCTCTGCGCAGGCGTTATCATCGGCAAATCTACAGAATACTACACTTCTCATTCATATAAGCCTACCCAGAGGCTCGCCGAGTCATCCCAGACAGGCCCCGCTACCGTAATCATAAGCGGTGTAGGCCTTGGAATGCGTTCTACCGCTATTCCGGTTGTTACAATTGCCGTAGCCATTATTCTCGCGTTCCTGTTTGCAACAGGGTTCAATGCCGACATTATGGCTCCCGGCGTGCTCTCTACCGGTCTTTACGGAGTAGCAATCGCCGCAGTGGGAATGCTCAGCACTTTGGGTATCACCCTTGCAACCGATGCCTACGGCCCCATTGCCGACAATGCCGGTGGAAATGCCCAGATGTCGGAACTTGATCCTCAGGTGCGCGAACGTACCGACGTGCTCGACGCCCTCGGCAACACTACAGCCGCAACCGGAAAGGGATTTGCAATCGGCTCAGCCGCCCTTACTGCTCTGGCTCTGCTTGCATCTTATATCGAAGAGATTAAAATTGCCCTTGCCCGTGTAGGGGAGGCAATCGTGGGCGTTGGCGGAAAATTCATCGAAAACGCTTCGGATGCAACCATCCTGGACGTTCTCTCCAACTATAACGTTAGCCTGATGAACCCTGCAGTTCTGGCAGGTGTATTCATTGGCGCTATGATGGCCTTCCTGTTCTGCGGCCTTACTATGGACGCTGTGGGACGCGCCGCATCCAAGATGGTAGTTGAAGTCCGCCGTCAGTTTGCCGAAATCAAGGGTATCCTTACCGGAGAAGGAACTCCCGACTACAAACGCTGCGTAGAGATTTCTACCAAGGCGGCGCAGCACGAGATGCTGGTTCCTTCACTCATAGCCATAATCGTTCCGGTTCTTACCGGTGTGCTGCTCGGTGTTGCAGGTGTGCTGGGACTTCTTATCGGCGGACTTGGTGCAGGATTTGTACTTGCCGTATTTATGTCCAATTCCGGTGGTGCCTGGGACAACGCCAAGAAGTTCGTCGAAGAAGGACATTGCGGAGGCAAAAACTCCGAGTGTCATCACGCTACCGTTGTGGGCGATACTGTAGGAGATCCTTTCAAGGATACATCCGGACCCTCTCTCAACATTCTCATCAAACTTATGAGTATGGTAAGTATTGTGATGGCAGGCCTTACGGTAGGTTTCCATCTGCTTTAGTCAATTTTTAGCATTTGATTCTATGAAAAGGATTGTTTTCATTGCTGCAGTCGCTCTTGGTATAGCCGTGCTGTCGGCTTCTTCCCAGAGCATCGTAACAAAGGCTGTAGAAGTTGCAGCGTTCGACGAAATTGTTGCAAAAGGGAAGTTCGACGTAAAATATTTCCCCGGCGAGCAGAGCGTCAAGCTATGCGGCCCGCAGAAAGCGTTGGACAAGTTTACCGTCGATGTAGTGAACGGAGTCCTTACTCTGGATGCGGGGAAAACCACTTTTATAAGGAATGACAGGATTGTCGTTTATATAGGCGCTCCCTCTCTTAAAAGCGTGAGAATAGAAGGTACGGGCGATTTTGAGGCCGACCGCGGGATTTCCGCCAAGGACCTGGAACTTACTGTTGCCGGTGCAGGCGATATCGAGGTTAAGAGAATAGAGGCCGATAACGTTAGGGTTGCCATAAACGGAGCCGGTGACATTGACCTCGAATATGCAAACTGCGATATCATCGACATAACCGTGAACGGAGCCGGAAGCGCAGACCTCGAGGGAATCGAATGCAGGAAAGTCAAGGCTACCATCAACGGCGCGGGTTCTGCCGAGCTTGCCGGTCACGCGAAGGAAGCCGATGTGGTTCTGAACGGTGCCGGAAGCCTTGATATAAGCGAACTCCGCTGCGATAATCTCAATTCCCAGGTTAACGGAATAGGCTCAATCAAGCGCTATTAGCCGATACGGCAAAGGCCGTTTTCAGAAGTGCTTTATTACGAGCGATTTACAGAAAGACCTTCCGTGGTTTGACGGAAGGCCTTTTTATAACTTGCTGATTCTCAAGCATTCTCAGAGACTTTTGATCTCTGTCTCGGTCAGTCCGGTCAACTTAACAATGAGGTTGATGTCTATTCCATTGGAAAGCATTCCCTTGGCAAGCTCTGCCCTGGCTTCTGTCTTGCCTTTCGCAAGGCCTTCTACAAGACCTTCCGCTCTGCCTTCCTGGCGGGCGAACTCTTTCTGGTTGATGATGTCGCGTTCTGTGGTCATATCCTTGATGTATTGTTCCCTTTCCTTGCCGGGAAGAGCCTCCACCTCCGCCACGTCG
>JAGHTF010000056.1 GCA_018065485.1 Candidatus Cryptobacteroides fimicaballi | reverse complement strand
TCTTTGGCTTTTTCGATGACAGCTTCGAAGTTGCGCCACTGAGTATATCCGAGATATTCTGCGAGTTCGCGGACAATATTTCGGCCGAAAATTGCGTTTTTGCTTCAAAAATCCCGGAAAGCGCAATACTCGAGGCAAAAATTGTCCGACTTGAGAATTTTGGACAATAATCGAGACAAAAATTGTCCGCGGGGACTAGTCCGTCACTTCCTGGGCCAAACCGAAGGGCAAGATGAGTTGCATTGCCAATCCGTTGCAATTCCGCTACTTCCCCACGCAGAACCTCCCAAATATCTCTCCCAATACATCTTCGGTGCCAATCTGCTTGCCGAATATTTCGTTGAGAGCGGCTGTCGCGTTGCGTAGGTCGATACACACTAGGTCGGTCTCGGTTCCGGCGTCGAGTCCGCGACGGACGGCACGAAGGGAGGCTGCGGCGCGACGCAGTGCGTTGCAATGGCGCTCGTTGCTTACCATCAGGTGGTCGGTATTATAATCGACGGCTTTGCATATCCGGGTCCGAAGTTCATCAAGCCCTTCAGAGTTAAGGGCGCTGATTCCGAGCATACCTGACGGAGCAGGGGACAGGTCAACCTTGTTGCAGGCCACAATCAGGGTCTGGTCCGCAGTGAGCCGTTCCCGTATCTCCTTCTCAACCCCGTTCCGGCCAACGTGTCTGCCCTCCTCCTTCTCAATCCCGTTCCTGCTGCCGGATTTACCATCTGCAAGTGCGCCGGCATCGGATTCCCCAAGAGAGGATGCATCCACTACCAGCACCACGACCTTAGCCTTGTCTATAGCCGCAAAGGAGCGCTCGACACCTATTTTCTCTATGACATCGGCCGATTCCCGCAGCCCTGCGGTATCTATGAACCGGAACTTTATTCCGCCTATGTTCAAGGTCTCCTCAATGGTATCCCTGGTAGTTCCCGGAATATCGGAGACTATCGCTCTCTGCTCCCCGAGCAGGGCATTCAAAAGCGTACTTTTACCCGAATTCGGTTCCCCGACGATTGCTACCGGCACACCTTGCCGCAATGCATTGCCCAACTTGAATGATTCCACCAGTTTCTCCACCTCGGCAAGTGTCTCATCCAAAAGTCTGACGAGTCTTTCCCGCGATGCGAATTCCACGTCCTGATCGCTGAAGTCGAGTTCGAGTTCCAAAAGGGAACTGATTTCCACAAGTTCATCCCTGAGAGCCATAAGACCTTCGGAATACCGGCCTTTCAACTGATTCAGAGCCATTCTGTGCTGAGCCTGGCTTTCACTGGCAATGAGATCCGATACGGCTTCGGCCTGAGCCAGGTCCATCTTACCGTTCACGAACGCGCGGCGGGTAAATTCACCGGGGCCGGCCATCCTCGCTCCGTTGTCGGCAAGTAAGCCGAGAATCCGGCTCACTATGAAAGGGGAGCAGTGACAGGAAATCTCGGCGGAATCCTCTCCCGTATAGCTGTGAGGGGCTTTGTAGATATTTACCAGCACATCGTCCAGTCCAGGAATGACACCGTACTTCACCCTTCCGCCTTCCAAAACAGGCGAGCGGAAATCCACAACCTTTTGCAGGATTTCAAAAGTATCCGGTCCGCTCAATCTTACAACCGCAATGGCAGCGCCGACGGTACCGGTGGCAGGGGCGCAGATGGTATCTCCGATCATAGGCTTCCTCCGCCTATGAATCCGCGGATCAAAGAGGTTGCGGGAACATCCTTGTCGCTGACGGGAGTGAAATGCTGCAGGATCTTCATCAGGCGGTTGGCTTCGCTGTATTCTGTCCGGTTCTTCGGTACTGTTTCCAGTATGGCCTGGGCGTGCGAACGAAGCACTGCAAACTCTACCAGGTAGGCCGAATTGAAGAGAACGTCGGCACTCTCCTGAAAGGGATATATCCATTTTACCTCCGACCTGCGCACGTTGGGCCAGTTGCTGATTGTTTGACAGGCCGTAAATGATCCGTTGTTGTAGTCGCGGACAATCCTCCTCAGCAGACGGTTGTCGCTGGTAGCTATTGAGTTGTGGTCATCCAGCGAAATACTGGTGATTGCATTTATGAATATCTTGTATTTCAGCAAGTCGTCAACCTTATCCGTCAGCTTCGGATTAAGGGCGTGGATGCCTTCTATCAGCAGGATCGAATCCTTTCCAAGGGAAAGTTTCTTGCCGTTGTATTCCCGAATGCCGGTGACAAAGTTGTATTCCGGTATCTCCACTTCTTTTCCTTCAAGCAGTTTTAGGACATCAGCCTGAAGAGCATCGTGGTCAACGGTGTCGAAATTGTCAAAGTCATAGTTGCCGTCCGGCAGAAGGGGAGTGTCCACCCGGTTTACAAAGTAGTCGTCGGTCGAGAAAGAAACGGGCTTGAGCCCGCAGGCTTTCAACTGAATGCTGAGCCGTTTGCAGACCGTAGTCTTGCCGCTGCTGCTCGGCCCTGTGATAAGTACAAGGCGTGCCCCGTCCTCGCGGAAGCGTTTTTCAATCTCTTCGGCAATCTGGACTATTTTCTTTTCCTGCAGGGCCTCGGCGACCTGGATAAGGTCGGTTGCGTGCCCGTTCCGGCAGGCCACGTTCACATCCCCGACGGTTCTCAGACCCATAATGTTGTTCCAGCGAACGTTCTCCTTCATCACTTCCAGGGTCTTGGGCTGGCTTATGAAGGGAGCAAGTCTGTCCGGCTGATGACGGTCCGGCACCCGTAGCAGCATTCCGCCGTTGAAAGGTTCAAGTTCCCAGACCTTGAGATACCCGACCGACGGCAGCATAACGTCATAATACATATCGGGCGTACCGTCAAGAGTGTAGTAGCTGGAATAAACGTTGCCCTCGGTTTCCAGGAGCTTGACCTTGTCGTCAAAACCCAGCGACCGGAAAAGTTCAATCGCCTCTTCGGTATGCACTTCGTGCCGATGGAACATTTCGTCCCTCTCTACCAGCTCGCGCATCCTGGACTTGATCCGGCCGATGCAGGCTTCGTCCATAACGGAACCGTCCGGTGCAAAGACCTCACAGAAATAACCCTTTGAAATGGGGCGGCGTACAGTTATTCTGCAACCCGGGCACACATCTCCCGCCGCCTTCGTAAGAAGAAAGCAAAGCGAACGGCAGTAAACGCTGCGTCCGGCATATGAAGTGTAATCCAGGAACTGAATGTCCTTGTTGGTATAAAGCCTGAATTTCAGACCTTCTACCACATTATTGACCTTTGCCGCCAATATAGGCAGTTTGTGTTCGAATTTGAACTTGTCCAGAATGTCGATCAGCAGACTGCCTTCCTGAAAATTAAGGGTTTCACCCGAGTTCTTGCAAAATACTTTGACCATTTTTATCTCAAGTCTTTGGGACTTACCTTATTCATATTGTCCAGAAGCTGTTCGTTTGTCTTGTAATCGTCCATAATCTGGAGCATAAAGTTCATAGCTTCAATGGAAGTCATCTCCGCAAGCATCTTCCGCAGAATCCATATGCGGTTGGCGACGCCTCTTTCGAACAGCAGGTCATCCCTTCTGGTTCCGGAAAGAAGCAGATTCACGGCAGGGAAGATCCTACGGTTGCTCAGGTTGCGGTCGAGCTGAAGTTCCATATTGCCTGTTCCCTTGAATTCCTCGAAAATCACGTCATCCATTTTGGAGCCGGTCTCGGTAAGGGCTGTGGCGATAATGGTAAGCGAGCCGCCTCCTTCGATGTTTCGGGCCGCACCGAAGAACCTCTTGGGTTTCTGCAGGGCATTGGCATCCACGCCGCCGGAAAGAACCTTTCCGGATGCGGGCTGAACCGTATTGTAAGCTCTCGCCAGACGAGTTATCGAATCCAAAAGAATAACAACATCGTGGCCGCACTCGACCATTCTGCGTGCCTTTTCGATAACCATATTCGCCACTTTCACGTGCCGTTCGGCGGGTTCATCGAAAGTCGAAGCAACCACCTCGGCCTTCACGCTGCGCTGCATATCGGTAACCTCCTCGGGACGTTCGTCAATAAGCAGAACTATCTCATAAACCTCGGGATGGTTGTCGGCAATTGCATTGGCGATGCTCTTCAAAAGCATTGTCTTGCCGGTTTTGGGCTGCGCTACGATAAGACCTCTCTGGCCCTTGCCGATGGGAGCGAACATATCTACAATCCGGCAGGAAGGATCTTTCTCGTGTCCGTTTCCAAGCAGATTGAATTTTTCCTCCGGAAAGAGGGGAGTGAGAAAATCGAACGGAACCCTGTTGCGGATGAATTGGGGAGTTCTACCGTTCACAGTCTTAATCGATACCAGCGGGAAGTACTTGTCGCCCTCACGGGGAGGACGGATCTCGCCGCAGACGGTATCGCCATTCTTAAGGGCATTCGACTTTATCTGGTTCTGGGAAACGTAAATGTCGTCGGGGGAGTTAAGGTAATTGTAGTCCGATGAACGCAGGAAACCGTATCCGTCGGGCATCACTTCCAAAACACCGGTAGCCTTGACCGTTCCTTCATAGAGGGGAATCTTCGGCTTCTCCTGCCTTTCCTGTTTTTCCTGTCTCTTCTGCTGTTCCTCAGGCTTTTCGGCTTTTTCGGATTTCGGTTCCGGCGCCGCCACAACGCTTTCGGTCTTTTCTTCCTTAACCGCAGGTTTGCGACCACGCTTGCGTTCCACTCTCCTGGAGCCCTGATTTTCCTGTTTCTGTTCTTTCTGTTCCTTCTGCTTCGCAGCCTGAGGTTCGGTTGCAGGTGCGGGCGCGGGTTTTATTTCCGCAACCGGTTCCGATTTTGCTTCCACCACATTCTCTTCTTTCTTCTGCTTTGCAGGACGGCCCCTGCGGGCTTTCTTGACTTCTTTGACTTCGGGTTTTACCGATTCGATGATTGCTTGTGCATCAAGGATAGACCAGGCCAGCTTTTCGCTTGATATCCGCTTGCTGACCTTAACATTCAAATCCTTTGCTACGGACTCGAGCTCTTCTCTGCTCATCACGCTCAAGTCATGGAGACTGTATGTCATAGTAATATGTATAAATAGATTTAACTGCCGCGAAGAACGGCAGTGCAAATATAGTAAAAATTTTAATTATCGCGCCAGTTGCTGGATTTTCTGAAACGAAGAAGGTCAGCAAGGGTAGAAGCGTTGGCTGCAATCCTGAAACTGTAGGACTTGTATGTTCCCAGTGGCACCCACATAACCGAAATGTTGAAGCAATGCAGATCGTATGTAGCATTCACCTGAGTCGTGGTCACCTTCATTGCCGTAAAGTCGAAGCCGCTGGTAAAGTTGATGCTCATCTTTGGGGTGAGCTTGATATTTCCGTTCAGGTTCAGGTAATGGTTCAATTTCGGGGTGGCCTCAAATCGTCCTTCCTTGATTGCATAGGCCATAGTCAAGTTAAGGTTATAACTGAAGTTCAGAGACCAGGGCGCATTGGTGTTGGTGTAATACAGCCATCCACCGGGAATGAATTCATTTGTAACCGGATGATAATACTGTCTCTTATAGTAATCGACCGCACTTGCTACCTTTGTGGTGTTTCCCTCGCTTCCCTGGGTTTTTCCTTCTCCCTGGATGGCGTATGAAAGCGAAGTGTTGAATGTCTGCAGGCGCATAAGGCCCTGGTGACTGGCAACTGCAAGGCGATTGTATCTGGCTCCCTTCTCGTTGATTGCATAGGGGTCGAAACTGGCGCTGGCACTCATATTCACCTTGTTGAACAGATTGGTGGACATCGACATCGAAATAGTGCTCAAACGCATGGAATCGGCCATAAAATTGTAGCTGCCTCCAATCTTGAAATTATCTATGAGTTTGACCTTCTTGCTTCCGGTGCC